>NZ_JBEZZJ010000045.1:0-55001 GCF_040639095.1 Micromonospora sp. NPDC023966 | reverse complement strand
CAGACCGTGCAGGTCTCGGCCTACCCCGACGCCTACGCCCAGTGGGAGCAGCAGGCCGCCGACATCGTCGCCCACAACTGGAACAGCTGACACAAACCAACGAACGCTGGCCGGCACCCCGACGGGTGCCGGCCAGCGGCGTCTCCGGGACCGGTCAGCAGGGCGCGTACAGGCGACGCGTCCCCGAACCGGCGGCCCAGGCAGCCGGGTCGCTGAACCGGCAGCCGAAGTCAGGCGCCGCCACCGCCTTCCGATCGGTGACCGCGTCGCCGGCCGGGCGCCGGCCGGTGCGTACCCAGGAAACCAGGTCGTCCCAGGCGGCGCCGGCCTCGGCCGGGCTGAACTCGCAGTGCTGCGCGGCCCGGATGGCCCGCTGCACGACCAGCCGGCTGCGGCCGTGCCACGCCGCGTCCCGGGCGTACGCCTGCTCCATGCTGAACGGCACGAAGAGGTCGCCGAGGTCGTGCAGGCTGAGCACCGGCACGGTGGGCCGGCCGCTGATCCGCGGCACCTCGGTGAGCGTCGGGGCCAGTCGCTGCCACAGGTTCTCCGGGGCGACCCGCTGCACGGTGGCGTTGACGTCCACCGGGCTGTTCGGGGAGTACCGGGTGAGCAGGTTGGTGGCGAGCTGACCGGGCCGCTGGGCGGGGGAGTCGCCACCGTCGGTGGTGGTGATGCTGAACAGGAAGTCCTTCCAGACCGCGAAGGCCGCGTCGGCGCCGGGTCGCGGGCCGCCGGAGCGTTCGACGGTGATGGCCCGCAGTTGCTTGCCGAGGTCGTTGGTGGTGTCCGGGCCGCCCGGCTTCAGCCCGGCCAGGCCGAGCGCCATCTGGATCCGCGGCACCGCGTCGGTGAGGTAGTCGTCCGGCGTCGGGTACGCGCGCACCCCGGCGAGGGCCTGCGCCACCAGGTTGTAGTCGAGGAAGAAGTCGAACAGCTCCTGGTCGCCGAGCACCCCGCACATCGGCAGCGCACCGTCGTAGTAGCCCGGGTACTGCTCCAGCGAGCGGCCGATGATGTGCCCGCCCATGGAGACGCCGGCGATGAGCACCCGCTTCGGCCGCTTCACCGTGTCGGCGAAGAAGTCGGCCAGCGTCCGGGTGCCGAGCACCCCGGAACGGATGTCGTAGCCGTTGCGGTCGTACGAGGACGACGCCCAGGCGTACCCCTGCGCCAGCATCCGCTGCCGCAGGTCGTAGCCGGGCGGCTCGGGGGAGAGCACGGTGCCCTGGCCGCGGTAGCCGTGCGCCCACATGACCAGCTCCCCGTTCCACCGGGCGGGGGTCTCGATCACGTAGCCGGCGTGCTCGTGCACGCCCTGCCGGACGGTGGTGGCCGCGCCTTGGATGACCAGCGGCGCGAGCGGCGGGTTGCTGATGGTGTAGCCGGGCAGCGGCTGGCTGCCGTCGTCGTCGCGGTCGGCGGCCACGGCGGGCGTGGCGCCGGCGAGACCGACCGTGAGGGTGAGGGCGGCGCCGGCGGCGAGCAGCCGGCGCAGGAGGCGGGTGGGTGAGGTCAGCATCGGTGCTCCCCCGGGGGACGGGTGCCGCCCCGGGACGGGGGCGGCCAGGCGGGACGGATGCCTACCGGCCGGTAGGCCCTGAACCTAAGCTCGACCTCGAACCCTGTCAATCGTTGACTGACCGAACGGTCAGCGAGGTTGAACCCGTCCGCCCACAGTGGCCGCCTACACCAGACCGTGCGCCAGCATCGCCTCCGCGACCCGCCGGAACCCGTTGATGTTCGCTCCGGCCACGTAGTCGCCCGGCAGCCCGTACTCCTCGGCCGTGGCCCAGCAGCGTGCGTGGATGTCCCGCATCGTCTCCCGCAGCCGCTGCTCCGACTGGGCGAACGTCCACGAGTCGCGGCTGGCGTTCTGCTGCATCTCCAGCGCGCTCACCGCCACCCCGCCGGCGTTGGCCGCCTTGCCCGGGGCGAACCGCACCCCGGCCCGGCCCAGGATCCGCACCGCCTCCGGCGTCGTGGGCATGTTCGCCCCCTCGACCACCGCGACGCAGCCGCCGGCCACCAGCGCCGCCGCCTCCGCGCCGCCGATCTCGTTCTGCGTCGCGCAGGGCAGGGCCAGATCGCAGGGCACCTCCCAGACGGTACGACCGGAGACCGCCACGGCGTGCGGCACGTGCCGCACGTAGTCGTCGAGACGGGCCCGGCGCTCCTCCTTCAGCTCGCGCAGCAGGGCCAGGTCGATGCCCTTCTCGTCGAGCACGTAGCCGTCCGAGTCGGAGCAGGCCACCACCGTGCCCCCGAGCTGGCGCACCTTCTCGATCGCGTAGATGGCCACGTTGCCGGAGCCGGAGACCACCACCCGCTTGCCGTCCAGGCCGTCCCCGGTCTGCTTCAGCATCTCCTCGGCGAAGAACACGGCCCCGTAGCCGGTCGCCTCCCGCCGCACCTGCGCGCCCCCGTACGCCAGCCCCTTGCCGGTGAGCACCCCCGACTCGTACCGGTTGGTGATCCGCTTGTACTGGCCGAACAGGTAGCCGATCTCCCGGCCGCCCACCCCGATGTCCCCGGCCGGCACGTCGGTCTGCGCGCCGATGTGCCGGTACAGCTCGGTCATGAAGCTCTGGCAGAACCGCATCACCTCCCGGTCCGAGCGGCCCTTCGGGTCGAAGTCCGCGCCGCCCTTACCGCCGCCGATCGGCAGGCCGGTCAGCGCGTTCTTGAAGATCTGCTCGAAGCCGAGGAACTTCACGATGCCCAGGTAGACCGACGGGTGGAAGCGCAGCCCGCCCTTGAACGGGCCGAGCGCGCTGTTGAACTCCACCCGGAAGCCGCGGTTCACCCGGACCCGGCCGTGGTCGTCCTCCCACGGCACCCGGAAGATGACCTGCCGCTCCGGCTCGCAGATCCGCTCGATGACGCACGCGTGCGCGTACTCGGGGTGGCGGGCCAGGGCCGGCCCGATGCTCTCCAGCACCTCCCGGACCGTCTGGTGGAACTCGGGCTCACCCGGGTTCCGCTCGACCACGTTCGCGAACACCCTCTCGACGGTCTCCGGCATCACGGACACGCCCCTTCCGGTCCCGGCGCCGGCCTCGTCGCCGCACCGCCCCCGGGTACGGATCGTCACCGTCGTCCGGTTCACTGGTCGGGTGGACGAGTTGATTTGGGAGACGGCAAGGGACGCCCGCGCCTGGCTGGACGCGGCCAACGGCACGGGTGACGGAGAGCTGACCTGTCGCCTCCTCAAGCTCACCGAGGAGGCGGGTGAGGCGGCCGCCGCCTGGATCGGGGTGCTCGGGCAGAACCCGCGCAAGGGCGTCACGCACACCCGCGAGGAGGTCTCCGCCGAACTGGCGGACGTGGCGTTCACCGCGCTGGTGGCCATCGAGAGCCTCGGCCTGGACGCGCGGACCCTGATGTCGGCGTGCGCCGCGAAGGCGCGGGCCCGGCTCGGCTGACCTGCCGGTCTCTACCTCGACCTGGTGGTGGGTGAACCCGGTGAGCGTCACGGCGGGCTGAGCGTAGAGTCGGGCGGTGGACCGTACCGAATCCCTGCCGGCGCAGACCCTCCCACCTGGCGTGGGCCCCACCGATCCGGGAAGCGTGCTGCTGCCCGGCCACGACGTGCCGTTGGGGCGTTACACCACGGTGCGCCGGCTGCTGCCGCAGCGACAGCGGCGGCTGGTCGGGGCCTGGTGCTTCGTCGACCACTTCGGTCCGGACGACGTGGCCGAGCGCCCCGGCATGGAGGTGCCGCCGCACCCGCACACCGGGTTGCAGACGGTCACCTGGCTGCTCGACGGGGAGATCCTGCACCGGGACAGCCTGGGCAACGTCCAGCCGATCCGACCCGGCCAGCTCAACGTGATGACCTCCGGGCACGGCATCGCCCACTCGGAACGCTCGCCGCTGGTGCACCCGCCGGTGATGCACGGCGTGCAGCTCTGGGTGGCGCTGCCCGACCCGGCCCGGGCGGGCGCGGCCGACTTCGCCCACCATGCCGAACTGCCCAGGTGGCGCGACGGCGACCTGGACGTCACCCTGCTCGTCGGCGAGGTGGGCGGGGAACGCTCCCCGGCCGTGGTGCACACCCCGCTGGTCGGCGCGCAGCTCGAGGTCCGCGGTCCGGCGCCGGCCACGTTGCCGCTGCGCCGCGACTTCGAGTACGGGCTGCTCGCCATGTCCGGCTCCGCCGAGGTGGACGGGGTGGCCTTCGCCCCCGGCGCGCTGCTCTACCTGGGCGCCGGCCGGGACGCGCTGACCCTCCGCGCCGCCCCGGGCAGCCGGCTGCTGCTGCTCGGCGGCACCCCGTTCGAGGAGCCGCTGGTGATGTGGTGGAACTTCGTCGGACGGTCGCACGAGGAGGTCGCCGCCGCCCGCGAGGACTGGATGGCGGGCCGGCGGTTCGGCACGGTCGCCGACGACCCGGCGCCGCCACTGCCGGCCCCGGCGCTGCCCACCACTCGGCTCAAGGCGCGGGACCGGCGCGGCGGCACGCTCGGCTGAATGCCTCGCTCCGCCCCGGGTAGACGGCGGGCATGCCCACCACCAGTGCGATTTCCAGTGTCGAGGACAAGAAGCGGCTGGTCCGCCGGCTCGCCGGGGACGGGCGGGGGTTCGCCGAACGGTACGGGTTCCGGGTGACGAACAACCCGTCCCAGCTGTTCCAGGTGCTCTACCTGTCCGTTCTGCTGGCCCGCCGGGGCGACTTCCACAAGGCGGTCGACGCCGCGGCGGGACTGCGGGACGCCGGCTGGGACAGCGCGGCCCGGCTGGCCCGCTCCCTGCACGCCGACCGGGTCCGCGTGCTGCGCGCCGCGGGGCAGCGCGGCGACGTGGACGCGCTCTCCGCCACCCTCGGCGACCTGGCCCAGAACGTGGTCGACGCGTACCGGGGCGACCTGCGCCGGCTCCGCACCGAGGCGCACCAGGATCCGGCCCGGGAGCGGCGGCTGCTGACCGCGCTGCCCGGGGTGGACGACGAGGTGGCCGACCTGTTCTTCCGCGAGGCGCAGGCGGTGTGGCGCGAGGTGGCGCCGGTGGCCGACCGCCGGGCCCTCGCGGCGGCCCGCCGACTGGGGTTGGGGCGCTCCGCCGACGACCTGGCCGGGCTGGCCGGCAGCGGCGAGTCGGAGCGGCTGGCGTGGCTGGTCGGAGCGCTGGCCCGGGTGGATCTGGAGAAGCGGTACGCGGAGCTGACCTCGTGACCGGGACGTGCCTCCGGACACAGTTTCGCGATAGTCACCCGTTCGGCTGATGCCCCGTCGTATGATGATCGTGGCAGCGATGCCCGCCCGGTTCGGGCGAACATCCACCGCCTGTCGGTCGCGACCCGGTTCGGGCGCGAACCGGCGGGGACAGGTGCTGCGTGGCGCCCCAGGTCGCGGTTCGTGACCCGGGGCGCCCGCCTGCTGCCCGGGGCTCACGCGGCCAGGCTGGCGAGCAGGTTCACCGTGGTGGCGACGATGACCGCGCCAAACAGGTAGGACAGCAGCAGGTGCCGCAGCGCCGTCCGGCGCATCTCGGAGCTGCCCAGGTCGGTGTCGGAGACCTGGAAGGTGGTGCCGACCGTGAAGCCGAGGTACGCGAAGTCGGAGAAGCAGGGCGGCTCGTGCTGGTGGAAGTCGATCCCGCCCGGCTCGCCGCTGTAGTACAGGCGGGCGTACCGGGTGGTGAAGACGGTGTGCACCACGAACCAGGACACCACGACGCTCAGCACACCGAGTCCACCGTAGAGGTCTCGCGGCAGTCCGTGCGGAACGGCGCGCGCCGTCGTCAGCACCAGGCCGACCGCCAGCAGACTGGCCAGGCAGGCGGCCAGCAGCAGGGCGTCGCGCGTCGCCCGGTTGGGGTCCTCGAGCTTTGCCAGCCGCGCGGTGCGGGCGGCGTCCAGCCGGGACAGCCGCCCCCACTGCAGGACAAGCCAGCTCAGCGCGGCCCCGTCCCACCCGACCAGCGGGGCGAGCGTCGGCGCGAGCATGACGGCGGCGGCGCTGGCCGCGACGGCGCCGACCAGCGCCATCACCACGAGCTGGAGCGCCGCCGGCACGTGCCCGGGTACCCGACCGGCCATCCGGCGCGGCACCGGACGGGTCAGATACCGCGCAGGTGCTGCGAGACCCGCGTGTGCCTATCCCGGGCCTGCGCCGCGCGCTGTGAGCGGCCCACCTCGGGCGCGGCGTCGATGCCCGCCGAGCGGGCCACCTCGCTGCCGTTGGCGTAGTCCACCGGCGGCAGCGCCCGCAGCGCCCGCAACACCTCCGGCGGCGCGCCCTCCCGTTCGGCCTCCCGGATGACGTCGTCCTTGCCCGCCGGATAGTCCAGCGCGGACAGGTACTCAAGGACGTCCGTGTAACTCGCCATGGGTCGGGCTCCTCGCGCCTGTAGTTGCGGTCACGACCGGCGGCGGTTACCCGTCGGGCCGCGCCTCACGCGCGGGCCGGGCAAAATCCGGCCGCTGTTTCCGGGTCGCTGTGGCGGGTAGGCGGCCCGGGCGAACACCGAAGGGGGTACCACCCATGCAATACGGCGCCTTCGTCGACCGCGTGGCGCGGCGTACCGGGACGTCCGAGGAGCGGGCGACGGAGCTGACCCGGGCCACGTTGGAGACCCTGGCCGAACGGTTGACCGGCGGTGAGGTGCTGGATCTCGCCGCGCAGCTGCCGAAGCCCCTCCAGCGGGTGCTCAACCCCCACCCCCGCACCGAGGCCGCGGACCGTTTCGGGGCGGCCGAGTTCGTCGCCCGGGTCGCCCAACGGGCCGCCGTCGACGAGAACGCCGCCCGGGACGCGATCCGCGCCGTGTTCTGCACGCTGCACGAGGCGATCACCAGCGGGGAGTTCCAGGACGTGGCGGTCCAGATGCCGCGCGACTTCCGGGACATGGTGGAGCCGGCCCTGGCGCCGGCCTCCCGCCGGACCTGAGGCTCGGCGGGAGGCCGGCGCCCCGGTGGCGCGGTCAGGCCACCGTGCCGGCGGCCCGCAGGGCAGCCACCCGTGCCGGGTCGAAACCGGCCTCGGCCAGCACCTCGTCGGTGTGCTCGCCGGGCTGCGGCGGCGGGCGGCGTACCGAGGTGGGGGTGGCCGAGAAGCGGGGTGCGGGGGCCGGCTGGGTGACCCCGTCGGGCGCGACGAAGACCTCCCGGGCGGCCAGGTGCGGGTGCCCCGGGGCCTCGGCCCAGTCGAGCACCGGCGCCACGCAGGCGTCCGAGCCGGCCAGCAGCGCGGCCCACTCGTCCCGGGTGCGGGTGCGGAACAGCCGCGCCCAGGCCGCCCGCAGCGCCGGCCAGTTCGCCGGATCGTGCCGGTCGGGGGCGTCGTCGCCGTCGAGCGGAAAGCCGGTGAGCCGGACCAGTTCGTCGTAGAACCGCGGCTCCAGCGCGCCCACCGCGAGGTGCCGCCCGTCGGCGCACTCGTAGGTGTCGTAGAACGGGGCGCCGCCGTCGAGCAGGTTCACCCCGCGTGGGTCCTGCCACATGCCGGACCGGCGCAGCGCGTGGATCTGGGTGGCGAGCACCGACACGCCGTCCACGATGGCCGCGTCGACCACCTGGCCGGGGGCGCCGGCGCGGACCGCGTAGAGCGCGGCGACGATGCCGAGGGCCAGCATCATCCCGCCGCCGCCGAAGTCGCCGAGCAGGTTCATCGGCGGCACCGGGCGCTCGCCGGCCCGGCCGACGCCGTGCAGGGCGCCGGTCAGCGCCAGGTAGTCGATGTCGTGGCCGGCGGTGTGGGCGAGCGGGCCGTCCTGCCCCCAGCCGGTCATCCGCCCGTACACGAGGCGGGGGTTGGTGGCGTGGCAGTCGTCCGGGCCGAGGCCGAGCCGCTCGGTGACCCCGGGCCGGAAGCCCTCGATCAGCGCGTCCGCCCCGGCGACCAGGGCCAGCACCACCTCGCGCCCCTCGGGGGTCTTCAGGTCGACGGCGAGCGAGCGGCGGTTGCGGGTCAGCAGGTCGTCCGGCACGTCGCCGAAGCCGCCGCCGCCGACCCGGTCCACCCGCACCACGTCCGCGCCCAGGTCGGCCAGCATCATGGCGGCGAACGGGCCGGGTCCGATGCCGGCCAGCTCGATCACCCGTACGCCGGTCAGCGGCCCCTGACTGTTCATCGCGTCACCATAGGGCTCGGGGCCGCCGGGCACCACGTCCCGCCGTCCACACAGCGGTTGACCAGGGCAATCATCCTGGTCGCGGCTTGGCGTACGCGTTGAGGTTGCCCTAACCTTGAGGCGGCGAGGGGAGTACTTCCCACGAACCATTCCGGTCAGTACGGCGGGCCCCGGGCGCGCCTCGGGTGGTTGCCCACGAACGGTGGGTGAAGGAGACCTCGGACATGGCACCGTGTTCGAGGAGGCTCCGTGACCGAGTTGTCCTACCTGTCCGCCGTCGAGCTGTCGTCGGTCGGCACCCCCACCCTCTGGGCGGTGACCATCGCCGGCGTGCTCGCGCTGCTGGTGCTCGACTTCCTGGTCACCCGGAAGCCGCACGAGGTCTCCCTCAAGGAGGCGCTGGGCTGGTCGGCCTTCTACATCGCCCTGCCGCTGGCCTTCGGCGGCTGGGTGTGGGGTCGCTACGGCTCCGAGCAGGGCGTCCAGTATCTCACCGGCTACCTGGTGGAGAAGTCACTCTCGGTCGACAACCTCTTCGTCTTCATGCTGCTGCTGGCCGCGTTTGCGGTGCCCGCCGTGCTGGCCCAGCGGGTGCTGCTCTACGGCATCGCCGGCGCGCTGGTGCTGCGCGCGATCTTCATCGCCCTGGGCGCCGCCGCCCTGAAGACCCTCGACTTCGCCTTCCTGCTCTTCGCGCTCATCCTGATCGCCACCGCGGTCAAGCTGCTGCGCGACGCCCTCACCGGGCACGAGCAGGAGGTCGACATCGACAAGATGCGGTCGGTCCGGCTGCTCCGCAAGGTCATGCCGGTGGTCGACGAGTACCACGGCCCGAAGATGACCGTCCGGTTGGACGGCCGCCGGACCCTCACCCCGTTCGCCCTCGTGGTGGTCGCGGTGCTCGCCACCGACGTGGTCTTCGCCGTCGACTCGGTGCCCGCGGTCTACGGCATCACCGAGGACCCCTACCTGGTCTTCGCCACCAACGCCTTCGCCCTGCTCGGCCTGCGGGCGCTCTACTTCGTCCTGCACGCCGCGCTGAGCCGCCTCGTCCACCTCAGCTACGGCCTGGCCGCCATCCTCGCCTTCATCGGCCTCAAGCTGGGCCTGCACTGGGCGCACGGCATCTGGTCGGGTGTGCCGGAGATCCCCACCCTCGCCTCGCTCGGCGTCATCATCGGCGTGCTGGTGATCGTCACCCTGACCAGCCTGCGCGCCACCCGCGACCGCGCCGCCGGCGATCAGCCGGTCGCCGCCGAGCGGCGGTGACCCGGCCGCCGCGGTGGTCACCCACCGCGGCGGCTCCCGGCCGAACCTCTCGCCCCGACCCGTCCCAGGTGGTACTACTGACGCGTGGGAATCGTGTCGCCGGGATTTCAGGGCCGGCCCCGTTCGTCCGAACCGGCCCTGCCGCCGGGGCAGTACCTCACCGAGGACTTTCCGGTGCTCTCCGCCGGGCCGACGCCCCGGGTGCCGCTGGACACCTGGGAGTTCGTGCTCACCACGGAGGCGGGCGCCGAGTACCGCTGGTCCTGGGACGAGCTGATGGGCCTGCCGCAGGAGACGCCACACGTGGACATCCACTGCGTCACCCGCTGGTCCAAGCTGGGCACCGACTGGCAGGGGGTCTCACTGGACACCCTGCTCGACGGCGTCGACACCGCCGCCCGGTATGCGCTGGCCCACTCCTACGGCGGCTACAGCACCAACCTGCCGCTGGACGACCTGCGCGGCGGCCGGGCCTGGGTGGTCCACACCTACCAGGGCGGCCCGCTCCCGGCCGAGCACGGCGGACCGGCCCGGCTGCTCGTGCCGCACCTCTACTTCTGGAAGTCGGCCAAGTGGGTCCGCGGAGTGCGGCTGCTCACCGACGACCAGCCGGGCTTCTGGGAGACCGCCGGCTACCACGACTACGGCGACCCCTGGCGCGAGCAGCGCTACCAGGGCGACTGAGGTGGCCGCCCCGACGACCGGCGGCCGGATGGTCGCCCCGCTGACCTGGCGGGTCGCCCGGCTGGTCGAGCGGCGGGTCGAGACGCCGAGCGCGCAGACCCTGGTGCTGGACGTGCCCGGTTGGCCCGGGCACCAGCCGGGGCAGCACCTCGACATTCGACTCACCGCCGGCGACGGCTACCAGGCGGCCCGCTCCTACTCGCTGGCCGGGCCGGCCGAGGGGGAGCGGATCGCGGTGACCGTGCAGCGGGTGCCCGACGGGGAGGTGTCGCCGTACCTCACCGACACCTACGCCGAGGGCGACCCCGTGGAGGTGCGCGGGCCGGTCGGCGGCTGGTTCGTCTGGCGTGCCGACGAGACCGCGCCGGTGCTGCTGGTGGCCGGTGGCTCCGGGGTGGTGCCGCTGATGGCGATGGTCCGGGCCCGGCGGGCCGCCGGCAGCCGGGTGCCGTTCCGCCTCATCTACTCGGTGCGCACCCCCGACGACGTCATCTACGCCGACGAACTGCGCCGCCGCGCCCGCGACGACCAGGGCCTCGACGTGGCGTACGTCTACACCCGGGCGGCGCCGGAGGGCTGGCGGGGGGAGCCGCACCGGATCGGCCTGGCCGACGTGAACAGCCACGGCTGGCCGCCCGACCTGGAGCCGCTCTGCTACGTCTGCGGCCCCACCGGCTTCGTGGAGACCGTGGCGGACCTGCTGGTGGGGCTGGGCCACCCGACCCGGCGGGTGAAGACCGAACGGTTCGGCCCGACCGGCTGACCACCCGAGGAGAGCGCATGACGGACATGTCCTACCTGGACGGCAACATGCTCGACGGGCCGATGCGCGAAGTCTTCGCGGTCGACCTGAGCTCCGCCACCGGGCGCTGCGACCACTGCGGCATGACCGGCCCGGTGGCCGGGCTGCACGTCTACTCGCACGCGCCCGGGCTGATCGGGCGCTGCCCGGCCTGCACGTCGGTGATGGTGCGCCTGGTCCGCGCCCCCGACCGCGCCTGGCTCGACCTGCGCGGCACCACCTTCCTCCAGATCCCCATGCCCCTCGACCAGCCCCACCCCCGCCCCCTCTGACCGCCCCCGCTGCGGGGGTCAGGACGCGGTGGTGAGCTGACCCACCTGGGCCGGCCCCGGCTCGGCGTGGGTCGGGCCGACCGGAGCCGGGGAGCCCGCCGGCCGGATCGGCCGCGCCGGGACCGGGACGGCGACGGCCGGCCCGCTCCGCCGCCATCGGCGGCGCAGTCGGCTGACCAGTTGCCCCACGGTCACCGGCACCACCGACAGGACGAGCTGGCCGTTGCGCGGGTCGACGGTCGCGGCCACCCCGTACAGGCGGGCGCCGCGGCGCAGCAGCCGGGGGCGGCCGGCGGCGAGCCGGGGCGCGCGGACCGGGGCGCTGCCCCGGCCGTGGCCGCCGTCGACCTCGGCCCGGACCGGGTGGCGCTGGCCGCTGGCCGCGCTGCCGGCGAGCAGCCGGTCGACCGGGAAGTCGGTCCGCACGGTCCGGCCGGTCGGGTCGGTGGCGTCGAGCAGGGTGGTGCCGGCGACCGGGCCGGCCACCAGCCGGACCGGCCCCGCCTGCGCCGCGAACCGGGGGTACGGGCTGCGCGTGGTCACCGCGAGGGTGTGCGCGTCCGCCCAGCTCACCGTCACGGTGTCCAGCCGGGCCAGCCAGTCGGCGCGGACGTCGGTGACGTCGGTCCAGGCGGCCGGCGCGCCCGGGTAGCCGGCGTGCCAGCGGCCCCCGGCGACCACCGTGACCGGGACGCCCCGCTCGGCGTCCTGGTCGATGACGGCCAGCAGTTCGTCGACGCCCCCGGCGGTCACCGCGCCCAGCCGCAGCCGGGCCTCGATGTCGAGCCGGTCCCGGAGCCCGTCGGTGACGTACCGCTCGACGAGCCGGCGCACCGCCGCGTGCACCCGCTCCTGGGCGGCGCGGTCCAGCCGGCGGAAGTCGTCGCCGACCAGGTTGGCCAGCTCCAGCCCGACGTGCCGGCGCAGCACGGCGTCCCGCCGCGGGCCGGCCGGGATCAGCCCGGCCACGAAGGTGAACAGCCGCTCCACGCTGACCAGCCGCTGGTCGACCCGGCTGTGGTAGGTGATGTTGCGGGCGTCCAGCCGGCGCACCGCGTGGTAGTAGTCGTAGTCGGCGAGCACCGAGATCCGCCGGGCGTGGTAGCAGGCGGCCAGGGTGAACGGCTGGTCGCTGAGCACCGGCATGTCCTCGGGGAAGCGCAGCCCGAGCCGGTCCACGAGGTCCCGGCGGAACAGCTTGGTGTTCGCCAGCGACCAGGGCAGCGCCGAGTCGAACAGGCTCACGTCGACCGCGTTGCCGGTGGCGAAGACGTCGGCGAAGACGTGCCGGCCGTTGACCCCCACCACCTTGCCGAGCACCACGTCCGAGCCGTACCGGTCGGCGGCGGCGACCAGCCGCTCCAGCGCCTCCGGTCCGAGGTGGTCGTCGGAGCCGAGGAAGAAGACGTACCGGCCGGTGGCCAGCTCCAGGCCCCGGTTGCAGGGGGCGGCCGGGCCGCCGGAGTTGGCCTGGTGCAGCACCTTCACGGTGCCGGGGTGGCGGGCGGCGAGCCGGTCCAGCAGCCGGCCGCTGCCGTCGGTGGAGCCGTCGTCCACCGCCACGATCTCCAGCCGGTGCCGGCCGATGGTCTGGCGCAGCACCGAGTCCAGGCAGGACCGCAGGTAGGGCCGGGTGTTGTAGACCGGGATGACGACGGTCACGTCGGGGGTGGGCACCGGAGCGCTCCTCGGGGAGTCGGCGGGTCGGGCGTGTCCACGTCGGGCGGGGGTGGGGCTTCGGGCAGCAGCCGCCGGTACACCGCCTCCAGCACCTCGGCCTGCGCCGACCAGGTCCAGCCGGCGAGCAGGCCCGGCCGGTCGTACGCGGCGCGGTGCCGGGCGGGGTCGGCCAGCACGGCGGTCACCGCGCGGACCAGGTCGTCGACGTCGCCGGCCCGGAACACCTCGCCCTGGCCGGTCTCCCGGACGGTGGCGGCCATGGTCCGCACGTCGCTGACCACCACGGGGAGCCGGGCGTGGGCGTACTCGAAGAACTTGGTGATCAGGGCGATCTCGTGGTTGGGCCAGCGGTGGATCGGGATCACCCCGACGTCGGCGCCGGACAGGAACGGCACCACCTGCCAGTGCGGCACGTACGGCAGCACGTGCAGCCGGTCGGCGGCCCCGAGCCGCGCGGCCCGGTCGGCGAGCCGCTCGACGTAGCGCAACGCCGGGTCGACCACCAGCGCGAGGTGCACCCCGGGCAGCCGGGGCAACGCCTCGACCAGGGTGTCCAGGCCGCGCTGCGGGGCCGCCGCGCCGCTGTAGACCAGCAGCGGCACGTCCGGGCCGATCCCGCACTCGGCCCGCAGGTCCGGCGGCGGCGCGTCACCGGACGGGCGGTGGTCGTCGGCGGGGGCGTTGAGCAGCACACCCGGCGTCTCGGCGAGCCCGTGCTCCCGGCGCAGCAGCTCGGCCAGGTCCGCCGAGACCGTGAGCACGGCGTCGGCGTGAGGGGCGTACTCCCGCTCGTGGGCCCGGTGGGCCGGCAGCCAGCGGGCGTGGTCCCGCCACGGCTTGATCCCGGGCAGGAACTCGTGGGCGTCCCAGACCAGCGCGACCCGACGGCCCTCGCCGGCCGCGCGGATCTTGGCGCGGGCGCCGACGCCGAGCATCCGGAAGTCGTGCGCGTGGATCAGCTCCGGGCGCAGCCGGTCCACCTCGGGGCCGTAGGCCAGCTCGTAGTCCCAGAGCCCCGGCTCCAGCCGCCGCCACGCCCGGTCGCCCTGAACGAGCTGGCAGAACAGCGTGTACGCCCGGTCCCACGGACCGCGGAACCGGCGGCCGTACCGGACCCGGTTCATCATCTTGGTCCGCAGCCAGACCCAGCGGTCGAGCAGCCCGGCGGCGACCTCCCGCCGGCGCAACGCGCGCCGGGCCCCGCGCAGCCGGGCCCCGGCCAGCTCACCTGCCGCGGCCCGCCGGGCCACCAGGGCGGACCGGACCGCCAGATCGGCCCGCCAGGCCCGGGCCCACTGGGCGCGGTGCTCGGCGATGCCGTCCGACCGGTACGCCAGCGGCCAGCGCAGCGAGCGGCGGAACTCGTGGCGGCGCCGGTGCAGCGGCTCCGGCATCGGCAGCAGCCGCACCTCGGCGGCGCCGAGCCGCCAGGTCCGTTCCGTGCCGTCGGGGGAGCGGCCGAGCAGGGTCACGTCCCAGCCGGCCTCGGCGGCGGACCGGGCGACCTTCTGCACCCGGGAGTCGCCCTCGACCTTGTTGTCGACGAGCATTACGATCCGGCCCCGGCGAGGCGTCGTCCCGTCGTGTGCCACTGCTGGTCCTCCGCTGGTCGGCCGGTCCGTCCGGCGCGACACCACGCTGCTGGAGGCATCCGTCGCCGCGGCTACACCGACGTGACGGCAGGGTGACCGTGAGGAGGCGGTTCGGGTGGTGACCCGGGACACCCGGGCACGCCGGTGGGGAGACCGGACGGACTCCCCACCGGCGTGGGACGGATCAGCGGCCGGTGTCGGCCAGGCGGCGCCAGGCCAGCACGGTGAGCACCGCCAGCGCCGCCGCGGCCAGCCAGAAGGGGGCCAGGATCCCCGCCGCCCGGGCCAGAACGCCGCCGGCGACCGTGCCCAGCGCCGCCCCGCCCAGGTTGGCCAGGGCGTAGACGCTGTTCACCCGGCCGCGCAGCCGGTCCGGCACGAGTCGCTGTCGCAACGACACCACGAGCACGCCCCAGACCATGGCGTGCGCGCCCCACACGGCCAGCGCGGCGCCGGCGACCACCGGATGCCGGGTGCCGGCCAGCACGACCTGGAGCCCGATCTCGACCAGCAGCCCGGCCCGGAGCAGCGCGGGCGTGCCGAACCGGGACCGCAGCCGGGTGGCCAGCGCGCTGCCGGCCAGTCCGCCGAGCGCCGAGGCGGTCAGCAGCAGGCCGTACCCGACCTCGGCGAGGCCGAGCCGCTGCCGGGCGTAGAGCACGAACGCGGCGAAGGCGGCGCAGAACGCCACGTTCATGACGGCGATGCAGCAGGCCAGGGTGCGCAGCACCGGCACGGCCCAGAGCGCGCGCAGCCCCTCCACCACGTCGGCCCGCAGCGACCGGTCCGGAGCCGCGGGGGCCGGCGGCGTCGCGGACGGGACGGGTCGCCGGCGCAGCAGGGCCAGCAGCAGCGCGGCCACCCCGAAGGTGGCCGCGTCGAACCCGAACGGCAGCGCGGCCGCGCACAGGAAGAGGTACGCCCCGAGCGGCTTGGCCACGAACTGGTTGCCGATGACGAAGGTGGCGGAGAGCCGGCTGTTGGCCTGCTCCAGGCGGTCGGCCGGCACCACCGACGGCAGAAGCGCTCCGGCCGCGGTGTCGGCCAGGGTCTCGCCGATGCCGGTGAGGAAGAAGGCGAGGCAGACCAGTGGCACGGTGGCCACCCCGGCGAGCACCGCAGCGGCCAGCGCGGCCAGCACCAGGGCCCGAGCCAGGTTGACCGCGACGATCAGCCGGCGACGGTCGAGCCGGTCCACGAGGGCCCCGCTGACCAGGGCGAGGAGCAGCCACGGCAGTTGCGGGGCGAGCGCGGCGGCGGCCACCGCGGCCGGGTCCGGGGTGAGCGAGGCGACCAGCAGCGGCGCGGCCACCAGGGTGACGCCGTCGCCGAGGTTGGAGACGGCCGACGCGGTCCAGAGCCGGCGGAAGTCGGGGCCGAGCCGTCCGGCGGGAAGGGTGGCCGTCATGCCGGCCACCGGGCAGGGGTACGTGGTCCGGGCGCGACGCGGCGCCCGGACGGGTTGTCCGGAAACACGAGGAACTCCCTCGGAAGCGATGTGGTGGCGTGCGGGCACGCCAGGACGTCGGGATCCGCGCGGGGGCGGATCACCGGATCGCTTCGCGGCGAGGGTGGCGGTGTCGGGCCTGGCGGGAAACGCCGGGCGGGTCGGGCTTCGACGACTCGAAGCTCGGCGCGTCTGACGCCGCGCGGCGACCTGGAGCCGTCGGCCGAGCCGCGCCGGTCAGGTCAGGACACCGGGTCGCCCAGCGGCGAAGCGGGAACCAGCACCGTGCCGAGTGGAGCAGTCCTCATGATCGACCTCCCGTCCTCGGCTGCCACGCTAGGGCACCGCGGCGCGCGGCGCGACCCCGGTTGGACAGCGGCCGGGCGGGTGACCGAGAGTGGCTCACCGTGAGGTACCTGCGCAGCGACGGCCGCGTCGCGATCCGCCGCCCCCGCCCCACCGACGAGACGGAGTTCG
Source organism: Micromonospora sp. NPDC023966 (assembly GCF_040639095.1). Lineage (NCBI taxonomy): Bacteria > Bacillati > Actinomycetota > Actinomycetes > Micromonosporales > Micromonosporaceae > Micromonospora > Micromonospora sp. NPDC023966. Next base: position 38,705 of record NZ_JBEZZJ010000045.1, on the reverse strand, counting down.
TCGCCGCCGCCCGGCGCAGCCGCGACCTGCACCACCCGTGGCTCGCCGCGCCCGACGACGCCGAGCAGTACGCCGCCTACCTGCGCAAGATCCGGGGGCGGGGCAACGCCGGTTACCTGTTCTGCGACCGGGCCACCGGGGCGATCGCCGGGTACGCGAACATCAGCGGCATCGTCATGGGCGCGCTGCGCGGCGGCTACCTGGGCTACGCCGCGTTCCTGCCGTACGCCGGCACGGGGCACGCCTCGGCCGGGGTGCGGCTGGTGATCGAGCACGCGTTCACGGCGCTCGGGCTGCACCGGCTGGAGGCGAACATCCAGCCCGGCAACGAGCCGTCGAAGCGACTCGCGCAGCGGCTGGGGTTCCGGCTGGAGGGCTTCTCGCCGGACTACCTGTTCATCGACGGCGCCTGGCGGGACCACGAACGCTGGGCGATCACCGCGCCGGCGCCGGGCTGAACGGCGCGGTGGCGGCCGCCCAACGGCGACCGCCACCGGCGTCATCGGCTCAGCGCCCGGGCCCCCGGTCCCGCGGCCGCTGCCCGGTGAGGCGCTGGAGCTTCGCCTCCTTGTGCTCGACGCGCCGGCGCTGCCGGGGCGTGAGCTGCGGACGGCCACTCTGCTGCCGATAGTGGGAGACACGTCGGTCGGACGGCAGGATGCTCATTGCGGGCTCCCCTCTGTCGGGATCGACTCTCGCGCTCCCACCACCCTCCGTCGCGGCCGGGTGAGCTCACCCCACCCGGTCCGGGTGAGCGGCGGTCAGCTACCCGGCTTCGTTGATGACGGAAGGTTTCACCCGGAGCGGGTGATGCGGCCCTCGCCCGTGCTCCTCCTACGGTGGGCGGCATGGCTGTCGCGCGTCCGACTCCCGCCGACCCGACGCCCGGCCTGGCGGCCGCTGCCGGGCCCGGCGACCAGCGAGCCGTCCCGCCCGAGCTGGGCCCCCAGTCGCTCGCGGTGCTCAGCGGGCCCACCTTCATGTACTCCGACCCCGCCGGGGACGTGCCCCCGGGCAGCATCGGCGGGTTGGTCCACCTGGACACCCGGCTGGTCAGCGGTTGGGTGCTGACCATCGACGGCCGCCGGTTCCCGGTGCTGCGCTCGGAGACCATCGACCACTACTCCGCTCAGTTCATGCTCACCAATCCCGAGCTGCCCGGGCTGCCGCCGGACAGCCTGAGCGCGCGCCGGCTGCGCTACGTCGGGGACGCGTTCCACGAGCGGATCGAGCTGATGTCGTACTGCACGGAACCGGTGCGGTTCGAGGTGCGGCTGGCCGTCGCCGCCGATTTCGCCGACCTGTTCGAGGTCAAGTCCGGGGTGCGGGACCGCTCCGCCGACATCGTCCGCCGGCACGGCGCCGACGGAGCCGCCCTCTTCTTCCGGTACGACCGGGACGGCTTCACGGCCACCACCGACCTGCGCTCCAGCCTGCCCCCGGACCGGATCGAGGGCGACGAGCTGGTCTGGCAGGTGGAACTGGACTCCCGTGAGGGTTGGCGGGTGGACCTGGAGATGCCGCTGGCGCCCGGGCTGGGGGTCGTGGAGCCGGTGCGCGGCGACATCGCCGAGGTGGTGCACCGCCGGGCCGACGACCCGCTGCGCCGGTGGACGGAGAGCCGCGCGCTGCTGCAGAGCGACAACCCCGTCCTGGAACGGACCGCCCGCCGGTCCCGGTACGACCTGGCCGCGCTCCGGCTGGACCTGGAGGTCAGGGGCCAGCGGGTCATGCTGCCCGGTGCCGGGCTGCCCTGGTTCCTGACCGTGTTCGGCCGGGACACGCTGATCACCGCGTACCAGACGCTGGTGGCCGGGCCCGGCCTGGCCCACGGTGCGCTGCTGGCGCTCGCCCGGCTCCAGGGCACCCGGTGCGACGACTTCACCGACGAGGAGCCCGGCCGGATCCTGCACGAGGTGCGCAGCGGCGAGCTGACCCGCACCGGGGTCAAGCCGTACACCCCGTACTACGGGACGGCGGACGCCACCCAGCTCTGGCTCGTCCTGCTGTCCGAGTACTGGCGGTGGACCCGCGACGACGACCTCGTGCGCCATCTGCGCGAGCCGGCGCTCGCCGCGCTGCACTGGATCGACGCCTACGGCGACCGGGACGGCGACGGCTACGTCGAGTACGCCACCCGCTCGCCCGAAGGGCTGGGCAACCAGTGCTGGCGGGACTCCCCGGACGGGGTCTGCTTCTCCGACGGCCGGATCCCGGTGCTGCCGATCGCCACCAGCGAGATCCAGGGCTACACCTACGACGCGAAGCTGCGCTTGGCCGAACTGGCCGAGGGGCCGCTCGCCGACCGGTCGCTCGCCGCCCGGCTGCGGGCCGACGCGGCCCGGCTGTACGAGCGGTTCAACCGCGACTTCTGGCTGGACGAGCGGGGCGGCTTCTACGCGGTCGGCCTGGACGGCGACAAGACCCCGATCGACTCGAAGACCTCGAACATGGGCCACCTGCTGTGGAGCGGCATCGTCCCGCCCGAGCGCGCCGAGGCGGTGGTGCGCCAGCTCATGCACGAGGAGATGTTCTCCGGATGGGGCATCCGCACCCTGTCCCGGGAGGACCGGCCGTACAACGCCCTCGGGTACCACCTCGGCACCGTGTGGCCGCACGACAACTCGATCGCGGTGCTCGGGCTGGTCCGCTACGGCTACCGGGCCGAGGCCAACCGGATCGCCCTGGCCCTGCTCGAGGTGGCCGAGCAGTTCGGCTACCGGCTGCCGGAGGCGCTCAGCGGGTACGCCCGGGACCGGACCATGTTCGCCGTGCCCTACCCGACCGCGTGCAGCCCCCAGGCGTGGGCGGCCGGCGCGCCGCTGGCCCTGGTCCGTGCCATGCTCGACCTCAACCCGGTCGACGGCCGGCTGGAACTCGACCCGCACGTGCCGCCCGAGCTGGGCCGGGTCACCGCCCAGCGGGTCCGCGCCTTCGGGCAACGCTGGGACCTGGAGGCCGTCGGACGCCGCGGGTACGTCCGGCTCGCCGCGGACTGACCGAACCGCCACGTTTGTCCGGGCCCGCGATGGGAACGGGTCCGCAATGACGAAGCCTCGTGTGGTGATCGTGGGGGCCGGGTTCGCCGGATACCACGCGGCGAAGACGTTGATCCGGCGGGCCGGCAAGCGGGCCGAGATCGTCCTGCTGAACACGACCGACTACTTCCTCTACCTGCCGCTGCTGCCCGAGGTCGCCGCCGGGGTGGTGGAGCCCACCCGGATCGCCGTGCCGCTCGCCGGCACCCTCGACGGCGTCCGCGTGGTGATCGGCGAGGCGGACCGGGTCGACCTGCAGAACCGCTGGGTCGGCTACCGCTCCGTGGAGGGGGACCACGGCCAGCTCGCGTACGACCGGCTGGTGCTCTGCGTGGGCAGCGTCAACAAGCTGCTGCCGATTCCCGGGGTGACCGAGTACGCGCACGGCTTCCGGGGCCTTCCCGAGGCGCTCTACCTGCACGACCACGTGGTCCGCCAGACCGAGCTGGCCGAGCTGGCCGACGACCCGGCCGAGCAGCGGTCCCGGTCCACCTTCGTGGTCGTCGGCGCGGGCTACACCGGCACCGAGGTCGCCGCGCACGGCCAGCTCTTCACCGACCGGCTGATGGCGCAGCGCCCCCACCTCAAGGTGCGGCCCCGCTGGATGCTGCTGGACGTGGCCCCGCGCGTCCTGCCCGAGCTGGACCAGCGGCTGTCCGTCACCGCCGACCGGGTGCTGCGCCGGCGCGGCGTCGACGTGCGGATGGGCACCTCGGTCTCCGAGGCCACCCCGGACGGGGTGCTGCTCACCGACGGCGAGTACGTGCCCACGTGCAGCCTGGTCTGGTGCGTCGGGGTGCGCCCCGACCCGTTCGTGGCCGAGCTGGGGCTGCGCACCGAGAAGGGCCGCCTCGTGGTCGACGAGTACCTCAACGTCCCCGGCTACCCCGAGGTGTTCGCCTGCGGCGACGCGGCGGCCGTGCCCGACCCGACCCGCCCCGGGCAGATCTGCGCGATGACCGCCCAGCACGCGCAGCGGCAGGGCAAGCTCGCCGCGCACAACATCGCCGCCTCGTACGGGCAGGGCACCCGGAAGACGTACAAGCACCGCGACCTGGGCTGGGTGGTCGATCTCGGCGGTAAGGAAGCGGCGGCCAACCCGCTGCACGTGCCACTGGCCGGCCTGCCGGCCAAGGCGGTCACCCGCGGCTACCACCTGTATGCCATGCCCAGCAACCGGGCCCGGGTCGGCGCGGACTGGCTGCTCGACGCCGCCCTGACCCGGCCCGCCGTGCAACTCGGCCTGGTATCGGCGAACGCGGTGCCGCTGGAAAGCGAGTCGCCCGAGGTGGTCCACCGCCGCTGACCGGGTCAGCCGCCGGCCGGCGGCGGGTTCCCGTCCGCGGGTTTCCGGCCGCCGGCTCTGCGTCGTACCGCCGGGCCCCGGCCGGGTTCGGCCGGGACGGGCAGCGCCTGCCGGCCGCCGGCGTTGAACTCGCGCAGCAGGACCTGCCCGATCCCGGCCACCGGGATGGCCAGCAGAGCGCCCACCAGTCCGGCCAGCTCTGCGGCGAGCAGCACGCTGACCAGCACGGTCAACGGGTTCAGCCGCACGGCGCGGGCCATGATGACGGGCTGCAGCAGGTGATTCTCGACCTGCTGGTAGACCACGAAGAAGACCAGCACCACGACGCCGGCGGTGGGGGAGTGCAGGAACGCCGCCCCGGCCGCGACGATCGCCCCGAGGGTGGCCCCGACCAGCGGAATCAGGTCGGCCAGCGCGACCACCAGGGCGATCACCCCGGCGAACGGCACCCCGGCGAGGAAGAGCACCCCGAAGGTCAGCCCGCCGCAGATCACGCTGATCAGCAGGTTGCCGCTGAGGTAGCCGGTGATGATCCGGGAGGAGTCCCGGCCGACGCGCCGCAGCCGCTCCGCCGCACCGTCGCCGACCAGCTTGAGCGTGCCGGCGATGATCTTCGGAGCCCATCAGGTAGGCCAGCACCACCACGGTGACCACCGCGGCGACAGTCTCGAGCACGCCCCGGACCACGCCGGCCGCCGGCTGACCGAGCCGGGAGCCGTAGCGCTGGAGCTGGTCGGCGTGGGTGTCGGCGTACCGGCGCAGGTGGAACCGGTTCAACGCCTCGCCGACCGGTCCCCGCCCGGCGCGGACGTCGCGGAGCAGCTCCGGGGCCTGGTCGGCGAACCGGCGCAGCTCGTCGACCAGTGGCAGCACGATCATCGCGCCCAGCGCGGCCAGCAGCACGAAGGTGGCCAGGAAGACCAGCAGGGTGGCCAGTGCCCGGCGCCGGACCAGCCGCCGTTCCACCCCGTCGACCAGGGGCTTCAGGGCGACCGCGAAGAAGGCCGCGACCAGGGCCCAGACCAGCACCCGCCGGGTCTCCCAGACCAGCGCCAGCCCGACCAGCGTGACGAGCACCAGACCGATCACGATCAGCGCCCGGCGGGCGGTGGATCGGTCTTCGGCGTTGCTCATCCGGCGCGGCTACCCGCCGCGGACCGGCGGAAACCCCGCCCGGTCAGTCCTCGGCCAGGGTGGCGTCGGTGGCCGGCAGGGCACCGGCGACGAAGCCGTCCAGCGCCGCCCCGTGCAGTACGCCGCCGGGCACCGGGTCGCCGGCGGCGCGGGCGACGAGCCGGCGTACCGGCAGCCGGCCCGGGCGGGTCGCGGCGGCGAGCACCAGGTTGCCGTACCGCCGGCCGCGCAGCATCCGCCGGTCGGCGACCAGGCAGACGTCGGCGAAGACCGCCCGCAGCGTGGCGACCTGCGTCCGCGTGTGCGCCAGCGGCGGCAGGTCGGTGACGTTGACCAGGAGGATGCCGTCCGGGGCGAGCACCCGGGCCGCCTGGGCGGCGAACTCGACGCTCGCCACGTGCCGGGGCATCCGGGCCGCCCGGTAGACATCGGCCAGCACCAGCTCGTACGCCCCGGCCGGTGCGGCGGTGACCGCGTCCCGGGCGTCGCCGATCTCCACGACCACCTCGGGCGGCGCCGGCGGCAGCTCGCGGCGGACCAGCTCGACCACCGCCGGGTTCCGCTCGATCACAAGCTGCGGGGAGCCGGGCCGGGTGGCGGCCAGCCAGCGCGGCAGGGTCAGCGCCCCGCCGCCCAGGTGCAGGGCGGCCAGCGGCCGGCGCGGCGGGGCTGCCAGGTCGACCACGGCGGCCATCCGCCGCACGTACTCGAAGTGCAGGTGGCGCGGGTCCGCGACGTCGACGTAGGACTGTTCGACCCCGGCGGCGAGCAGCGTCCGGCCGGTGGGCCGGGCCCGGTCCACGACGATCTCCAGGACCTCGGCGTCGCCCTCCACGGCGGGCAACGCTACCCGGCCACGGCGGGCCGGCGGGCGCGGTGCCCGCCGGCCCGGTTGCCCACGGCTCAGCCGGCGGCCATCCCGGCGCCGGCCTCCTCGATGGCGGCGTCGACCTGCCGGGCCAGGTCCACGTCCAGCGCCGTCACCCCGTCGACCTGCTCGGTGCGCACGGTGAGCACGGCGCTGTCCGGGTCGGGCCGGCCGATCTGCGGGCCGCGCCCGGTGTCCACCCGGATCAGGTCGAGCCGGTCGAGCACCCGGTCCAGGTTGTCGGCCGGCAGCTCGATGGTGCGCACCAGCGACTGCCGGTCGCTGGACCAGTACGGCAGCCCGCCGAGCGCGGCCCGCAGTTCCTGCTCGTCCAGCGCGGCGGTGGCGGACGTCGCACCCACCAGGCCGCCGCCCGGCTCCGACGGGGCGAGCAGGTCCCGCAACCCGTCCGGTACGCGCAGCGACTCGACCAGTTCGCCGTCCGCGTCGGCCAGCGCCGCGAGGGTCGCCTCGGCCTGGTAGCGCGCCTGCTCGGGGGTGAGACGGCTGCGCCGGCCCACCTCGGCCAGGAACCCGGGCAGGTCCCGCCGCCGCTCGATGCCGTCCACCGGCACCACGTCGTGCAGCTTCACCGGCACCGCCTCGAGCAGCCGCTCCCGCTCGGCCTCGTCGAGCGCCCAGGCCAGCGCGAGCACGGTCGCCTCGGCCGCGACCTTGGCGGTCGAGAAGTCCACCCCGGCCCGCCGGCTCACATCGTCGACGAGATCCCGGTAGCCCAGCGTGGTCACCCGGACCGGCCGCTCGTCGGGCAGCGGGCGCGGGCGTTCCGCCACGGCCGCCGGCGGCGGCGCGGGACCGCCGCGCGTGGTGTCCGGCTTGCGATGGCCGGCCGGCGCGGGGCCGGACCGTTCGCGCCGGTCCAGCGAGGTGATCTGCTTGGACGCGCTCAGGCTGGCGCCGGTCTGGCTGGGCTGCCGACCGCGTTCCCTGGCCTCCCGGGCCAGGGCCCGGCGGCGCTGGTTGTCGCCCTCCATCTGCTTGCGCATCGTCGCACCTCGTTCCTGGTCGGTTGCGCTTGCGCCGGTCGCCTTCCCGGCGCTGCTGGGAAGGAAACGGGCGCTGCCGGACCGGACAGCTTCACTCGCTGCGGGTGAGGACCGGTCACCCGGGGGTGCCGCACGATCGGGGTGGACCGGAAGAACTTCCGACGCACGCGGAAGGGCAGGTCGTCATGAAACGGATCGTCGAGATCGTCCCCGCCCGGCCCGGCTGGTACGCGCGGTGGCAGGTCGACCCGGAGGGCACCCGCTGCTATCCGGTGACCCTCTGGGCGCTGCTGGAGGAGAGCGACGGCAGCGGACGCGAGGTCGTCGGCGTCGACTGTGTGGGCCAGTGGCCCGGAGCGGACGACAACGAGGCGGGTGGGGAGTTCGTCCGTTACCTGTTCCAGACGCCTGATTCCGGCGCGCCGGAGGACGCGGCCTCACCCAACGTGGGGGAGCTGCGCGAGTCCGGCCCGCGCCTGCAGCCTGCCCCGGCTGCCTGAGCCACCCTCCCCGGCCCCCGGCCCCTGGTCCCAGGGTCGGGGGCCACCCCCTGTTCCGGGGCGGCGGTCAGCCGACCTCGCGGGACTCCTCGGCCGCCGCGGGCGACCCGGCCAGCAGCTCGGCCAGCCCGGTGCGGTCCAGCAGCTGCCGCAGCTGCGCCTTCGCGTGCTCCAGTCGTACCGCGCCGGCGCCGGCCCGGTGGATGACCACCAGGGCGCTGAGACCGGAGGAGTCGCAGAGCGCCACCCCGCCGAAGTCGAGCAGCAGCTCCTGGTAGCCGTCGCGGCGCAGCTCGGCGGCCGCGGCGACCAGCTCCGGCGCGCTGTCGTAGTCCAACTCGCCGGTCAGCCGAAGCCGGGCACGTCCGGCGTCGAGCCGGTCCACCTCGATGGTCAACAGCTGGGAGGGCATGCGGCCATGTTCCCAGTCCGGGCTGATTCGGAGAACCCGGGGTGCTCAGGCAAGGGCCGACGAGTCCGTCGCGGGCCGCTCGGACCGGCCGGTCGGCTGCGGCCGGGTCAGCAGGCCGGTGACCCCGGTCATGTCGAGGATGGTCGCCAGGAAGCGCGGCGTCTCCCGCAGCTGGATCTCGGTGCCGCCCTCCTGGCCCTGCCGCCAGGCGTGCACGATCACCGACAGCCCGGTGCTGTCGATGAAGAGCAGGTCGCGGAAGTTCAGCACGAGCGTTCGTGGGCCCTCGGCCAGCAGCCGGTCGACCTCGGCCCGCAGCGGGGCGGCCGTGGTGAAGGCCAGCTCACCGCCGGCCCTGATGACGGGGGCCACGGGATCGGACCGGTCGACCGAGATGGTCAGCGGCATCGCCTCGGGCGTTCTCCGTTGAGGTGGCACCATCACGCCTTTCCCCGCCGGCCGGTCGGGCCGGGTCGTTCCGGATCGTAACAACCCCGGAGCCGGCCCGCCGGACAGCGCGTGCGCAGGTCGGAGCGCGGCCGTGGGGTGGCGGTCCCGGCGCACCGGCGTAGGGTGGGGCGAGGAGATTTGACCATACCCGCCGCTTTTCGGCGGACCGCGGTATCGACCAAGGAGTGGGGCTCAGCTGGTGACTGCTGCCGACGTCAGGGGCGCTGACCCGGGCGACGGACGGGTCTCCAAGCCGGGTGCCAGACGAGGTCGGGTGCGGCCCGCCGTCACGCCGGCCCTGCCGCCCCTGGCCCCGGATCGCGGTCTGCCCACGCCCGACTGGTCGGAGGTGGTGGAGCACTTCCGCGAGGGCCTCATCGTCTCGGACGCCGACGGTGTGGTGCGGCATCTCAGCCCGGTCGCCGAGCGACTGGTCCCCGAGGTGGTGACCGGCGAGGTGCTCGCCGCGGCCGGCGTGCCCGCGCTGCTCGCCGACGACCCGGGCGAGTTCACCCATCACGGCCGGCGGCTCCGGCTGCGCCGGGTCCCGCTCTCCGCCGGCCGCCGCTGCTCCTACGTCGAGGACGTCACCGAGAGCATCAGCCGGGCCGACGCGTTGCTCGCCGAGCGGGCCCGCTCGGCGTTCCTCGCCGTGGTCGGTGAGAAGCTCGGCAACCCCCTGCACCCCGACCGCGCCGCCGCCGCGGTGGTTCGGCTGGCCGTGCCGACCGTGGCCGACGTCTCGGTGCTGGTGCTGGCCCCGCGCTCGGGCCGGGCCCGCTGGTGGCGGGCGGTGCGCGCGGACGACGACGGACCCGCCGTGGACAGTGGCGTGCTCGCCGCCACGGCGCTGCCGTCAGCGATGGAGGAGGGCCTCGGCGGCGCCGAGCCGCATGCCGTGGACTGGCTCGTGGAGCAGGCCGTCGAGGCCGGCTGGCTGCCCGGCCCCGAGGCGGCGGGAGTCACCGCGCGGGTGGTGCCGCTGCCGGGCCGGGAGTCTCCGGCCGGGGTGCTGCTGGTCGCCCGACGGGCCGGCCGCTGGTTCGACGAGGCCGACCTCGACCTGGTCCGCGCCTTCGCGGCCCGGGCCGGTGCCGCGCTGACCACCGCCGTGCTCTACCGGGACCAGGCCGAGGTCGCCGACACCCTTCAGGCCAGCCTGCTGCCCGTCGAGCCGGCGGCGGCCGCCGGTGTGCAGTGGGGCACCGCGTACCGGCCGGCGCAGGCCGGGCTGCGGATCGGCGGCGACTTCTACGGCTCCCACCGGCTCCTCGACGGCGGCTCGGTCTTCTTCCTCGGCGACGTCTCGGGCAAGGGCGTCGAGGCGGCCGTGTTCACCGGCCAGCTCCGCCAGTGCCTGCACGCGCTGCACCGGGTCGAGTCGCAGCCGGCACGGCTGCTGAAGCTGCTCAACGACGCGCTGCTGGAGACCACCCAGGCGCACGGGCAGGGCCGCTTCGCCACCATGGTGCTGGGCGTGGCGCGCCCGCACCGCGACGGCAGCCTCACGCTGACCATGGCCGGGGGCGGCCACCTTCCGCCGCTGGTGCTGCGGGCCTCCGGCGAGATCGAGGTGGTCCCGCTGAGCGGGATGCTGATCGGCGTGGTGCCGGATCCCCGGATCGGCGAGGTGACCGTGCAGCTCGCGCCGGGCGAGACCTGCCTGCTCTACAGCGACGGGGTGACCGAGGCGCGGGGCGGCCGGCGCGGCGACGAGCAGTTCGGCGCAGAGCGGCTGTTCCACGCGCTGACCGGCTGCCACCGGATGCCGGCCCCGGCGCTCGCCGAGCGGGTCGAGCAGGTGACCTGCGACTGGCTCGCCCACGGCGACCACGACGACATCGCCGTGCTCGCGTTGCGGGCCACCGGCCCAGGCGGCCGTTCCGGCCGCCACCTGCACGCGGTGCCCGGCCCGAGCGGCGCCGACCGACCGAGAGAGACCGACGCGTGACCGCGACGACCACCGAGGCCGAGCCGGCCCGCGCCTTCCCCGGCTACCTGGAGTGCCTGGCGGAGGCCGACGAGCACGCCGCCGTCGAGGTGGCGCGCGGGCTGCTGGAGGCCGGCGTGCCGGCCGAGCGGGTGCTGCTGGACCTGGTCGCCCCGGCGCAGGCCGAGGTGGGGGAGCGGTGGGCGCGCGACGAGTGGAGCGTGGCCCAGGAGCACGCCGCCACCCACATCAGCGAGCGGGTGGTGGCCGCCGTCGCCGCGTACGCCGATCCCCGCCCGACGCGGGGCCGGATCGTGGTGGCCTGCATGGACGGCGAGTGGCACGCGCTGCCGGCCCGGCTGGTGGCCGAGGTGCTGCGGCTGCGCGGCTGGCAGATCACCTTCCTCGGCGCCAGCGTGCCCGCGGCGCACCTGGTGTCCTACCTGCACCGCTACGACGCGCACGCGGTGGCCCTGGCCTGCGCGTTGCCGATGCGGCTGCCGCACGCGCACCGGATGATCGAGGCCTGCCGCCGCTCGGACGTGCCGGTGGTGGTCGGCGGGCGCGGCTTCGGCGACGACGGCCGCTGGGCCCGGGTGCTCGGCGTGCCCTGGGCGCCGGACGCGCCCACCGCGGCCGGCCTGGTCGCCGACGAGCGGGCGCTGCGCGCGGTGCCGCCGGCGCGGCTCGACCACCTCGCCGACGACGAGTACGCGAGCCTGGCCAAGCGGCCCGGTGAGCTGATCGACAGCGCCCTGGCCGACCTGCGGGAGCGGGTGCCGGGGGTGCGCGACTACACCCCGGCCCAGCTCGACTCGACCGTCAGCGACCTCGGCTACATCATCGACTTCCTGGCCGCCGCCCTCTACGTCGACGACGAGACCCTCTTCACCGAGTTCGTCGAGTGGTTGGTGGCGATCCTGGTCAGCGCCGGGTGCCGGCGAGCGCGGTCGGGCTCACCCTCGACCACTATGGACAGCGGCTGCGCGACTTCCCCCGGGCCGGGCGGTTCCTCGACCGGGCCCGCGTGCTGGTCGGCGGGCTGTCGGCCGCGTCCGGACGGTGACCGCCAGGGTGCGGGCGTCGCGGCGAGACCTGCGTATACTTGCTGCACTGCACGGATCGGCCTGCGGTGCGAGCGAGAGGGGCCAGGGTGACGTTCACCGTCGCGTACGCCCAGCGGGACGGCGGCCCGGCCTGCCTCCGGCTCGCGGGTGAGCTCGACCTGAGCACCGCGCCGGAGCTCACCGCCGCAATCGACCGGCTGGCCGCCGAGGGGCACCGTGAGCTGCTGCTGGACCTCGCCGGGCTGACCTTTTGCGACTCCACCGGGATCGCCGCGTTCGTCCGCGGCGACAACCTGGCCGCCGCCGCGGGCGGCTGGTTGCGGGTCACCGGCGCGACCGGTCGGGTGGCCCGGGTGCTCCAGATGACCGGGCTGGCCGAGGTGCTGAGCTACGGGGCGGACCGGGCCGACCCGGCCACGCCGGCCGCCTCCTGATCGGATAGATTTCCCCGCCGACAGTCGATTTCGCCGTCGGCGCTCCACCTCCGAGACGAAGCAGGTAGTCCCATGGGTCAAGGCACCCCGAGCCCCGTTCGTATCCTGGTGGTGGACGACGACCCGGGTGACGTCCTGATGATCGAGGAGGCCCTCGAGGACTCCGACGTCGAGAAGATCATCGACGTGGTCAACGACGGCCAGGAGGCGATGGAGTTCCTCCGCCGCGAGGGTCGGCACACCGAGGCGCGGCGGCCCGACGTCATCCTGCTCGACCTGAACATGCCGCGGATGGACGGGCGCCAGGTGCTCGGCGAGGTCAAGCGGGACGAGGACCTGCGCACCATCCCGATCGTCGTGCTGACCACCTCCAACGCCGACACCGACATCCTCGGCAGCTACACCCTCCAGGCCAACGCGTACGTGACGAAGCCGATCGACCTGGACGACTTCAACGACGTGGTGCGCCGCATCGACGAGTTCTTCGGCCGGGTGGTCGTGCTTCCCAAGCACTCCTGACCACCTTCGTCCGGGCGTCCGGATGCTGAACATTTTGCGGGAACCGCCGCGGGCGTGGCCGCCCGCCGCCCAGGATCGTCAGGTGGGGAAGTGACACCAGCTGCCTGGGGGGCGACACGCATGAGGTTCTCCGTGGTTGAGACCGGTTACGACCAGCGGCAGGTGGACTCCTGCCTGGATGAGCTGGGAATCCGGTTGGTCCGGCTCGCGGCCCGCGCGGAGAGCGCCGCCGGCGCCGGCCGCGAGTGGGATCAGATCCGGGAGGACGCGACCCATCTCTGCGACTTCCTGCGCCGTCGGACCGCCGTGGTCGACGGCGAGGTGGCCGCCGGGACGGCCGCCGAGCGGGAGGCCGCCAGGCTGCTGGCCCAGGCCCGCAGCGAGTTGGAGGCCGCCCGCGAGGAGGCCCGCCAGGTACGCGAGCAGGCCTACGCCGAGGCGGTCCGGGCCCGCCGGGACTTCGAGGCGGCTCTGCTGGCCCGCCGCCGGCGCGAGGCCCGCGTCGACGAGGTCCTGTCGGGGGTACGCGGCGACACGGTTCCCCCGGACACGCCGACCGCCGCCGCGGGCGTGCCGAGCGGCGGCGCCGCCGAGCGCAACGCCGCCTGAGCGCCGGCTCAGGCCAGCGCCGCCACCACCGTGGTGGCCCGCTGCTCGTGCTGCGCGTACGCGTCGGGGAAGGCGGAGACCTGCACCGCCTGGGCCGCCGCCGTGACGCTCATCTCCGTCCAGCCGGGCACCTTGCTCAGCGCGGTGAAGAAGGCCCGGGCCGCGTACGCCGGCCGCATGATCTCGGCGACGGTGCCCCAGCCGCTGCTGGGCCGCTGCTGGAACAGCCCGATCGAGTCGTGGTCGGAGCCGCTGCCCTGGTGCGGGTAGTCGAACGACTCGGGGAGCACGTCGCTGGCCAGGTTGTAGAGGTCGCTCTCCTGCATGGCGGTGGCCACGGCCACCACCAGCGCCCGGCGGGGCATCTTCAGGCTCAGGCCCACGTCGACGATCGTCTTGGCGTTGTCCATCTGCCGCTGGTCCAGCCCGGCGACGGGCCGGGGGCGCTTGGGCCGGACCGGCTTCCTGGGCGCCTTCTTCGTGGGTGTCGGGCTGGGCGTGGCGACCGGGATGGGGGTGACCGGCACGGCGACCGGCGGGGCGCTGCGCTCGAAGTCCCGGGAGGCCCGCTCCTCGCTGGCCGCCGCCGCCCGGTCGGCGAGCACCTCGCGGACCGGCTCGTGCCGCTGCCCGGTCTCCTTCGCGCCGACGACCCCGATCAGACCGAGGCAGCAGGTCACGCCGGTGGCGACGGCGACCCGGGCGGGGGTGGACCGGACCGGCCCGCGCCGCCGCGGTTCCGGGGCCCGGTGCCGCCCGATCGTCCGTTCGGCTGATGCCGGGTCGATCGTACGGCGAACGGGCGACGTATCGGTCGGCTGCTGCTCAATGGGGTCGTCGGGATGCACCCGCCGAGGCTAGAAAGCTTCTCGGCTCTTGCCATCGGGGTGGTTAGTGGCATGCGCCACAATTTGCCATGATCCTCCCGCACATTACGCTCGGTGCAAGACGAATTCGATCTTCTCCACGTTTCGCATTTTCCGTTCATGTCGGAAACACCCGGGCAGAAACGACGCATGATCATCTTTTCGGCGGTTCCGTCGGCCCTCCTCCGTTCGGCCGAGGGGCAGGCCCGTCACCTGGGGATCCCCAGGGGCCAGGCGGCCCACGACGGGGCGTATCCCGATCGCCGCATCCGAGGTCCGCTGTCTCGATACGATGCGGACGGTGACGGAGCAGATGGTCGATGAGCGGGCCGCCGGAGAACCCGCCGGCCGCCAGGGCCGACGGGGACTGATCGTCAGCCTGTGCGCCGTCCTGCTCGCCGTGCTGCTCGTAGGCCACCGCGCGGTGCCCAACGTGCACGGCCTGGGCAGCCTGGTCGACAGCGCCACCCCGCTGCTCGGGCTCGGCGTACCCCTGCTCGCGCTGGCGGCGCTGCTGCGCCGGTCCCGCCGGGCCCTGCTCGTGGTCCTGCTGCCGGCGCTGGTCTGGGCGGCGCTCTACGGCGGCGTCTGGCTGCCGCCGGCCTCCGGGGCGGGCGCCACCTCGCTCCGGGTGGCCAGCCAGAACCTGCGCGCCGGCAATCCCGACCCGGCCGCCACGGTCGACGCCCTCGCCGACGCCGGCCCGGACCTGATCGGGCTCCAGGAGGTCGACGACGGCGGCGCGGTCGCCGCCGCGCTGCGCGGCCGCTACCCGCACCGGGCCGCGGTCTCCACCGTCGCCCTGTGGAGCCGCTGGCCGATCCACGAGGCGCACGGGATGGACACCGGCCTCGGGTGGGAGCGCGCGCTGCGGGCTGTGGTCGCCGCCCCGGAGGGCGACCTGGCGGTGTACGTGGTCCACCTCGGCTCGGCCCGGGCCGGGCACACCGCCACCCGCGACGAGACCCTCGCCGCGCTCGCGGCGATCGTCCGGGCCGACGACGCGTCCCGGCTGGTGGTGCTCGGGGATCTGAACACCGCCACCACCGACCGGGTCTTCGCGCCGCTCACCCGCCTGCTGCGCGACGCCCAGGCCGACGCCGGTCAGGGCTTCGGCTTCACCTGGCCGGCGGACCTCCCGGTGACCCGCCCGGACCACGTCCTCTACCGCGGGCTCACCCCCACCGCGGCCGGGGTGGTGCACACCCCGGACAGCGACCACCGGGCGGTGACCGCCGGTTTCCGCTGGTGAACCGTCAGTGCCGGCCGTTCTCCGCCGGGGTGACGGTGAGCCGGTGCCGGCTGTTGTCGCCGCTGGAGAACGGCCAGAGCCGATCCGCGTGCGCGACGAGGTCCGCCAACTGCTCCCGGGTGAGGCCCGCCGAGGAGATCTCGGCGTGCACGTCGGCCCGGTAGCGGCCGTCGTCGTCGCGGCCCAGCTTCGCCGCCGCGGTCACCTCGACGGTGTGCGCCTCGTCGGTGATCTCGCCGGCCGCCTCCACCGCGGCATGGTGCAGGCAGGAGGCGAACGCGGCGGCCAGGAGCTGCTCGGGCGTCAGGCCGGTGCAGTGCGGCGCCAACGGGGACGCCAGGGCGGAGGAGAGACCGCCGTCTTCGGTGCGTACGTGACCGCCCGCGGCGGTCGCCGTGGCCGTCTCGGTCAGCCAGGAACTCGGATCCGGCATCGCGTTCCTCCCGTCACTCACCCGCCCGGCTACCCGGCCCCCGCCCGGCGAAACCGCGCCTGAGCAGGCCGCGCGTCAGCGAGCCCGGCCGGTCGGGTACGCGTCGACGGCGATCGCCTCGGTCGCCTCCGTGGCCGCCCGCTCGGTCCACGCCGACACCGGCGCGATCCGCTGGCGGGGCGGCGTCGCGACCATCGGCACGTAGACCCGGGCGTCCACCGCCTCGGCGAGCAGCAGCGCGGCCATCAGGCTGGTCGGCCGGGCGGTCGGGTCGGTGGCGAGGCAGCCCCGGCACAACTCGGCCGCCTCGGTCGGCAACCCGTCGATATCGGGCAGCGGCTCGGGTGGCCGGCGGCGGCCACCCACGCCGAGCAGTTCCGTGGTGCTCTCGGCCGCGTACGGGAGCCGGCCGGTCAGGCAGTAGTAGAGGAGAACGCCCAGGGCGTACATGTCGGCGGCGGGGGTGGCCGGCTGCCGGTCGAGCTGCTCCGGTGCCAGGTACGCCGGCGTGCCGACCACGATCCCGTCCGGCGTGTGATCGGGTGCGCCGGCCGGGGTGGCGATCCCGAAGTCGAGCACCTTCACCCCCGCCGGGGTGAGCATCACGTTCGCCGGCTTCACGTCCCGGTGCACGATGCCGTGCGCGTGCGCGGCGGCCAGCGCGGCGCTCACCTCGGCGCAGACCCGCACCGCGATCCGCCAGTCCAGCGGGCCGGCGCGCAGATGGGCGGCGAGCGTCTCCCCTTCGGCCAGCTCCATCACGATGTAGGGCAGCGCGCGCCCGTCCGGCAAGGCGGCGGTGCCGAAGTCGTGCACGCTGGCCACGTTCGGGTGCACCAGCCGGGCCGCCGAGCGGGCCTCCGCCCGGATCCGCTCCACCGAGGTGGCCTCGCCGTCCAGCCCCGGCGAGATCAGCTTCACCGCGACGGTCCGGTCGAGCACGAGGTCGTGCGCCCGCCACACCTCGGACATCCCGCCGATGCCGACCCGCCGTTCGAGCTCGTACCGCCCGCCCAGCGTCCTCATCGACCACTCCTCGCACTCACCGGATGCCCCATCCGGTTTCGCTACCCGGGCCCCGAGCTGGGCAAACCGCCGGGCAGTTTCCCGGCCCGGGCGGGGGCGGCGCGGGGTAGCTTCGCGAGCAGGGGAGCGTGTCGACGGCGAGACGGAGGGTGCCCGGTGGCTCTGGTACGCGTACGGTTCGTCGGCGGACCCGCCGACGAACTGGTCCGGGAACTGCCGGCCGAGCCGGACGGGGCGCCGCCGAAGCGGTGGATCATGCGCCACCCCGACCGGCCGCCCGGTGGCGAGGCGGATCACCTCTACGAGCGCGGCCATCTCCACGACGGGGGCGGCTGGACGATGCGGTACGTGCGCACCGAACCGTTCGGCGCCACCGAGTGAACCCGGTCAGGCCGCCCGCGCGCCGGTGGTGCCGAGGATGACCGAGGCGACCAGCTCCGGGTCGTCGTGCATCGGCACGTGCCCGCAACCGGCCAGGTCGAGGTGCCGGGCCGCCGGCAGCCGGGTCCGGGCCAGCGCGGCCTGCCGGTAGGGCAGGATCCGGTCCCGGGTGCCCCAGGCGACCGTCACCGGTACCGTGGGCGCGCCGGCGAACGTGTAGCCCCGGCCGGCCCGGGCCACCGCGCGGAAGGCCCGCGCCTCGCGCAGCGCCCGCGCGTCCGCCAGCGCCTCGGCCAGCGCCATCCGGTTGGGCCGGGCCAGGATCATGCCCAGCGCGAGGGTACGCAGCGCCGGGGAGGCGAACAGCGACCGCAGCACCGGCTCGGGCAGCCGCGCGGCGTTGCGGTGCAGGGTGAGCACGCTGAGCGCCCAGCGCAGCTCGCGCGGGGTGCAGAAGCCGGCCGGGGAGAGGGCGGTGGCCGAGGAGACGGCGCCGGCGGCGGCCAGCTCCAGGGCGATGGCGCCGCCGAGGCTGTTGCCCGCCACGTGCGGGCGGTCCAGCCCGAGCGCGGCGAACAGCTCGACGATCCCGGCCACCAGCCCGGGCATGTCGGCGGGAAGGCCGGCGGCGGGCACCGGCGAGCGGCCGAACCCGGGCAGGTCGACGGCGATCACGTCGTGCGCCTCGGCGAGCCGGTCCAGCACCGGCGACCAGGCGGCCCAGTGGTGACCGATGCCGTGCAGCAGCACCAGCGGGGCGCCGGCCCCCCGCCGCTCGAAGACCACCTCCGCCGGCCTCGTCATCGCCGCACGTCCGGCGTGCTCGCCCCGAAGCCCCGGCCCAGCGCCCGGGCCTGCTCCTCGATCAGCGGGACGGTGTCCCTCGCGGTCCGCCCGACCAGCCGGTCGGCGAGCGGGCTGACCAGCACCGACCGGACCGCCTGCACGGCCCCGACGGCGCGCGGCACGTAGACCCGGCGCCGGCGGCGCTCGATCGCCCGGACGAACGCCTCGGCGCACTCCTGCACGGTGGTGGTCCGCCGCATCGGCCAGGGCAGCTTCGCCAGCGCTGTCTCGAACGCCGGCAGGTCGGCCCGCGCCTCGCGGACCAGGTCGGTGTCCACCCAGGACGGATGCGCCGTGCCCACGGCCACCCCGCGATGCGCCAGCTCCAGCCGGATCGCCGTGCCGAAGTGCTCGACGCCGGCCTTCGAGGCGCAGTAGGCGGCCATCCCGGGCAGCGCCGCGAACGCGGCGGCGGAGGAGACGATCAGCAGGTAGCCCCTGCGGGCGGTGAGCGCCGGCACGGTCGCCGCCGCGGTCCGCATCACCCCGATGAGGTTCACCTCGACCGTGCGGACCAGCGCCTCCACGTCGCCGACGGCGATGGTGCCCCGGTTGGCGACCCCAGCGTTCGCCACCACCGCGTCGATGCCGCCCAGCGCCGTGACCGTGCCGTCGACCGCGGCGGCCAGCTCGGCCTGGTCGGTGACGTCGGCCGGGAACCAGACGTGGCCGGGGCCCAGCTCGGTGGCGAGCGCGGCGAGGCGGTCGGGCTCCAGCCCGACCAGGGCCAGCCGCGCGCCGCGGGCGGCGGCGAGCCGGGCGGTGTGCTCGCCGATGCCCCGGGCCGCCCCGGTCACCAGCACCACCTTGCCGGCCAGCCGGCCGGTGGGACGACCGTCGATGGACATGCCGGCAAGTTACCACCGGGTAGCGGGCTGGGGAAGGGCCGGCCGGCGCGTCCGCGGCCAGGCCCGGACCCCCTGGCCGGCCAGCCATTCCGGGCCGCCGGCGCCGCGGGCGAGCGCGGCCACGGCCAGCATCGCGGCGCGCGCGGCGTCGGGCGCGGCCACCGTCACCGCGGCCCACGGCGAGTCCGGCGCGGCGCCGGTGCGCGGGTCGCGTACCCCACCGCCGTCCGGGCGCAGCACGTCGGCGGTGACCAGCGCGCCGCCGGTCAGCGTGGCCGGCCCGTGGGCGACCCGCCAGCCACCGGCCGGCGCCGGGCCCGCGGCGGCCACCCGCGACCCGACCGCCACCAGCACCCCGGTCCCGTGCCGGGTCGCCACCTGTTCGGCGCACCGCTGCACCAGGTACGCGCCGGCAGTGCCGCCCAGGTCCAGCCAGAGCGGCGGCGGCACTGCCAGCAGGTCGCCGCGCAGCGACACCGCTCGCCAGCCCTCGCCCCGGTCCACCCGACCCCAGCCCGAGCCGCACGCCGGCAGCGGGGTCACCGACCGGCGCAGCCGGGCCGCGCCGACCGTCGGGTCCACCGCCCCGCCGCTCGCCTCCGCCGCGCCCAGCGACACCGCTACCAGCTCACGCAGCAGCGGGCCGACCGGCACCGGCCGGCCGGCGGCCCGGTGCGCCCGGGACAGCTCCAGGTCGGCCGCGCGCAGCCCGGCCAGCCGGCGGGCCACCGCGCGCCGGGCCGCCGGAAGCGCCGTACGATCGGACACCGCCACCCGGACCGCCCTACGGCGACTCCAGCTCGGCGCGTCTGACGCCGCGCCGCGACCTGGTGCCGTCGCCCGCCACCACCAGTGGACCTCGAAGAACCCGTCCGCGCTCATGCGGTGAGCGTGCCGCTCGTGGCTGGAGGGGACGTGGGCCGTGCCTGTGGTCCGGCTGTGCGTCCGCCCGCTCCGCGCGGATCCCGGCGTCCGGCCCGCACAGCTGGTACACAGGATCGGGACAGGACCGGCACAGCGGGTGCGCCCACGATGGGGGTCATGGTCATGAACGGGCAGGCCGCGCAGGGCCGGATCGAGCTGCGCCGACCGGACGGCGAACCGGTGCGGGTGCTGGTGGTGGACGACGAGCCGACGCTCACCGACCTGCTGTCGATGGCGCTGCGCTACGAGGGCTGGCAGGTGACCACCGCCGGCAACGGGATGGCGGCGATCAGCGCCGCCCGCCAGGTCAAGCCCGACGCCGTGGTGCTCGACGTCATGCTCCCGGACCTGGACGGCTTCCAGGTGCTGCGCCGGCTGCGCGAGCAGGCGCCCACCGTGCCGGTGCTCTTCCTGACCGCCCGGGACGCGGTGGAGGAGCGGATCGCCGGGCTCACCGTCGGCGGCGACGACTACGTCACCAAGCCGTTCAGCCTCGAGGAGGTGATCGCCCGGCTGCGCGCCCTGCTGCGCCGCTCCGGGTTCGCGGTGGCCGCCCGCGAGGAGGCCGTGCTCAGCGTCGGCGACCTCAGCCTCGACGAGGACAGCCACGAGGTACGCCGCGCCGGCGACCTGATCAACCTCACCGCCACCGAGTTCGAGCTGCTGCGCTACCTGATGCGCAATCCGCGCCGGGTGCTGAGCAAGGCGCAGATCCTCGACCGGGTCTGGAACTACGACTTCGGCGGCCAGGCCAACGTGGTCGAGCTGTACATCTCGTACCTGCGCAAGAAGATCGACGCGGGCCGCGAGCCCATGATCCACACCCTGCGCGGCGCGGGCTATGTCCTCAAGCCCGCGGAGTGACCGGGGCGGGGGGCTGCGGCAGCGGCTGGCCGGCTGGTCGCTGCGCCGCCGCCTCGTGGTGTCCGTGGTGGCGCTGCTGGCCCTGGTCAGCATCGGCATCGGCGGCCTGACCACGATCGCCCTGCGGCACTTCCTGATCGGCCAGGTGGACAACCAGCTCACCATCGCCGACCGGCGCACCGGAGACGGGCCGCCGTGGCTGCGTCCGCCCGGTGACCCGCGCCGGACGGACCCCTGCGACCTGCCGGAACTGGAGCCGCCGCGCGGGTTCCCGCCCGGCTCGATCGCCCTGCGGACCGCCTGCGGAGCCACCACCGCGACCACCCGGGCCGAGTCGGGGGAGGTCGAGACCGTACCGGCCGCCGACATCGCCACGCTCGTCGCGCTACCACTCGACGGGCGGCCCCATACCGTCGAGGTCGGCGACCGGGGCGACTATCGCGCGGTGGCCCATCGGTCGTCGAACGGCGTGCTGGGGGCCGTCGCCATCCCGCTCGCCGGGGTCCAGGACACCGTCATGTGGGTGCTGGTCGCCCAGGCCGGGCTGGTCACCGCCGGGCTGGTCATCGCCGGCGGGCTCGGGGCGCTGATCGTCCGGGCCGCGCTGCGCCCGCTGAACCGGGTCGCCGCCACCGCCACCCGGGTCACCGAGCTGCCGCTGGACCGCGGCGAGGTGGCCCTGTCGGTGCGGGTGCCGGCGAGCGACACCGACCCGCGTACCGAGGTCGGGCAGGTGGGCGGCGCGCTCAACCGGATGCTCGGCCACGTCGCCGCCGCGCTCGCCGCCCGGCAGGCCAGCGAGATGCGGGTACGCCAGTTCGTCGCCGACGCCAGCCACGAGCTGCGCACCCCCCTCGCCGCGATCCGCGGCTACGCCGAGGTGGCCCGGCGCGGCCGGGACGAGGTGCCGCCGGACGTGGCGCACGCCCTTCGCCGGGTGGAGTCCGAGAGCACCCGGATGACCAGCCTCGTCGACGACCTGCTGCTGCTCGCCCGGATCGACTCCGGCCGGCCGCTCGCGGCCGAGCCGGTCGACCTCACCGCCATGGTGGTCAACGCGGTCAGCGACGCGCACGTGGCCGGCCCCGAGCACCGCTGGCAGCTCGACCTGCCCGACGAGCCGGTGAGCGTCACCGGCGACGCCCACCGGCTGCACCAGGTGCTGGCGAACCTGCTCGCCAACGCCCGGGTGCACACCCCGCCCGGCACCACGGTGACCACCCGGCTCGCGCGGGTGACCGGCGCCGTCGAGCTGAGCGTCACCGACGACGGCCCCGGCATTCCCGCCGAGCTGCAACCGGAGGTCTTCGAGCGGTTCGCCCGCGGCGACAGCTCCCGCTCCCGGGCGCACGGCAGCACCGGCCTCGGCCTGGCCATCGTGGCCGCCGTGGTCGAGGCCCACCACGGCGAGGTCGACGTGGCGAGCCGCCCGGGCCGGACCGTCTTCACGGTGCGGCTGCCGGAATCCACAGCCGACGCATAGGCCGCGCACGGGGGCGGGTCAGCGGGCCGCCCGAGGCTTGCCGGCATGGACAGAACAGAGAGCCTGCTGACCGCGCCCACGGCCGGGTCGCCCGCGACCGGACCGGCCCCCGCGCCCGCCCCGGACCCGGTCCGGACCCCGGCCGAGCCGCACCGTCGCGACCCGCGCTGGACCCGGCCGGCCCTGCTCGGCCTGCTGCTGGCCACCGCGCTGCTCTACCTCTGGGGCCTGGGCGCCTCGGGCTGGGGCAACGCGTTCTACTCGGCGGCCGTGCAGGCCGGCTCGGAGAGCTGGAAGGCGTTCTTCTACGGCTCCTCGGACGCGGCCAACTCGATCACCGTCGACAAGACCCCCGCCTCGCTCTGGCTGATGACCCTCTCGGTCCGCCTCTTCGGGCTGAGCAGCTGGTCGATCCTGGTGCCGCAGGCGCTCCTCGGCGTCTGCTGGTCACCGCGGTGGCCAACACGGCGGCCAACCGGCGGCTCACGTTCGGCGTCACCGGCCGCCGGCACGCCGGCCGGCACCACCTCCAGGGCCTGCTCGCCTTCGCCCTCGGCCTGGCCCTGACCAGCGGCTCGCTGGCGGTCCTGCACGCCACCGCCGACACCCCGCCCCGCGCCCTGGAGCTGACCGTCCTGGTCGGCGCCAACCTCGCGGCGACCGCGCTCCGCTTCACGCTGCTCCGCCTCGCCATGCACCACCGCGCCTGACCGCCCGATCCCGGCGGGTGTCCGTCCGCAGCGAACGGACACCCGCCAAGATCCGGAGCGGGAACCGGGCCACGGCGTGGCAGGGTGGAGGGATGTACCGCGAGGGTCCGGCCCCGGGGATTCCGGGGGCCGTGCGGTGGGCGAGCGTCTCGCCCGGCGAAAGGCCGGTGCGGGTGCTGCCGGACGGCTGCCTGGACCTGCTCTGGTCCAGCCGGGCCGGGCTGCTGGTCGCCGGACCCGACCGCACCGCGCACCTGTCCGTGAGCGTGCCGGGGGAGCGGTGGGTCGGCCTGCGGCTGCCGCCGGGCACCGGACCCGCCGTCCTGGGGGTGCCCGCCGACGAGCTGCGGGACCAGCGGGTGCCCCTCGCCGACCTGTGGGGACAGGCCGCCGCCGAGCTGGCCGAGCGCATCGCCGCGGCCGACGCGCCCGGACGGTCGATCGCCGCCGTGCTGGAGGAGGTCGCGCTGGGCCGCTTGCGGGTGGCCGGTGGCCCGGACCCGCTCGGGGCGCGAGTCGCCGCCCGGCTGGCGGCCGGTGCCACCGTCGCCGCCACCGCCGCCGAGGTCGGCCTCGGCGCGCGAGCCCTGCACCGGCGCAGCCGGCTCCTCTTCGGGTACGGCCCGAAGACCCTCGCCCGCATCCTGCGGATGCGCCGCGCCCTCGACCTGGCCGGCGGCGGCACCCCGCTCGCCGAGGTCGCCGCCCTGGCCGGGTACGCCGACCAGGCCCACCTCACCCGCGAGGTGAAGGAACTCGCCGGCGTTCCCCCGACCCGCCTCCTGCCGCCCGCCGGCGCCTGACGCCCACCACCCGGCCGCGGTCGCTCAGTCGGACTTGAGCGGGGCGAACAGGTCGACGCCGTTGCCGTCCGGGTCGTGCAGGACGGCGTACCGCTGGCCCCAGAAGGCGTCCCACGGCGGCCGGTGGCCGTGGTACCCGGCGGCGGTGAGCTCGCCGTACCAGCGGTCCACCTCGGCCGGGTCGGCGCAGCGGAAGGCCAGGCCGGCGCGGGAGCCGCCGGTCGCCGGGGTGTAGTTGGGGTCGAAGCTGCGGATCGTCTCGACCGTGTCCCAGGCAAGCCGGACGCCGTTGTCGAGGGTGATCTCCACGTGCGGCTCGCGTTCGGCGCCGGGCGGGACCGGAAGCCCGAGCCGGCGGTAGAAGTCCAGGGTGCGTCCCATGTCGGTGACGACCATCCCGATGAGATCGAACTGCGGTGTCATGCCGTCACGGTAGGGGCCGGTGGGCCGGGCCGTCTTGAACGGATCGGACGGGGGACGAGTGACCGGTGTGGCCCGCACGGCCGGGAACTGAGGCGTACGGTGAGGAACAAGTCCGGCGTAGACCACCAAAGCCCTCATATCGGGCCCGGACTCCGATGACCGGCGAGGGGAAGGAAGCAGCCGTGACGCACCTGGCCTACCTGGACGCGGGATCCGGCAGCCTGATCGTGCAGGCGGTGGTCGGCGGGGTGGCCGGCGTGGCGGTGGCCGCCAAGCTCTACTGGCGACGGCTGGTGGCCCGGTTCCGCCGGCAGCCCACCGACCAGGGCTGACCGGCGTGGCGCTCCCCGACACCGGCCTGCGCGCCGAGCCCGGCTCCTTCCGCGACCCCGGCAACCGCGTCTTCCACCGCGCGGGCGAGGTGCTGCGCGGGCTGGACGAGCGGTCCGCACGCGACTGGCGCGCCCTCGCTGTCAGCGACTTCTTCCGCGACCTGCTCGCCACCGGCCAGGTCTGCGGCACCGAGGAACTGGTCCCGACCCCGGTCGACGTGCCCTGGGCCGCGGTGCTGCGCCACGAGCGGATCCCGTTCGTCTCGCACCCCTACGAGTGGTCGTACGGGATGCTCCGGGACGCCGCCCTGCTGCACCTGGACGTGCTGCGCGCCGCGCTGGCCGCCGGCTTCACCACCAAGGACGGCTCCGCCTACAACCTGCAGTGGCGGGGAGCCCGGCCGGTCTTCATCGACGTGGGCTCGTTCGAGGCGGCCCGCGACGGCGAGCCCTGGGCCGGCTACCGGCAGTTCTGCCAGACCCTGCTCTACCCGCTGCTGGTCCAGGCCCACCTCGGGCTGGACTTCCAGCCCTTCCTGCGGGCCCGGATCGACGGCATCGAGCCGGACCAGATGCGCCGCCTCTTCGGCGGGGCGCGGCGCTGGCGGGCCGGGGTGCTCACCCACGTCCACCTGCACGGCGCCATGCAGGCCCGCAACGCCGAGGCCAGCACCAGCGCCGTGCGCGCCCAGCTCCGGGCCGCCGGCTACTCCCGCGAGCTGGCCCTGGCCACCGTCCGCGGCCTGGCGAAGCTGGTCCGCCGGCTGGACCACCGGCCGGGGGAGAGCCACTGGTCGGACTACCAGCGCACCTGCGCGTACTCCGTGCCGGACCGGCAGGCCAAGGAGGCATTCGTCGACCGGGCGGTGGCCGTCACCGGGCCGGGCCGGGTGCTCGACCTGGGCGCCAACGACGGCCGGTACGCCCGGATCGCCGCCCGGCACGCCGACCACGTGGTCGCCGTCGAGCAGGACCCGGCCGTGGTCGACGCCCTCTACCGCGCGCTGCGTG
This sequence comes from Micromonospora sp. NPDC023966, assembly GCF_040639095.1. NCBI lineage: Bacteria > Bacillati > Actinomycetota > Actinomycetes > Micromonosporales > Micromonosporaceae > Micromonospora > Micromonospora sp. NPDC023966. The sequence goes on along the minus strand of NZ_JBEZZJ010000045.1, from coordinate 13,229 downwards.
ACGAGGGGGAGGAGCGGATCCTGCCGCTGGTGATGGACCTGGCCGACCCGTCGCCCGGCGGCGGCTGGCGTGGCGTCGAGCGGGCCGCCTTCGCCGACCGGGCCCGGGCCGACGTGGTGCTCGCCCTGGCCGTGGTGCACCACCTGGCGATCGGCCGGAACGTGCCGCTGCCCGCGGTGCTGGACCAGTTGACCGAGCTGACCGTGACCGGCGGCAGCCTGGTGGTCGAGTTCGTCCACCCCGACGACCCGATGGCCCGCCGGCTGCTGGCCAACAAGCCGGACGGGCTCTTCCCGGACTACCGCCGGGAGGTGTTCGAGTCGCTGCTCGCGGCGCGCGGGCGGGTCGTCGGCCGGACCGAACTGCCGTCCGGCACCCGCACCCTCTACCAGGTGGTGGTGGGTGGCTGAGGGCACCCTCGCGCCTCCGCGGGCCCCGGCGGCGACCCCGGACCGGCCCCGGGACCGCGGCGGCTGGCGCGGCGAGGCGGGCCGGCTGCTGGAGGTGGTCGCGCTGGTCGGGCTGGTGGTCACCCAGCCGCTGCTGGACGTGCTCGGCCGTAGCCCCGACTTCTTCCTGTTCCACCGCGCCTCCCGGGTCGACGTGCTGCTCCTGGTGGCGCTGATCGCGATCGCGCCGACCGTGCCGTTCGCCCTGCTCGGCGCGCTCGGCCTGGTCGCCGGACGGCTGGCCCGGGCCGCCGTGCACACGCTGGTCGTGGGGCTGCTGCTGGCCGCCCTCGCGGTCCAGGTGGGCCGGCACGTCACGCCGCTGCGGGGCGTACCCCTGCTGCTCGTTGCGGGCTTGGCCGGCGCCGCCGCGGCGGCCGCGCACCGGCGGTGGCGGGTGCCGGCCCGGGTGCTGCGGGTGGCCGCGGTCGGTCCACTGGTGTTCGTCGGCCTGTTCCTGTTCGCCTCGCCGGCCTCGGCCGTGGTGCTGCCCCGGGGGCACGGCGGCGCGGCCGGGGTGGCCGGCGCGGGCGCCCACCCGCCGGTGGTCATGATCGTCCTGGACGAGCTGCCGCTGGTCTCCCTGCTCGGCCCGGACGGCCGGATCGACGCCGCCCGCTATCCGCACTTCGCCGAGCTGGCCGCCGGCTCGACCTGGTACCGCAACGCCACCGGCGTTAGCGGCTGGACCCCCTACGCGCTGCCCGCCATGCTCACCGGGCGCTACCCGGCCCAGCCGTTCGCCCCGCACTACTCGCAGTACCCGGACAACCTGTTCACCGCCCTCGGCGGCCTGTACGACATCAGGGCCGAGGAGAGCATCACCCGGCTCTGCCCACCCAGCCGGTGCGAGCAGCCGGTCAGCCCGGAGCAAGGGCTCGGCGTGCTGGTGCGGGAGAGCGGGAAGCTGCTGCGCCAGGTCACCGCCCCGGTGGACAGCCGGATCGACCCGGAGGACTCCTACCGGGAGCAGACCCGGGCCGAGGCGGGGCTGGACGCGGCCGAGCCGGTGCCGGCCGACCCGAAGTTCCGCTGGGACACCCTCGACGACAACCAGCCGGCCCGGTTCACCGCCTTCCTCGCCGGGCTGCGCCCGGCCGCCCGGCCCACCCTGCACTTCCTGCACCTGCTGATGCCGCACTCGCCATGGGCGTACCTGCCCTCCGGGGCGCACTACGCCGCCCCGGAGGACCTGCCCAACGACGGGACCGGGTGGGTGGACCTGGCCCGGGCCCGGCACCTCGCCCAGCTCGGCTACACCGACCGGCTGATCGGCGAGACGCTGCGTACCCTGCGGGCCAGCGGCCTCTACGACAAGGCGCTGGTGCTGGTCACCGCCGACCACGGGGTGAGCTTCCGGAAGGACTGGCAGGGCCGGGGGATGGACGCCATCAACCACGCGGCCGACCAGGTGGCCTGGGTGCCGATGTTCGTCAAGGAACCCGGCCAGCGGGCCGGCCGGGTCGACGACCGGAACTGGGAGCACGTGGACCTGCTGCCGACGATCGCCGACGAGACGCACGTGCGGATCCCCTGGCGGATGGACGGCCGCTCGGCGAAGCAGGCCCCGCGCGGGCACGCCGACAAGCGCTTCTACGACCGGCCCGGCCAGCCGGTGCCGATCACCGGCGGGGTTCCGGCCCCGCCCGCGGCGCCCGCCCCCGACCCGCTGGTCGGCACCCGGGTCGGGGACAAGCCGCCCGGCGGTACGGCCACCGTGGGCGACCTCGCCGCGTTCCGCGACGTCGACCCGGCGCACGGGCAGTTGCCCGCGCTGGTCTGGGGGACGGTGCCCGCCTCGGTGCCGGACGGGACGCGTCTCGCGGTCGCGGTCAACGGCACGGTCGGCGCCGTCGTGCCGGTGGTCCCGCCGGACCACGGCGGCCGGCGGTTCGCCGCCCTGCTCCCGGACGACCGGCTCTTCGCCGCCGGCGCCAACCGCCTCGACCTCTACCGCGTGGATGCCGACGGTGCGCTGCGCCGGCTCACCCTCTCGTGATCATCCACAGCGACGGCGGGTAGCCTTCCCAGCCCGGGGTGGTCGCGCTTCCACAGGGTTTCCGAGCCGGCAAGTCGGGAATCGGGTGACGCATACCTCACCACGGAACCATCGCGAGCGGTGTCCTCCCCACCGTGATTACGGTAAAAGCGAAGGCAATTCAACGAAGATCTTGCCGGCGAAGCGAGGAACAGATGACGGAAGTCAAGCTCGACCACCCCGGTGGGCAGCTGTCGATGCCGGTGCAGCCCGCGGTCGAGGGCCCCGCCGGAATCGGGGTGGGCAAGCTGCTGAAGGAAACCGGGATGACGACGTACGACCCCGGTTTCGTGAACACCGCGTCCTGCTCGTCCGCGATCACCTACATCGACGGTGACGCGGGCATCCTGCGGTACCGCGGCTACCCGATCGAGCAGCTGGCCGAGAAGTCCTCCTTCCTGGAGGTCTCGTACCTGCTGATCTACGGCGAGCTGCCGACCCAGACGCAGCTGACCGAGTTCAGCGAGCGGATCCGCCGGCACTCGCTGCTGCACGAGGAGATGCGCCGCTTCTTCGACGGCTTCCCGCGCGACGCGCACCCGATGGCCGTGCTCTCCTCGGCCGTGAGCGCCATCTCGACCTTCTACCAGGACAGCCTGGACCCGTTCGACTCCGACCACGTGGAGATGTCCACGGTGCGGCTGATGGCGAAGGTCCCCACCATCGCCTCCTACGCGTACAAGAAGTCGATCGGCCAGCCGCTGCTCTACCCGGACAACTCGCTGGGCTACGTCGAGAACTTCCTGCGGATGACCTTCGGCGTGCCGGCCGAGCCGTACGAGGTCGACCCGGTGATGGCCCGCGTGCTGGACATGCTCTTCGTCCTGCACGCCGACCACGAGCAGAACTGCTCCACCTCGACCGTGCGGCTGGTCGGCTCCAGCAACGCCAACCTGTTCGCCTCGGTCTCGGCCGGCGTGAACGCGCTCTTCGGCCCGCTGCACGGCGGCGCCAACCAGGCCGTGCTGGAGATGCTCCAGAAGATCCAGGCCGACGGCGGCGACGTCCGGTCCTTCGTGCAGAAGGTCAAGGACAAGCAGGACGGCGTGAAGCTGATGGGCTTCGGCCACCGGGTCTACAAGAACTACGACCCGCGGGCCGCCATCGTGAAGAAGGCAGCCCAGGATGTGCTCGGCCGGATGTCCAAGCCGGACCCGCTGCTCGACCTCGCGGTGCAGCTGGAGGAGATCGCCCTCGCCGACGACTTCTTCGTCTCCCGCCGGCTCTACCCGAACGTGGACTTCTACACCGGCCTGATCTACAAGGCCATGGGCTTCCCGACCAAGATGTTCACGGTGCTCTTCGCCCTGGGCCGGCTCCCCGGTTGGATCGCCCAGTGGCGCGAGATGATCAACGACCCGGAGACCAAGATCGGCCGCCCGCGGCAGATCTACACCGGCTACGCCGAGCGGGACTACGTCCCCGCCACGGAGCGCTGAACCCGGTCCTGACGGCGAAGGCCGCCGACCCCGTGCGGGTCGGCGGCCTTCGTGTCGGTACGGGACGGTGCGTCAGCCCACCAGGGAACGGAGCGGGATCTGCGCGTCCCGGAGGGCGCCCACCAGGTCACGCAGGAACGGGTGCTCGTCGGCCTGCAGGCCGGCCGGATTCGGGATCACCAGGTAGGCCGACCCTCCCGCCACGGAGACCCGGGCGGTGTCGGTGTACCGGGCGACGACCGCTTCGGCACGACCGCGGTCACCGGCCGCCACCTCGACGGTGATCGGGCGCCACTCGCCGCCCAGGTCGTCCGCCACCGGCTGGGCCGCCGCAGCCGCCCGGGCGGGGTCGACACCGGTCGTACGCCGCGCGGTGCCACGGTCCGCCGCCGGACCCGACGGATAGAGCAGGGCGTTGGCCACCAGGTGCAGCCCGTTCTCGTTGTACGCCCGGAAGAGCGGGTTGAACGCGAACAGCACGGCCCGACCGGCGCCGGTGGGCTCGTCCACCAGCGCGACCGTGCCCTTCAACACGTCGCTGCGCACCGTGTAGCCGTTCGCCCAGAAGGTGTCGTCGGACGGGTAGCTGAGGACGTTGGTGCCGGTGCTGCTCGGGTTCAGAATCGAGTCGCTGTTGTTGAACTCGAAGTCCTCCGCCGGGCGGCCGAGTGCGACCGGGCTGCTGCCGTCGACGTCGACCCGCAGGTGCGAACCGATCATCCGGTAGTCCGCCGGCTTCGTCTTCTCGGTGGTGGAGGTGAGGCCGGCGGCCCGGGCCATCCGGGTGCCCTCGTTGCGCAGGCCGAGATAGGTGTGGCCCTGGGCGATCCAGCTCCGCAGGTTGGCCTGCCCGGCGGCGGTGAGCCCGCCGGTCGAGCTGCTGCCGTCCGGCACGAGCAGCACGGTGCGCTCGGTGAACGCCGGGGTGTTGTCGTTGATGTCGGCGGTGGTCACCGGCTTGAGGTCGAGCCCCCACCGCTTGCCGAGCACGTACCGGGCCTCGCCGTGCGAGCCGGAGGTGGTGGAGATGCCGGTGCCCTGGAACAGCCCGACATCCGGCAGGTCCAGGGGGCTCCCGCCGGCCGCCGCGCCGCTCGGGCTCAGGGTCACCCCGAGCGACCGGGCCAGCCGGTCGATCTCCTGGGTCAGGCTCTTCGCGGGGAAGCCCACCACGCTGGTGTCGAGGTCACGGACGAGCGGCACGCCCTGGCCGAGCAGCCGGAAGGTGAGTTCGGCCGCCGCCGCCGAGTCCAGTGGGTACGCGTACGACCCCTTCGCCCCGGCCGCCGAGGCCCTGCCGCCGGTGATCTGCCGGACCAGTCGGGCCTGCGGCCGGACGTCGTCACCCGTGTAGATGGTGTCCACGCCCATGAGCAGCGGGTTGCTCCAGGACGACACGTCGTAGAAGTAGGGGAACGGGACGTAGGGGTCCTCGCCCATGATCGCCTGGATCCAGTGCTTCTGCGGCTGGTCCATCGGGATCCAGTACGCGCCCACCGGCACCGTGACGTCGGTCGCGGTGCGCCCGCCGAAGACCCGGGCGGTGGGCACCTTCGTCGGCTTGGTCACCTCGTAGACCTCGACGTCCATCCGGCGCAGCCGCTCGACCAGCTGGCGCACGTCGCCGAGCTGCCGGTCGGGGAGCAGGAAGTACGAGCGGATCTTGACGTCCGGCACCGGGAACTGGACGCTGTTGGTCGGCTGGACCACCTCGTTCGGCTCCAGCGTCCCGGCCCTGCCCTCGGCGAGCGCGTCCGTCCAGATCTTGAAGTAGCTGGTCAGCACCTCGTGCTTGTTCGCGGCGGCCCAGCCGAGGGTGGACCACTGGGTGTGGAACTGCTGCTGGACCCGGTCGGCCACCGCCGACGCGCTGCCCTTTTCGAAGGTCATGCCGGCGGCGCCGAAGCCGGCGGCCGGGACCGAGTCGCCGTAGCCCATGAAGAACAGGTCGTACGTCGAGTAGTTGAAGTAGCACTCCGTGGTGACCGCGCCGCCGCAGGCGCCGTTGAAGCCGAAGCCGGCCTTGTTGGCCTCGCCGATCCGGTTGATCCAGTCGACGTTCTCGCTGGCGATCTCGTGGTGGATCGGGTCGGCGTTGGGCGGGAAGAAGTACTTCTGGCCGGTCATCTCGTGCGCGTCGACGAAGACCTGCGGCGGGTACTGCCGCAGGAGTTCGATCTTGCCGTCGGTCTCCTGCTGGGTCCGGGCGAACCAGTCCCGGTTCATGTCGAAGCCGTACTCGTTCTGCCGGCGGCTGGCGTCGCGGCCGTCGGGGTTCTGGGTGGGCACGATGACGGTCACCAGATTGTCGTTCCGTTCCGCGACCGCGCAGGACAGACCGGATGCCAGCTCGTACAGGGTCTTGAGCGCCGCGTCCGTGCCGCTCTTCTCCCCGCCGTGCACGTTCGCGGCCACCCAGACGATGGCCGGGCGGTCGGTCGCGGTCTCGGCGGCCTTCTTCGCCGTGGTCCGGCGCGGATCCCGCAGATCGCGGATGTCGTCGGCGATCTGCTGCAGCGCGCCCCGCCGGACGTGCCGCTCGTTCGACACGATGGCGTACGGCAGCGGCTGGCCGAGCACGCTCGTCGCCATGACGCCGGTGACTACGCGGTCGGAGGCGGCGTCGACGGCGTTCAGGTAGCTACGGACCTCGTCGTTGGTGACGGCCCGCTCCTGGCCGGTGCCGAGCGGGAAGCCCAGCGCGGACTCGGGGCTGGGCACGGTGGACAGCCGGGCGGCAGGGTCGTTGCTGCAGTTGGGGGGCGTGGGGACGGCGCCGGCCGGGGCGCCTCCGAGCAACGGCGTCAGACCGGCCAGCAGGAGCAGCGCGGCGACGCCGGCCGTTCTTCTCGTGCGGATCGCCCTGTGCGGACGCTTCGACAGGCGCATCAGGAGGCCTCGTTTCACTCGGCGGGAGATCTAGCGAGATCGATCGGAACGTATGACCGGCGGTTTCCCGGGTCAAGACTCAGCTCGTGCGGTCAGTGGGCGCGGTGCCCGCCCTCGCCGCCGGTGGTGGGCAGGCTGCCGAGCACGTGGTTGATGATGTGGATCCGCGCGTTGGCGACCTGGTAGTCGGCGCACACGGTGTCGGCCTGGTCGGCCAGGCGGGCGCTCCCCCCGCCCCCGGTGACCGTCACCGTGGTGCCGGCGAGCGTGGTGACCTTGCCGGCGGCCACCAGGTCGGCCAGGGACAGCGACCCGGCGACGAGGTGTTCGCGGAGCAGGCCGCGGAGCTTGTCCCGGTCGGCCAGTAACAGGTGGTCCAGGTTGTCCTCGGAGAACTTTGCGGCGAACGCGTCGTCGGTCGGGGCCAGGATGGTCAACCCCGAGCCGCCGTGCAGGTCGGCGGACATGCCGGACGCCCGCACCGCCGCCTCGAACGTGGTGAGGACGGGCAGCCACTGCAGGGCCGCCTCGGCCGGCTGACCGGTGAGGGCGGCCGGGTTGCCCGGGTCGCTGCCGGAGGGCAGCAGATCGCACAGCGGGCCGCTCACGACGGGCGCCGCCTCCGGCGCGGCGGCGCCGGCCGCGGCCGGCGAGGCGGTGCCGGCGCCGGAGCAGCCCGTGCCGGTGAGCACCAGGGACAGCGCGACCGCGGCGAGCGCAGCGGTCCGTCGCCGGCGGGCCGGCCACCGGAGCCGGGGGAGAGATCGGGATCGCGGGGGGATGACGGGGCGTTCCACGGCGTTCTCCGGTCGGGTCAGGTCGTACCGGCAGGCCCGGAAGGCCGGACCTGCCGGTACGACGATCAACGGGTCAGAGGCTCGCGCACTGGCCGCTCTTCGGGCCCTGCGCAGAGTTGCTCAGCCCGAGGTTGACCGGTGCCTGGGTGTTGCCGTCGCAGCGCAGCGGGCCGGTGACCGTGTTGGCTGCCAGCAGCGGCGCGTCGCCCTGGTTGCCGGACACGTCGACCGGACCCTCGACCGTGGCGTCGACGACCACCACGGGCCCGGTGCCCTGCGCGATCCGGACCGGGCCGGTGACCGTGCTGTCGGTCAGGAAGACGCCGGCGGCGCCGGTGGCGTCCACCGGGCCGGTGATCGACGAGCCGGTGGCGACCAGCGTGCCGCCGGGCCGGACCCGGACCGGGCCGGTCACCGTGGCGTCCCGCAGGCAGGTGACGCCGGAGACCACCAGCGGACCGTCGCGCGGGCCGGTCACCGTCGGGTACACCCGCTCGGCGGCGACCAGCTTCTCCACCGCCTGCCCGTCGAGGAGCAGCGGGATCAGCCCTCGCTCGGGCTGGGCCAGCGGCACCACGTACCCGTCGGCGGCCTTGACCACCTTCCAGCCGTGCGCGGCGAGCCGCTGCGCCACGGTGGTCCGCTGGCCGGCCGGGCCGTCGGTGCGCTCCCCGTGGTACTGCTCCTCGGTGAGCCGGTAGGCGCACGGCGCCTCGGTGAGGATCTGGTCGTCGCGCGGGGCGTCCAGCGGCGGCGGGGCTTCGCCCGGGTGCGGCGCCGGGTACGCCGCGATCGGCCGGGAGCCGCGGAAGACGATCCGCCCGGTGTTCGACACCTGGAAGGTGATCGCGTCGGCCCGCGCCGAGGTGATCTCCTTGAGGTTGGCCCGGTGGTAGTCGAGGAACTGCTGGAACGTCCAGAGCGCCGAGTAGGCCTTGCGCCGCCGGTTGTTCGCCGTGTTGCCCTCGTCCGGCCGGGTGGTGCCGCCGGCGCTGCGCAGCTCCAGCAGGGAGTTCACCACGTTCTTGAGCCCCAGGGTGTTGCGCAGGATGGTCTCCTCGCCGAGCCCCACGTTCCCGCCGCCGTTGCACCCGTACGGGCAGGGCCACCAGCCGTCCTTCGCGCCCTCGGTGTACATGTGGCCCTCGATCATGTGCTGCGACTCGTCGAAGATCGGCTGGGCGACGTTCTGGTGCCGCGGCGGCAGCATCGGCAGGTCGCCGGCGCTGGAGTTGCCGAACTCGTGCCCGTCGTAGCCGGCCACCGGGCGGTAGTCGCGCAGCATCCGCACCAGCGCGAAGGTCTCCGGCTGGCGGACCAGCGAGTAGTCCCGGTTGAGGTCCTGGCCGGTGGAGTTGCCCCGGGTGTTGGCCGCCCGGCCGTCCCCGTTGATGGTGGGCACGATCAGCACGGTGGTGTGCGACAGCAGGTCCAGCGTCCGCGGGTCGTCGCTGAAGGCCAGTTGGCGCGCCATGATCAGGCAGGCTTCCCGGTCACCGGGCTCGTTGCCGTGCACGTTGCAGTTGATCATCAGCGGCGAGGTCGCCGCCACCGCCGCCGGGGTGGCCGGCGGGGTGGGGTAGCCGATGACGAACATGTTGATCGGGCGGCCCAGCGCGGTCCGGCCGATCTCGGTCACCCGGACGCGGTCGCTCAACTCGTCGACCGCCGCGGTGTACGCGTACTCGTTGACGTCGCTGGTGTACTGCGCCGCGAGGGTGGTCTCCCACTGGGTCCGGAGGTTCTCACCCGGCACGGCGGGGTCGCCCCACGGGGCCCTGGTGGTGCCGGAGACCGGCGCCGAGTACGGCTCGGCGGTGGTGCCGACGCGGGCGCGGACCCGCCACTGGAACCGGGCGCCCGGGTTGAACCCGGCGTCGGCGAAGGTGGGCGAGGAGTTGTGGATCTGGCGGTTCGGCCGCCAGACCCCGGTGATCACCGCCGGTCCGGTCGCCGTGTCGTCGGCGGCGACCGGGGTGCGCTCGATCTGGTAGTCGGTGGCGCCGTCGACCGGCGTCCAGGCCAGGGTGGCGTAGCCGTCGCCCTGCACGACCGTCAGGCCCTGGACCTGGCTCGGCTCGGCCGGGTCGGCCTGCGCGGGCATCGGCCCGGTGAACGCCGCCAGGGCGGCGGCGAGCAGGGCGGCGAGGAGGGCCGTCGTCCGTCTGTCTCTCATGGAAGCTCCAGAACAGGTGGGATGACTCGGTGCGGACAGCACACGCCAGCCACCCCGTCCACGGTCGACGGCGGGCGATTTCTTGAGATGGATCTGAGGATCGGCGGGTCACCCGGGCCGGAGCCGGTAGCCCACCCCGCGTACGGTCTCCACCAGGCCGGCGTCGTCGAGCTTGCCCCGCAGTGCCGCGACGTGGACGTCGAGGGTGTGGCCGCCGCCCCAGGTGGTCTGCCAGACGTCCATCAGCAGGCGCTCCCGGGGCACCACCGTCCCGGCCTGCCGGGCCAGCGCCATCAGCAGCGCGAACTCCTTGCGGGTCAGGGCCACCTCCCGGCCGGCGAGCCAGACCCGCCGGGCGTTGAGGTCCAGGCGCAGGTCGCCGACCTCCAGCGCCGCCTCGGCCCGGGAGGCCCGGGCGGCGCGGCGCATCACCGCCTCGATCCGGGCCTGGAGCTCCGCCATCGAGAACGGCTTCACCACGTAGTCGTCGGCGCCGGCCCGCAACCCCGCCACCCGGTCCCGCTCGTCGGAGCGGGCGGTCACCGCGATGATCGCGATGTCCTCGTTGTGCCGGCGGATCTCCCGGCACAGCGCCAGGCCGTCCCGGTCCGGCAGGTTGAGGTCGAGCAGCAGGAGATCGACCGGCCCGGCCTCGGCCGCCTCCGACGCGGTCGTGGCCGTGATCACCGAGTTGCCCCGGCGCCGCAGTGCGGCGGCGAGCGCGGACGCGACTCGCAGGTCGTCTTCCACCAGAAGCACCCGCACCGCGTCTCCTCGAACCTCGTCGCGCCCGGTGCCCGCGAGTCTGTCCGATCCGCCCGGTCGCGACCAGCCCGAACGGAAGATCAGGACCGGACGATCATGCCGGTCGAACCGTCGGGCCGACCGAGGTGAAGCGGTAGGACCAGCGCCGAGGAGACGGCCAGCTCCCGGTCGAGCACCTCGTCACGGGGGACGAAGACCATCGCCCGGCCCTCGCCGAGCACCACGTCCTCCTGAGTTGCGTCGGTGGCGCCGCGGAAGACGTGGATTGTCACCGTGTGCGGGAAGCCCTCCTCGTACGGGCGCGGGCCGGTCCACAGGGGGTGCAGCTCGCCCACGGTCAGGCCGGTCCCCTCCAGCAGTTCCCGGCGGGCGGCCTGCTCCGGCGTCTCACCGGGTTCGAGGTGGCCGCCGGGCAGGCTCCACTGGTTCGGCGAGACGGGCGCGTGCTCGTCACGATGCTGCAGCAGAACGGCGCCGGAGGGGTCGACGAGCAGGACAAGCGCCACGTCATAGCTGGCCATTCGCGGAATCATTCCACAGCGGCATCCATGGCGGAGGGCCGTCGGTGCGCGGATATGCCGGTGAGCCGAGGCCGGCCGACCTTCTAGCATGAGTGCGTGCCGGAGGACTGGATCGCTGACGAACACTTGGCCGCCCTGTTGCAGACAGCGAGGGCTCAGCCCCCGGCCGGCGAAACGGACGTGGCGGTGTCGCGTCAGGCAGCGCGCCAACGCGCCGCGGCGCGTACGCCGGGACCGGAGGTCCCGACCGTCGACACGACGATGGCGGGTGTCCCGGTACGGGTGTACGAGCGGGACGCGGGCATCGTGGTCGTCTACCTGCACGGCGGCGGGTTCGTGCTCGGTGATCTCGACACGCACGACGCGCAGGTGCGGCGGCTCGCAGTGGCCACGGCGGCGTCGGTGGTCGCGGTCGACTATCGACGTGCGCCGGAACATCCCTGGCCCGCGGCGGTCGACGACGCGGTGGAGGTGGTCAGGCGGGTGGCGGACGGCGGGACACCGGTTGCGGTGGCCGGGGACTCGGCGGGCGGTCTCATCGCGATCCTGACGGCGCTGCGGCTGCGCGGCGAGGTCCCCTTGCTGGCGCAGCTGCTGGTCTGCCCGAACACCGATCCCACGCTCCGCTGCCCCAGCGTGGAGGACAAGGGTCGAGGCTGGCTGCTCGACGCCGATGCCCTTCGTCGATGGGTGGCGATGTGGCTGCCCGATCCCGGCATCCGCGACTCGCCGTTGACCAATCCGCTCGTCGCGGACCTGCGAGGTCTGCCGCCGGCCGTCGTCGTGACCGCCGAACACGATCCTCTGCGCGATGAGGGTGACGCCTACGCCGTGCGTCTGCGGGCCGCCGGCGTGCCGGTGGTGCATCGACGTGAGCCCGGACTGGTCCACAACTTCCCGACCCTGCGGGACGTGTCGCCGTCCGCTGCCGCGGCGGAAGATCGTTTCCTCCGCGACGCGGCGCAGTTGTTACACCGGGGATCGCGCTGATCTTCCGCAGACAACGCGCGGCTGGGCGTACGAGTCATCACCGCAAACCCAAACGCCTGCCGAGGGAGAAACCGGCGTCGGTGAAGCCGTGCCGACCGTAGAAGCGCACCGCACCGACGTTGCGGTGGTGGATGCCGGCCGACAGGTACGTGATCCCTCGATCGGTTGCCCACCGTTCGGCCGCCTTCAGCAACGCTGCTCCCACCCCTAGCCCCCTCGCGTCGGGCAGCACAACCGTGTGCACCTGCGCCGAAGGCTCAGGACGCAGGATCTGATGCTCCGGCGGATCGGACTGCCGCAGCACCTCGATCATCCCGACCACCCGGCCATCAGGAGCCTCGGCGACGAGAACCGCGTCCCGCCCCGCCTCGTCGCCCAGCATGGCCGTGAAGTGGCGGACCACCGCCTCACGCCGCGGAACGCGGTAGACGTCAGGGTCGAGAGCGAGGTGCGCCTCGGCGTTGGCCAGGCGCAACTCCACCAATGAAGGAACATCCGCCAGGCCCGCTGGCCGAACCGTCAGCCCAACCTCCTGCATCATCGCGATCCTAGGGCCGACGCTGCAGCCTCGGGGACCTGTCCATGATCGGCAGGGCGGGGCTTAGTCCATTTCGGGCCGCTTCTCGGCGATCCACTTCTCGACGTCCTCGGCGAGCCAGACGTTGCCCATCTGGAGCATGGCAACGGGCTCGGGGAAGTCCCGGCGACTGGTGATCTGGTATGCCCGCTGCCGCGACACACCGCCCAGGAGCACGCGGATCTCCGCCGAGCCGACCAGTCGCAGCTTCTTGGACATGTCTCGGACGCTAGGTGTCCGACAACTAGTCACGTATCAGCTTGACGCACGCCTAGTAGTCATAGGGACTAGTCATCTATCATGCGCAGGTGACTAGCATCAGGGAACCTGAGCCGCCATTCCTTGTCATGGCCGCCGGCTTCATGGTGGACCTTCACACTCGCAAGCGCTGCCCGCACTGCCGTCCTGACGGAACATGTCCACGCGTGCAGCGCGCCAAGCGGCTGCTCCGAGCCTGGCGGCTGACGGTCGAGGAGCGGCGGAGGCGGCGCTACTTCCGCTGTCCCTGACCGCGACGGCCGCCGACCCGCGCGGACGCTCGGTGCTCACCACCACCGCCACACCAGCCACGATCACCGCGCCGCCGAG
>NZ_JBEZZJ010000044.1:16221-55064 GCF_040639095.1 Micromonospora sp. NPDC023966 | reverse complement strand
CCGGATGACCGCCAGCCCGCGTTCCAGCGACTGGACGAATTCCGGGGTCCGCGCCGCCTCCTCGCTCATCCGGCCTCCTGCCGCAGGGTCTGTTGGGCCACCTTGAACGCCCGGTTCGCCGCCGGTACGCCAGCGTAGACGCCGACCTGGAGCAGAACCTCGCCGACCTCCTCCGGGGTCAACCCGTTACGCAGCGCAGCGCGCACGTGCATCGCCAGCTCCTCATCGTGACCCAGGGTGGCGAGGACGGCGAGGGTGATGCAGCTGCGAGTACGCCGGTCCAGGCCGGGCCGGGTCCAGATTTCCCCCCACGCGTACCGGGTGATGAAGTCCTGGAAGTCGGCGGTGAACCCGTCCGTGCCGGCGATCGCGGAGTCGACGTGCGCGTCGCCGAGCACCTGCCGGCGTACCGTCATGCCTGCTTCATGCCGCTCGCGTTCGTTCATCGGTCAGCCTGTTCCTCGTCGAAGTGGTTCACCAGGAGTCGGGACACCTGTTCGGGTTGCTCGACGTTGGCTAGGTGCGCCGCCTGAGCCACGACGGCCAGCCGCGCGTGCGGGATACGTGCCACGATCTCGCGGGCATGGTCCACCGGCGCGGCGCGGTCCTCCGCTCCCGCGATCACCAGCGTCGGCGCCTCGACCTTGTCGAGGTCGGATCGGAGGTCCATGACCGCGATCGCCTCGCAGCAGGCCGCGTAGCCGGCAGGGGGCGTGGCGGCCAGGAGGGCCCGGTAGCCGTCGACCAGGTTCGGCCGGGCCGCGGCGAAGGTCGGGGTGAACCACCGGGCCACCACGACGTCGGCGATCGCCGCCAGCCCGCCCGCCCGGACCGTCGCCGCCCGTGCCTGCCAGCTCTCGGGCGGGCCGAGTGACGCCGACGTGCAGAGCACCGCCAGCCGCCGCAGCCGATCGGGCGCGTGCGCGGCCAGCCACATGCCGACCATGCCGCCGAGAGACAGGCCCGCGTAGTGGACCCGCGGGAGGCCCAGCTCGTCCAGGAGCCGCAGCACCTCCCGGCCCAGCAGGTCGATCGTGTACGGCCCGGCCGGGACCGCCGACCGGCCGTGGCCTAGGTGGTCGTACCGGATGACCCGGAACCGTTCGGCGAGCGCCGCCACCTGCGGCTCCCACATGGCACCGGTGGTGCCGAGGGAGCTGCCGAGCAGCAGCACCGGCGCGTCGGCCGCGCCGTCCATCGTGATTTGCAGCCGGGGTGTCACGGCTTCGCCGCCCGGTGGGCGTCCAGCGCGCGGTCGATGAACGGGTCGACCGATCCCAGCCAGCCGTACGGGTCGAGCGCCTCGTCCACCTCCCGCTCGGACAGGTTGGCGTGTGTGTCGGTGTCGGCGAGCAGCGCCTCCCGGAACGACGGCTGGGCGGCGGCGCGGGTGACGAGGTCGTGCGCCGCGGTGCGGCCGAGGGCGGGCGCGAGGCGCGCCGCGACGGCCTCGGCCAGCACGAGTCCGCCCGACACGTCGAGGTTGGCCCGCATTCGGTCCGGGTGGACCTGCAGGCCCTCCAGCATCCGGGAACACCGGGCGCCGGCCCCGCCGGCCAGGTGCAGCAGTTCGAGCAGGGGCTCCCACTCGGCGTGCCAGGCGCCCGCGGCCCGCTCGTGCTCCTGCACGGCCGCGGTGAACAGGGTGGCGACCAGGCCCGGGCCGCGTCGCGCCACAGCGGTGACGAGGACGGAGTCGACCGGGTTGCGCTTGTGCGGCATCGCCGATGAGCCGCCCCGCCCGGCGCCGCCCTCGGCGACCTCACCGATCTCGGTCTGGGCGAGCAGCCCGACGTCGACCGCGACCTTGCCTGCGACGGCGAGGAGCCCGCCGAGGGAGGCGGCCAGGTCGAGCACGGGCTGCCGGCGGGTGTGCCAGGGCAGCAGGCTCTGGGCGAGGCCCAGGTGCGCCGCGAACCGGTCGGCCACCAACGGGCCGGCTGGCCCGAACGCGGCCAGGGTGCCGACCGCGCCACCGAGCTGGGCGGGCAGTTCCGCCCGTACCTGCCGTAGCCGTTCCCGCGCCTCGATCAGACCCACCAGCCAGCCGGCGGCCTTGAGGCCGAACGTGGTGGGCGCCGCCTGCTGGCCGAGGGTCCGGGCGACCAGCACACTCGCGCGGTGGGTGTCGGCGAGGCGGGCCGCGGCGTCGGCGGCGTCGTCGAGGTGGCGCAGCAGCGGTCCGATGGCCCGTACCGCGACCAGGACCAGTGCGCTGTCGAGCACGTCCTGGCTGGTCGCGCCGGTGTGCACCCAGGGGCGAGCGTGCTCCGGTACGGCAGCGGTCAGTTCGCGCACGAGCGGCACGACCGGATTGCCGGCGGCGTCGGCGGCCCGGCCGAGCACACCCGCGTCATAGCGCTCGGCTCGGCACTCAGCGGCGATCGCCTCGGCCGCCGGTGCTGGCAGGACACCACTGTCCGCCGCGGCCCGGGCGAGCGCGGCCTCCACGTCGAGCAGCGCCTGCAGCAGGGCCGCGTCGCTGAGTTCCACGTCGACGTCCGGCGTGCCGGAGAGTCCGCCGAGCAGCCGGTCAGACGGCGAAGAAGACGGTCTCATGCGCGCCCTGCAGTCGGATGTCGAAGCGGAACCCGTCCGGTGCCGGTCCGGCTACCAGCGTGTCGCGACGGTCGGCGTCGACGCTGCACAGGACCGGGTCGGCGGCGTTCGCCGGCTCGTCCGGGAAGTAGAGCCGGGTGACCAGGCGATGCAGCAGCCCCCGCCCGAAGACCGAGAGGGTCAGGTGCGGCGCCTCGGTGCCGCCGTCCGGGTCGGGCAGCGGCCCCGGCTTGACGGTCAGCAGCGCGTACCGCCCCTGCGCGTCGGTCTCGCTACGCCCGAATCCGCGGAAGCCCGGCACGGCGGGCGGCCGGGCGCCGCGAGGGTCGTCCGGATGGTCGAAGCGGCCGTCCGGATCGGCCTGCCAGCTCTCCACCAGCGCGTCGACCACCGGAGCTCCGGTGCCGTCGAAGATCTGACCGCGGATCCAGAACGCGCCTGGCGTGCCCTCGGGTACCACATATGGGCCGTCGGGCCAGAGCAGGCCGAGGTGCAGGAACGGCCCGACCGTCTGTGCGGGCGTCACGCCCAACTTCTCACTCATCGTCGTCCTCGTCTTCGAAGGGCGTGCTCTCCCGGCCGCGCAGCACGATGTCGAACTCGTACGCCAGCGCCCACTCGGGCGCCGTGGTGGCGTGGTCGTACCGGGCGATCATCCGATCCCGAGCCTTCGGGTCACGAACGGAGTTGAAGATCGGGTCCTGGAAGAAGAGCGGGTCGCCCGGGAAGTACATCTGCGTGACGAGCCGCTGGGTGAACGCGCGGCCGAAGAGGGAGAAGTGGATGTGCGCCGGCCGCCAGGCGTTGTCGTGGTTGCGCCACGGGTACGCACCGGGTTGCACGGTGATGAAGCGATAGTGGCCCCGGTCGTCGGTGAGCCCCCGCCCGACTCCTTCGAAATTGGGGTCGATGGGTGCCGGCCAGTTGTCCACGGCGTGGCGGTAGCGCCCCGCGGCGTTCGCCTGCCAGATCTCGACCAGGGTGTGTGGCACGGGGCGGCCATCGCCGTCGAGGACCCGGCCGTGGACGATGATCCGCTGTCCCTGTGGTTCCCCGTCGTGCTGGCGGGTCAGGTCGTGGTCCAGCTCGCCGAGCCGTCCCTGCCCGAGCAGCGGCCCGGTGATCTCGGTGAGTCGCTGCGGCAGGTAGGTCAGCGGTCGCTGCGGCGAGCGCAGCACCGTCGACTTGTAGCCGGGGCTGAGCAGGGGCGGGTGGGCGTCGACGTCGTCGCGCCGGTATTTCGGCAGCAGCAGGCCGCTGCCTGTCTGGTGGACGGTGTCCTGGGTCATGTTCCTCTCCCGTCAGGCTTCCAACACCACGGCCAGCCCTTGGCCGACCCCGATGCAGATCGCGGCGAGGCCCCGCCCGCCGCCGCGGCGCTGCAGCTGCCAGGCCAGTGATCCGAGGATCCGGGATCCGGACGAGCCCAGTGGGTGCCCGAGCGCGATCGCTCCCCCCTGCGGGTTGACGA
Organism: Micromonospora sp. NPDC023966; assembly: GCF_040639095.1. Classification (NCBI taxonomy): domain Bacteria; kingdom Bacillati; phylum Actinomycetota; class Actinomycetes; order Micromonosporales; family Micromonosporaceae; genus Micromonospora; species Micromonospora sp. NPDC023966. The sequence continues at coordinate 51,034 of NZ_JBEZZJ010000044.1, read as the reverse complement.
TCTCCGGGTCGAGATCCGGCCACTCGGCCAGGCAGGCGAGCGACTGTGCGGCGAACGCCTCGTTGAGTTCGATTACGTCGAGGTCGGCCCAGCCTATTCCGGCCCGCCGCAGGGCCTCCTCGGCGGCGGCGACCGGGCCGATGCCGAACAGGTGCGGCTCGATCGCGGTGACCGCCCGCGAGACGATCCGCGCCAGCGGCGCCCGGCCGATCGCGTCGGCTCCGGCTCGGTCGGCGAGCAGCAGGGCACTGGCTCCGTCGTTAAGCGGGGAGGAGTTGCCGGCGGTCACCGTGCCGTCGGCCCGGAAGGCCGGCTTGAGGCCGGCCAGGGCACCCAGTGTGGTGTCGGGCCGGATGCTCTCGTCCCGCTCGACGTTGGTACCGGGCACCGGGCTGACCTCGTCGGCGTACGCGCCCTCGGTCCAGGCCCGGGCGGCGAGCTCGTGGCTGCGGTACGCGAACCGGTCCTGCTCCTCGCGGGAGATCTTGTACCGGTCGGCGAGGATCTCCGCTCCCTCGCCGAGCGCCACCGTCCACTCCTGGGGCATCCGTGGGTTCACCATCCGCCAGCCGAGGGTGGTCGAGTGTAGGGTCTCGTGCCCGCGGGGATAGCCCTGCTCGGGTTTGGGCAGCACCCACGGCGCTCGGCTCATCGACTCGACGCCACCGGCCACGCAGATCGACGCGTCACCGAGGGCGATCGCCCGGGACGCCCCGATCACCGCCTCCAGGCCGGAGCCGCAGAGCCGGTTCACCGTGGCGCCGGGCACCGATGGGGGCAGGCCGGCCAGCAGCACCGCCATCCGGGCCACGTCCCGGTTGTCCTCGCCGGCGCCGTTGGCGTTGCCGAGCAGCACGTCGTCGATGCGGGCCGGGTCGAGGCCGGGGCTGCGCCGGACCACCTCGCTCACCACGTGGGCGGCGAGGTCGTCGGGGCGTACGCCGGCCAGGCCGCCGCCGTACCGGCCGATCGGGGTGCGTACGGCGTCGAGGATGTAGACGTCGTTACTCATCGCGCCGCGCTGAGCTTTTGCGGCCCTGAGTTGGCTGATTCGCTCGCTGCGCTCGCTCACTGGGCCGCCACCTTCTTGGTCGCCTCCAGGGCGCGCAGGACTGCGAGCTCGTGCTCGGTCGGCGGGTCGACCGCCGCGAGGTCCCCGGCGACGGCGAGGTCCCAGCCGGTGGCGGCCCGGGCCTGCTCGACGGTCACCCCGGGGTGCAGCCGGGTCAGGGTCAGTTCGCAGGTGTCCGGGTCGGGCTTCAGGACGCCCAGGTCGGTGATCACCACGCGCGGGCCGCCGCCGCGCAGCCCGAGCCGCTCCCGGTCGCCCGGTCCGCGGCCGTACCCGACGGAGGTGACGAAGTCGACCCGGTCGATGAACGTACGCAGGCTCTGCCGGACGACCACGACCACCTCGCCACAGGACGCGGCGATCTCCGGGGCGCCGCCCGCCCCGGGGAGGCGGACCTTGGGGTCGTCGTAGTCGCCGCCGATCACCGTCGTGTTGATGTTGCCGTACCGGTCGAGCTGGGCGGCGCCGAGGAAGCCGACGTCGATCCGGCCGGGCTGGAGCCAGTAGTTGAAGACCTCGGGCACAGAGACCACCGCGTCGGCGGTGTCGGCGAGGATTCCGTCGCCGATGGAGAGCGGGAGCCGGTCGGGCTTCGCGCCGAGGCAGCCGGACTCGTATATGAGCACCAGGTTGGGCGCGTGCGTGGCCCGGGCCAGGTTGGCCGCGGTGCTGGGCAGGCCGATGCCGACGAAACAGGCGCTGCCGTCCCGCAACTGCCGGGCGGCGGCCACCGTCATCATCTCGTCGGACGTGTACTCACGGCTCATGCCTGCACCTCCGCCTTCAGCACGTGCTGCTCCATCCACTCGCGGAAGGTGTCCCGGTCCCGGCTGATCGCGTCCCAGCGGACGTAGAAGTCGTTGTCACGGACCGAGTAGCCCTGCGCGTAGGACGGGTGCGAGCCGGCCGGCACCGCGGCCACCGCGGTCACCGCCCAGCTCGGCAGGACGACCTGGCCCGGTACCGGTTCGAGCTCGTCGACGATCTCCTCGACGGTGACCAGCGAGCGGTGCGCCGCGAGGACCGCCTCCTTCTGCACCCCGGTGATGCCCCACATCTGCACGTTGCCGGCCCGGTCGGCCCGCTGGGCGTGCACCACGGTGACGTCGGGGCGCAACGCGGGCACGGCCGTCAGCACCTCGCCGGTGAACGGGCAGGTGATCGTCTTGATGTTGGTGGTGTGCCGCGGCAGGTCGGTGCCGGTGTAGCCGCGCAGCACGGCGAACGGCAGGCCGGAGGCGCCGGCCACATACCGGTTGGCCATGCCCGCGTGGCTGTGTTCCTCCAGCTCCAGCGGCACCGGCCAGGAGTTCTGCACCGCGTCGCGGAAGCGGTGCAGCGATCCGACGCCGGGGTTGCCGCCCCAGGAGAAGACCAGGCGGCGGGCACAGCCCATGCCGATGAGCTGGTCGTAGATGACGTCCGGCGTCATCCGGACCAGGGTCAGGTCCTGCCGTCCCTGACGGATGATCTCGTGGCCGGCGGCGAACGGAATGAGGTGGGTGAAGCCCTCCAGGGCGACCACATCTCCGTCGCGGACCAGGTCCGCCACGCCCTCGGCCAGTGAGACGAGCTTCGCCATGACCCTCCCCGTCTCCTGCGATTTCCTCGGCCGATCCGCTGTTCGCTATGCGGACTGCCGTTCCTATGTCGAACATAATGCCTCGCGGCGCGTTCCGTCAACGAGCCCGACCAGCGCAATCCGCGGCTACCGCCTCGTTGCAGCAATGTTGCGGCTACCCGTTGACGTGAGGGGAGTCACGTGCAAATGTTCTAAATGAGAACGGCCGTTCGGCTTGCGAACACAGCACGGGCTCCTCCGAACCGGGGCCCCACCACCCCCCGGTCCCCCGGGACCGCCGGACGCGGGAGTACCTTCATGCGCCGTCTCATCGCCAGCGCCATAACCGCCGTAGCCCTCCTCACCGCCACCGCCACCGCCGCCTGCGGTTCCGGCGACGGCGGTGCTTCCGGCGGGCATCGCGGAGGGCCCACCAAGGTCAAGGTCGGGGCCATCCCGATCGTCGACGTGGCCCCCCTCTACCTCGGCAAGGAGAAGGGCTTCTTCGCCGAGCAGAACATCGAGGTCGATGTGGTCAACACGACCGGCGGCGCGGCCGCCGTACCGGGCGTGGTCGGCGGGGAATTCGACTTCGCCTTCGGCAACGTGGTGTCGCTCATCGTCGCCCACTCGCAGAACCTGCCACTCAAGGCGATCGCCGAGGGCAACTCGTCGACCGTGGACAGTTGGCGCGGAGCCGGCGATGCCGGCCTGCAGCGCGGCGGCGATCCGTTCGGCGTCCCCTCGCCATTGCCGAGGTATCTGGCGTCGATCACGACGGCCGGGGCCGTGCTCGACAACCTCCGCGTCGACTTGCTGGCACGGTGGGGTCGATTCGACCCTGCCCGTTCAATGTCAGCAAGGTGTGGAGCAGCATGACGTCGCTGGTGATGAACCGCGCTCCGGGATTGCAAGGCCCGCTAGTGCAAGAGCCGAAACCTGGAACCGCCAATTCTGCTCGTCATTGAAGCCGGCGCCCAGGTCGGGCAATTGTGCGAGGTCGGCGTCCGGCAGGCCTGCGGGCACCTGACCGGCGCCGGCGGCAAGCAGCATCACGCGGGCGAGCGCGTCCAGGCTCAGTGCCCGGCTCAGCGCCTCCTTGACGGTGCGCCCGGTGGTGACGAGACCGTGTCCGCGCATGACGCAGACGTCCTTCTCCCCGAGCGCGGCGACGAGCTCACGGCCCAGCGCCGGGGTGTTCACCAGGACGCTACGCGGGTAGGTCGGGATGCCGTCCCGCGCCATGCGCGCCGCCGGGATGTTGTAGGCGCCGACCACAGGAACGAGGGAGAGGCCCACCATGTCGAGAGCGACGATCGCGGGCGGGTGCGCGTGTAGCACGACGTCGACGTCCGGCCGGGCCCTGAGGATCTCGGTGTGGATGTGGATCTCGTTCGGCACCGCGGCCCCGTCTGCCGGCTCGAGCAGAGCGCCGTCCGGCCCGGTCAGCAGGATGTCGTCGGCCGTCGTGAACAGCAGACCCCGCTCCTGCGGGCGTCGGCACCGCATCAGGAGGCCACCGGGGTGGCGGCTGCTGATGTGCCCCAGCACGTCCTCGCAGAGACCGCGAAAGGCAGCGATCCGGCAGGCGGTTGCGATCTCGTGCCGAAGCGATGGGTCACCTGCGGGCGAGAAGGTCGGATCGGCGTCTTTCAGCATGGCTCTCCCTTGGCGAACCGGAAGTCGGACAGGAGGTCGATGACCTCGGGATAGGGGCGCTCCTCCAGCCCCACAGCGCCGGCGGCGAGGAAGAACTCGCTGAGAGCGAAGAACGAGGGGCTCTCGAAGCCCGCGTCGTGGAACATGGCGCGGGCCAGCTCCAGGTCCTTCACGATCGTCGTCACAGGAGCATGGGACGCGACGGCGGCGGCGTCGCCGAGGAAGTGCTCCTCGGCAGTCGCCAGCCCGGGAAGCGCACCCGTGCCGGCCGAGAGCGCGCGGACCGTCTCCGGGACGTCGAGGCCCTCGCTCTCGGCGAACGTCAGCGCCTCAGCCGCGACGAGGAATCGGGCGTACTTAATGTATTGCTGAAGGAGCTTGACGCCGTAGCCGGCGCCGGGCTTGCCGAGGTGGACCATGGTTCGTACGGCGGCCGCCAGCACCTGCTCCGCGCCGCCGAGCACCCCGGGCGCACCACCGATGAGCATGGTCATCACCGGCGGCTTGCCGCTGACCGGGCAGTCGACGAACCGGACACCTCGAGCGGCCAGACGCTCCACCGCCTCGCGCCCGAACGCCGGAGCGCAGGTGGACGTCTCGACGACCAGCGTGCCGGGCCGCATCAGGGTGCCGAGCTCGAAGACGACACCGCGGACCGCCGCCACCGTCGGCAGCGACGTGATGACGACGTCGCTGCGCGACGCCACACCGGCGAGGTCATCGGCGACCCGAACGCCATCCCCGGCAGCGCGCTCACGCGCAGCCAACGAAACGTCGCATCCACTGACCGACACGCCTGCGCCGACCAGTGCACGCGCCAGCGACAGGCCCATCCGGCCCAGACCGATGATTGCAACTTCCACTACCATCCCGCTCTGCAGAAAACTTTTCTGCCATGGAGGCTACACAGGAGACAGCCCGGCCAGCAATGGCCAATCCTTTCATTCTGCAGAAGTTAGAGAGCGGCCGTGGCGCGCACCGTGCGATCCAGGTGTGCCGCCATCTCTGCCGTCGCGGCATCAAGATTTCGTGCGGCGATCGCGTCGACGATGCGGCGATGCTCCGCGACGCCCGAGGTGCCGCCGTGACCGGCGGCCTGCAGCGACTTGAGGATCGAGTCCCGCATGGCATCAAGCAGCAGGGTGGCCGCCGCGTTATGCGTGCATTCCGCGAGCGCCCTGTGGAAGTCCAACGACATCTTCACGCTGTAGGAGCCGTCCTTGCGGGCCGCCTCGTGAGCGTCGCACAGAGCGCGGAGCCGGTCGATGTCGGCCTCGTTCGCGCGCGCACAGACCAGGGGAAGCAGGGCGGTCTCGATGATCGCACGGATCTCCGTGACCTCTGACGAGGAGAGCGCCGCCGTGCTGATCAGGTCGGTGAGGCCTTCGCCGACGAGCGACGCCGACGGCGCCGTCACGAAGGCGCCGCCCTCCTTGCCGAGCTTGATCGAGATGTGTCCGGTCGCCTCGAGCATCCGGAACGCTTCGCGAACCGTACGCCGACTGACGCCGAACTGATCGCACAGCGTTCGCTCGGCGGGGAGGCGGGCGCCGACCGGAAGCTCGCCGGAGCGGATCCGGGCACGGATCTGGTCGACAATGGTCCCCGAGATGCGCACGTTCGCCACCCGCTCGAAGTGGATCGAGTTCGGGGCGTCAGTCGCGTCGATATCTGCGGTCACGGCACTCCTTCACTGTCGCTCGATCCTAGTCGATCAGGCCCTTGCGACCGCGGAGCAACAGGACCGGTCCCGCCATCGCGACACCCAGGACGGCGATGCCGGCCGACGTTGCGACAACGGTGACCAGGCCGGCAACCCCGAGCGGTGCCAGCAGCAGGGCGGCGGCGCGGTAGGTGCCGGCCGTCGCAATGGCCTCGCCACGCTCCTCGGGAGCGACCGTCTCGCTGGCGACCGCGGGACCGGCCGTCTGCAGCAGGCCGGCACCGACCCCCGCCACAGCGAGCGCGACGGTCGCCAGCACGAGGTCGCCCGCGAGGATCCCGAAGAGGGCAAGGCCGACGCCCGACGTCACGATGCCCCAGACCAGGAACGCCCGCAGCCGCCCCATCTTGATCCATCCTGCAGCGGCGCTGCCGCCGATCGACGTCGCGTTGGCGATGCCCGAGACGACACCGATCGCAGCCGCGCCGTGGCCGGCCTGAGCGAGCAGGACCGGGACATACGAGTTCATCATCGCGCGCCAGCTGCCGGCGACCGCGCCGGCCCAGCTCGCCAGCCCGACTCCGGGCTGGCGCCATACGGCGACCGCCGAGCTCCTCCCCTTCCGCTTCGGCCGCATCGGCTCCAGTCGCACCATCAGCGAGGACGGGAGGACGACCAGCACCCCGACCACGGTCGCGCAGGCCAGCGCCCGTTCCAGCGAGTAGTGCTCGATGATCGGTCCGGCAAGGAACGGGCCGACGATCTGGCCGATGCCGGAGACCAGATTGATCTGCGCGATCGCGGCCACCGCCGACGTACTCGTACGAACGACATGGGTCTGCACCCCCGTCCAGAAGACGCCGCGGGCCGCACCCTGGGCGAGCTGGGAGACCACGAACACCCACACGCTCGAGGACAGCAGCAGCGACACGCAGGACAGCGCCATCAGGACACCGGCCGCGCTCACGAAGTGCTTGTCGGCGACGCGACGCATGAGGCTCCCCATGACGGTGCGGACACTCAGCTGCGCACACGCCGAGACCGCGATCAGCACGCCGACCTGTCCGGCGGTGAGCCCCGAGTTCAACGCGAAGAGCGGAATCGCCACTGCTGACAGGCCCATGGCGAACGAGAAGAGCGCGCCGCTCGCGCCGACGTACGCGTCCTCGAAACGTGACCGTTGACGTATCCTCGTCTCACCCATAGCGTAATGGTACCTCCATTGACCTAGTTGGGAGCAAGCGTTGAGGGTCACGAGCGACCTGGGCAGGTGCCAGGGCTACGGCAACTGCGTTGCCATCGACGAGAAGCATTTCGACCTCGACGACGACGGCCTCGTCGTCGTGCTCGAAGAGGCTGTGAGCAGCGACGAGCTGCCCACGACCGAGGAAGCGATCCGGCAATGCCCCGTCGCCGCGATCTGGCTGGAGGATTCGCCGTGAGCGATCGCGTCGTGATCGTGGGCGCCTCCGTCGGCGGCGTCCGAACGGCGCAGGACCTGCGCCGGCTGGGCTACGACGGAGACATCACGGTCGTCGGCGAGGAGAGCGAGCAGCCCTACGACAAGCCGCCGCTGTCCAAGCAGCTGCTCCTGGGCAAGCAGTCCGAGGCCGACATCTCGCTGCTCGGCGAGGGCGGCTGGGACGCGATCGCGACCGAGGCGAGGCTCGGAGTACGCGCCACGAGCCTGGACATCGACTCGATGGTGGTCAACCTCGCCGACGGCGAGGAGCTTGAGTACGACGCCTTGGTGATCGCGACCGGCGTTCGTCCCCGGACGCTCTCGCCCGAGCTCACCGAGCTCGACAGCGTCTTCACCGTCCGTGAGCTGCGCGACTCGCGCGCCTTGGCGGCCCGGGCGCACCTCGGCCCGGTCGTGGTCGTCGGGGCCGGCTTCATCGGTGCTGAGATCGCCTCGTCGTTCCGGAGCCTCGGGACCGAGGTCACGATGACCGAGGCCCTCTCGACCCCGTTCGCGCGAGCGCTCGGCCCCGAGGTCGGCGGCCTGCTCACCGACCTGCACGAGACCAACGGGGTCAACCTGGCCACCGAGGCCGCCGTGACCGCGATCGAGAAGTCCGGCGACCTGACCCTGGTCCGCCTGGTCGACGGCCGGGTGCTGGAGGCGGCGACGGTCGTCCTCGGAATCGGCGCGGTCCCCAACTGCGAGTGGCTGGAAGGCTCAGGCCTGAAGATCGAGGACGGCGTCTTCGTCGACGCAGGGTGCGCTGTACTCGCCAACGGCGTTGGCCCCCACGCGGAGGGCGTCTACGCCATCGGCGACGTCGCCCGCCAGGTCGATCCCTCCACTAACAAGGACTATCGCGTCGAGCACTGGACCAACGCCGTCGAGCAGGCCCACGTCGTCGCGCGTCAGATCGTCGACCCGGTCGCCGTCCCGGAGCCGCTGAAGGCGCCGTACTTCTGGTCCGACCAGTTCGGCACCAAGATCCAGATGGTCGGCCGTCCGGCCGAGGCCACGTCGGTCTCCCTGCACCACTTCGAGACCGCCGGCGCCGAACGCACGGTCGCGCTCTACAAGAACGCCGGCCGGCTCGCCGCCGCCGTCACCCTCGGCTGGCCCCGGGCGATCGCCGCCTGCCGCAAGGCGTGGGAGTCCGGCTCCTCCGTCGCAGACCTTCCAGCGGTTCTTGCCGACCTCGCCGACCGGGCCCGGTCCGCGGCCATCTGACAAAACCGGCCTCGAGGGGGCCACCCAGAGAAAGGACACTCATGACCATCGAAGGAAAGCGCCCCCCCGCGCATGGCCGGGTCGCCGACCTCGTCGACGTTCACAGCGGCGAGATCAGCCGTGAGATCTTCGTCGACGAGGCGATCCACAAGCAGGAGCTGGAGAACCTCTTCCCCCGGGCGTGGCTCTTCGTCGGCCACGCCTCCCAGGTGCCCAACCCGGGTGACTACTTCAGCTCGTGGATGGGCTCCGACCCGGTCCTGCTTACCCGCGACGACAAGGGTCAGGTGTACGTCCTGCTGAACTCGTGCCGCCACCGCGGCATGAAGGTGTGCCGCTACGACGAGGGCAACACGATGCAGTTCACCTGCCCGTACCACGCGTGGTCCTACAGCATCGACGGCTCACTCGTCGACGTGCCGGGCGACCTCCACGGCGTCCCCCACATGAAGTCGGCCTACCAGGGTCAGCTGGACAAGGCCAAGTGGGGCCTCGTGCGCTGCCCGCGGGTCTATGACTACAAGGGCTTGATCTTCGCGACCTGGGACACCGAGGCCCCGGACTTCCTCGACTACGCCGGCGACTTCCACTGGTGGCTCGACAACCTGGCCGACGCCTTCGACGGCACCGAAGGCGGCACCGAGGTCTTCCACGGTGTCCTGAAGTGGCGAATCAAGTCCAACTGGAAGTTCGTCTCGGAGAACTTCCTCGGCGACACCTACCACGGTGCCTCGACGCACGCCTCCGTGGAGGCGGTCGGCATCGGACCCGGCGGCAAGGGCAAGCGCCGGCACGGTGAGCGGCAGAACCAGGGGGGCTTCTCAAAGGGCCGCATGAAGACATCGTTCCGCCTGGGCCACGGCGCCTCCGACAACCTCGATTACGAGCTCCCATACCCGGAGTTCGCCGAGCCCAAGCTGACCGAGTACTTCGAGAAGGCGTGGGAGAAGCGGGCGGAGAAGCTTCGCGCGGAGGGTCGGCCGCTGGGCGGCCGCGGACCGGCCACCCTGTTCCCCAACATGTCGTTCGCGGCCGGGTTCCCGCGCTCAATCCTGGTGGCTCACCCCATCAGCGCGACCGAGACCGAGGTCTGGCGCTGGTTCCTCGTCGACAAGGACGCACCGGACTTCGTCCGCGAGTGGCTCCGCCAGTACTACATGCGCTACGGCGGCCCGGCGGGCATGACCGAGCAGGACGACATGGAGAACTGGGACTACGCCACCCAGGCCAGTCGCGGTGTCGTCGCGCGCCGCTTCCCCTACAACTACCAGCAGGGGCTCGACCGCGAGCAGGCGAGTGACCTCGACCGCGCCGTGCACTCCGACCACGCGATCGCCGGCGAGGTCAACGCCCGCGCCTTCTATCAGCGTTGGACCGAGTACGTCGACAACCTGACCCAGGACCAGCTCCGGGAGCTCGCGTCCGTGGACGAGCGTGTCGAGCGGATTCGGGAACGAGAGGCTGCAGCTGCTGCCGCGAAGGAGGAGACCGAATGAGCACCCTGAGTGAGCACGAGGGCACGCCCCAGCTCGTCAACGAGTCCGGTCTGTCCAAGGCCGACCTCCGCGACTTGCTCGCCGACGTGAGCGACTTCCTCTATCGCGAGGCGGACCTGCTCGACGAGCGCCGCTACACCGAGTGGCTCGACATGCTCGCCGAGGACTACCAGTACTCGGTGCCGCTGCGGATGAACGTTCCGTTCAGCGACGTGGTCAGCAACGAGGACACCAAGGTGGGCGCCGAGGTCTGCTGGTTCGACGAGCCCAAGTCGACCGTGGAGCTGCGGGTCATCCAGCTGCTTACCGGTGTCCACTGGGCCGAGGAGCCGGTCTCCCGCGTCTCGCACCTGGTCACCAACCTTCGGCTCACCCGGGTCGCGCTGCCCGAGGTCGAGGTGTCCAGCCGGTTCCTGGTCTACCGGAACCGGGTGTCGGACGAGATCGACATCCTCGTCGGCCGGCGCCGCGACGTGCTCCGGCAGGACGGGGACGAGTGGAAGCTCACGCGTCGGACGCTGCTCCTCGACCAGTCCGTGCTGATGGCGAAGAACCTGTCGATCTTCATCTGACGACAGCTGGCATCCCAACACGCATGGGGGCCCGGCTGGCGGCTTCGGTCGCCGGTCGGGCTCTCTCGTTCCTCACCGTCTATCATGGGTAAGTCCGCCTAGCAGAAAGAACTTCCGTTGGCCGAAAAGAAACGCCGCTCCGCCGATGACGCGAGCCCCGGGGCCAAGCATGGGCCGACCTACCCGATCTCGTCGGTGGACAACGTCCTCCGGCTGCTGCTGGTTTTCCGCGACCAGCAGCAGCTTCGTCTCTCCGACGTTGCGGCGAAGCTGGGCGTCTCCCCCTCGACGGCCCATCGCCTGCTGGCGATGCTGGTGCACCACGAATTCGTGCACCAGCAAGGAGGCCGTGGCGTCTACACCGCCGGGCCCGCGCTGCTCGAGATCGGCTACGGCGCAGTCCGCAGCCTCGATCTCCGCAGCCTGGCGCAACCGATCCTCGCCCGGCTCGCGGAGAACATCGACGAGACGGTCCACCTCGCCCAGCTCGAGGGCGGGCACATCCGCTACCTGGCCGGGGCCGAGTCGAGCCGCCCGCTCCGGGTCGCCGACCGCACCGGGCAGCTCTTCCCGGCACACCAGACCGCCACCGGCAAGGCGATCCTGGCCGGGCTGACGCCCGCCCAGCTGACCGAGGTGCTGGCCGGCGCGGCCGGGACCGACTGGGGCCCGCTGTCCACGGCGAAGGTCGCCGACCTGGAGGAGGAGCTTGCCGGCGTGCGGGTCGCCGGCTTCGCTCTCAACCACCGCGAGGACGACGTCATCTCCGTGGCGGTCGCCGTCCGCAACCGGCGCGGCCTGGCGGTCGCGGCGATCAACGCATCCGCCCCTGCAAGCCGGATGCCGGGCAAACGGCAACGCGAGGTCGTCGAGGCGTTGCGCACGGCAGCCGACGAGCTCGGGAGTGCCCTGGGAACCGTCTGACGCCACGAGACGCCCTGACATGGCACACGGCCCGGGCGTAGCCCGGGACGTGTGTGTTGGTGTGTTGGACGCGGTGTCGCGTCAGCCCTGATAGGCGGCCTTGAGGATGTCGACGTAAGCCGCAGGAGGGTTCATCAGCTCGTCGACCGTCTTCGCGACGTCCGCTCCCGACTTGTACACGATGGGACGGCCGGCCTTCTCCCCCTCGGCGACGAAGTCGGCCTCCTGCACGACCTTGGCGAAGGCGTCGCGCAGCTCGGCGAGCCGAGCCTGGTCCATCTTCGGCGGGGCAGCGATCGTGCGGCCGCTCTCGAGCAGGTGGGCGTGGAACTGCAGCATCTCCTTCGAGGCGGCGTCGCCGGCGACATCGAGCATCGTCGGAACGTCGGGGAACTGCGCCACGGGCTTGCTACCGAGCACGAGGATCGGAATGCCGTCACCGCTCTTGATGGTCGGGAGCTGGCTGCCCAGGGAGCGCGAGTACGCATCCACATGACCCTGGAGCAGAGCCAGCGCAGCCTCGCCGGAGCCCGCGAATCCGGTCACGATCTTGTTGTTGACCCCGAGCGCCTTGGAAAGGACGAGCGGGTCGACGTACTCGTTCGAGCCGGGGCCGGTCGCGGCGAACCGGAGGCCACCCTTCTGGGCGGCCGCGACCAGGTCGGCGCTCGACTTGATCGCACCCTTCTTTGCGGCGATGACGACGTCCGGCTCGCTCGCGATCTGGCCGACGTAGCTGAAGTCCTGAGGCTTGTACTTGACGCCGTCGGCGCCGGCCAGGGCGCTCCCCACGGCGCCAGTCATGTTGAGGATCTCGAGGGTGGTGCCGTCGGGCTTCGCCGAGCTGAGTTCGTTCATCGCGAGGAGGCCGCCGGCACCCGGCTTGTTGACCACGACGACCTTCGCGCCCAGCTCCTTGCCCAGCGCAGGCGCGAGCTGGCGGGCGTAGGAGTCGTAGCCGCCGCCCGGGTCGAACGGGACGACCAGGTTGATCGTCTCGCCTTTGAAGTTGCCCGACGCCTTGCCGGCCGCTCCCTGGCTCTGGCAACCGGCGGCGGCCACCATGGCGATGACGGCGAGGGCCGCGATGTGGAGTTTCTTCATCTCTTTCTCTCTCGTGTAGTCGACCCGCGGGCCGTGCGGTTTTCCCTCACGCCAGCCCGAAGAGACCGGCCGGGACCTGCTGGGTGAGGACGACGCTGAAGGCGAGGTACATCACGCCTGTCAGAAGCACTGCGTAGATTCCCGAGAAGACCCAGGACCGGTTGTCCTGGATTCGGAGGTAGGCGACTGTGTAGAGGATCGCCGTGGGGTAGAGACCGAGCACATACAGCGACACGAAGAAGCCGACGAACCAGCCGAGGGTCACCAGCCACTGCCGGGCGGTGGCCGTGTGGAACACGTACTCGAGCTGCTCGTCGGGAGTCTCCATCTCGTGGGGGACAGCCGGCGCCTCGCGGGTGCCGATCAGCGAGCGCACCACCAGTACGACGCCGAGTGCCGCCCCGCCCAGGCTGACGCCGCGCGGGAACACTGCGGCATCGTGGTCCCAGCCACGGGTCAGGACGAACGCACCTGCCATCACGGCGGCCAGGAGGACTCCGCCGATCAGGTCGGCCGAGGGAATGTGCCGCCGGGCCGGCGTCGGGGATGGAGAGGTCGTGGCCATCACAGGACTCCCTCGCGGTCGTGGGAACGGTGTTCGGTGGAGAGGTCGACGGCAGGGCCGGCCGCCGCTGCGGACGCGGCCATCTGCAGGCGCCGGGCGGCGCGACGTTCGCGGACGAAGTGGCTGGCGAGGATCGCGACGATGCAGGCACCGATCGCCAGAACGGGAGTCCGGGTGATCCAGGCGGCGCCGAAGAGGGAGTTCGACAGGAAGATGTAGCGCTCCAGGATCTCGCCGAGGACGAAGCCGAGCAGGAGCGGCACCCGCGGCCAGTCCCAGCGGATGCAGGCCACGCCCACGACGACGAAGGCGAGCATCACGAGGACGTCGGTCCAGCTGTTGTTCTCCGTGAAGGCGCCGATCGAGAGGAGCAGCAGGAGGAAGGGGATCAGCAGCGGACCCGAGACGTAGCTGAGCTTGGCGAGCGGACGGACGAGGGCCAGGGCGACACCGATCGCGATGACGGTGGCCAGCAGGGCGATCCAGACCATGGACATGGTGACGTCGAGCTCGGTGGTCAGCATCTCCTTGCCCGGATCGAGCCCGAGGATCAGGAAGGCGCTCAGCAGTACGGCGCTCGAGGCGGATCCGGGGATGCCGAAGGCCACCGTCGGGATGAGCGAGCCGCAGTCCTTGGCCACGCCGGTGGCGCCCGCGGCGACGACGCCCTCGACGGAGCCCTTGCCGAACTCCTCGGGATTCTTCGACACCGACTTGGCGTGACCGTAGGCGACGAACTGAGCCACCGAGCCGCCCATGCCCGGCACGAGGCTGAGCCCGGTGCCGATGGCGCCGGAGCGGACCGCGAGCGGCCAGCGGCGCAGTGCGTCCCGGACGCCCGCGCCGACGCCGGAGACCGAGGCGGAGGCGGGGTTGGTCGAGGCGACACTCCCCTTCTGCATCATCAGCTGGAGGACCTCAGCGCCACCGAAGAGGCCGATGACCACCGGGACGATGCTGATGCCGTCCCACAGCTCGAGCAGGCCGAAGGTGAATCGCGGCGATCCGGTGGCCGGGTCCAGGCCGACCAGCGAGACCAGGACGCCGAACAGGCAGGCCAGCGCGCCCTTGAGGAGCTTGCCGGACGACAGGGTCACCACGAACGTGAGGCCGAGGACCGCCAGGGCGAAGAACTCGGGTGGTCCGATGTTGAGGATGATCGGACGGATCAGCGGGATGAGGACCACCAGGACCACCGCCCCGACGAGCGCGCCGATCCCCGAGCTCGTGAGCACGGCACCGAGCGCACGCCCGGCCCGTCCCCGTCGCGTCATCGGATATCCGTCGAGGACCACGGCGGCCGAGGACGCCTCCCCCGGCACTCCGAAGAGCACAGAGGTGATGTCACCGGCAGTTGCGGCGACCACGTACATGCCGAGCAGCAGGGCGAACGCAGGGACCGGGTCCATCGAGAAGGTGAACGGCAACAGCAGCGCCAGCGTCACGGCACCACCCAGGCCTGGCAGGATGCCGACGACAAAGCCAAGCGCGACGCCAACGACCATCATCAACAATGACTGCGGTGTCAGGACCTGGAGGAGTCCCTGGAGAAGAGCGTCTGCCATGTGATCCCTACTGTTTTTCGTCTTCCAGAAATCTTTTCTGACCGTAACGGCGGGCAAGCCACCGTGTCAATGGTCACTCCATTATCCGCCTATGCCGCATGGGTTCGCGCAACGCGGACGCGTGCCCGAAGTTCTCTCGGCTGACTACGCCGTCGGCAGTTGGAGTCGAATCCGGTTGATTCCGCAGTGTCTCCGCTCGCGCACGCAGGCACCACAGCTCGAACCCGAACCCGGCGAAGCACGCCGCTTTGTTGCCCGAGTTGGGCGCGGATTGACACGTTGGGCGGAGGCAGGGGAT
The DNA here is from genome assembly GCF_040639095.1 of Micromonospora sp. NPDC023966. Taxonomy (NCBI): domain Bacteria; kingdom Bacillati; phylum Actinomycetota; class Actinomycetes; order Micromonosporales; family Micromonosporaceae; genus Micromonospora; species Micromonospora sp. NPDC023966. Next base: position 35,863 of record NZ_JBEZZJ010000044.1, on the reverse strand, counting down.
GAACCGCGAAGACGCTCTCAACGCCGCCAACGCACCGGTCGACTGGACCGCCGGCGAGGTCGAGCACCAGCCACGGCCGGTCAAGTCCGTGTACTCGATCCGACCGGGCGAGGAGCTGGCGCGCTGGCTCGAGGACGAGGCCGACCGACTGGGCACCGACCCGGGCCGGTACCTAAAGCAACTACTCGTCGACGCCCGGGCCCGCGCCGCCGCGGCCGAGGACCCGACCGTCACCGTGCGGCTATCCGAGCTGCACCGGGCCATCGACCAGGCCGCCGGCCTGGCGGCGGCCTGACGCCGTGGCTGAGCCCACCAGGCTCGTCGAGCCGGCAGCCAGCTTCGCCTCCACCGACTTCTGGCGCCGGCTCACCCGGGACGTCCGTGGACACGACGACCACCCGCTCTTGCTCGTCGGGCTGGCCGAGAACACCGCCCGCTACGACCTGCGGTGCAACCGCTGTGACAGGGTCCTCGTCGAGGTCCTCGTCAACCGGGCGGCCGCCTGATCCGGTGAGCATCTCGTACGCCACCCGCATCTCGGCCAGCCGCACGCCGCCGTTGTAGCGCAGCTGCGCTCCGGCCCGCCGCACGGTGGCGACCTCGACACCACCGTCGCTGGCGGCTCGGCGTCGGGCAGCCCGGCCACCCAGTCTGCTGGCTCGCGGGGGTGCTCGCGTCGACCGAGTCCTGATCTTGTGTCGCCTTGGAGACACTGCTTGTCCGAGGGCAACCAACGCCCCTGATGATCACTACGATCCACGCGCATGACCGAACCCACCGCGGCTGCGCCAGCCGGCAAACGCCGGATCCTCATCGCCGCAGCTGCCGTCGCTGTTGCCGTCCTCATCCTCGCCGTCGGTTTCGCGCTCGGACGGGGCTCTGATCAGCCGGAGGTGGGGAATCGCCAAGCGGCGACTGCATCTCCCACCGCTGCCGCCACCACCCTGGCCGCCACGCCCAGCGCCTCGCCCACCCCGTCACCGAGCAGCTCGCCGAGCTACACGCCGAAGCTGCCGACGACGATGACCGACGAGGGAGGCGACTGCATCGACGACAAGCCCGACAAGTGCGGCTACTACGTCGCCGGGTCCAGCTGCAAGAACGTCGAGTGGTGCGAGAAGGATGACCACGTCGAGCCGGGAAACGTGGGCGACCGACGGAGGTACGGGCCTGACCGACTGCATGTGGGGGCTGTCCCTGCCGCCGGAGTACGGCATGGATGGCGGCGGCTACGCGACGTCCTACACGGAGGTCCAGGTGCCCAAGGGCGCCATCTTCGAGACCCACGATTGCGTCGCCGATTGGAAGTGGCTACACCCATAGCTGACACCCTGAGAACACGGCGACGGCCCCGGGTTCGTGCGCGGGGGGCCGTCGCCGTTTACTGAGCCATTCGCCCTGTCCGATCTGCGCCCGCGGCGCCATGCCGGTCCGGCACGATCGCGACAGGGGGCCGGATGAGCGTGGTGCGCAGCCAGGGCGGCTCGGCCCGGCCGGGGTGAGCCTCGGCCGGGCCGAGCTGGTGCTGCGTCGGCCGGTCGCCCCGATGCTCTCAGCGCCGGTGGACGCGGTGCCGCAGGGGCCGCGCCTAGCGTATGAACCCAAGTGGGACGGGTTCCGCGCCCTCGCCTTCGTCGAGGCGGCCGGCGTCTACCTGCAGTCGCGCGCCGGCAAGAACCTCACCCCGTACTTCCCGGACATCACCCGGGCGATCCGCCACACCCTTCCGCCGGGGGTGATCCTCGACGGGGAGCTGATCGTGTGGGAGCAGGGGCGGACCAGCTTCGCCCGGCTGCAGCGCCGGATCACCGCCGGCCGGGGCCTGCTGATGATGGCGCGGGAACACCGGGCGCACTACGTCCTGTGGGATCTGCTCGCCGACGCCGGCGGCCACGTCGTGATCAACGCGCCGCTGTTCGAGCGACGGGCCCGGCTGGCGGAGCTGCTCGAGGATGCGCCCGCGCAGCTGACCCTCACACCGCAGACCACCGACATGGACGAGGTGGGCGACTGGCTGACCACCTACACGGCGGCCGGGATCGAGGGGGTGGTCGTCAAGCGGCTGGACGGCCGGTACGAGCCCGGCCGGCGCGGATGGCAGACGTTCCGGGTTCGCATGGCGACCGAGGCGATCGTCGGCGGGGTGACCGGCAGCCTCGCCAACCCGAGCACGCTACTCCTCGGCCGGTTCGATCGACGGGGCCACCTGCGCTACACGGGAAGGACGCACCCGTTGGCGATGGTCCAACGCCGGGAGCTCGCGCCGCTGCTGTCCCCGCCCCGGTTGCAGCGCCGGGGCGGCGTCGCACACCCCTGGCCGCAGCCACTGCCGCCGAGCTGGAGCGGGCAGCTGGACCGACCCGAGCCACTGCGCTACGTGCAGGTGGAGCCGACCGTGGTGGCCGAGATCGAAGTGGATACCGCTTTCGAGCACCGGCGCTGGCGCCACGGGGTGTGGTACCTGCGCCCGCGGCTGGACCTGTCGGTGTACGACGTGCCGCTGCTGCTCGGCGACGAGGCCGACCCGCTCTGGGACGCCGCCGCCGGTGCGTGAACGGTCACGCGGCAGGAAGGGGCGTGCGCGTCCCGGGCTCCACAGATCACTAGGTTTCCGGGCTGGTCGAACATTTGTACGAGTAGCCTGCCCTCGTGGAATGGCGCAACCGCTGGCCCATCACGATCCGCTGGGACCGGGCCGACACCTCGCCCGCCGGCGTGACCGTCGTCGAGCGCGTCGTGGACTCGACCGCCCAGCTGCGCCACCTGATCGCGCGGGCCCGCGCCGACCCGCACGTGGTCGCCTTCCCCTACCGCCAGGTCCGCGAGCTGGTCGGCGACGAGCCGCAGCACTGCCGCGCCGGCCACGCCTACGCGGGCGGCTCGGCGACCTGGCCCGTCTGCGACTGGTGGCCCTGCTCCTGCGGCGGGCACCTCGTGCTGCGCTGCCGCCGCTGCCCCGACGTCCTGGCGGACCCGCCCGTGGCTGCCGAATGCGACACGAAGGGGCGGGCCACGTCTCCGTGACCCGCCCCGGTTGGTCCGCTGAGCGGACTAGCCGCGGTCGGCCGTCGCCCCCGCCGAGGTGCCCGACGATCCCGCCGCCCCGCTTGTGCTGCTCGACGATGGCGCACTCCATGCACAGCACCAGCGTCGCCTCCGGCGCGCGGCCCGCCGCCGCCCGCTGGTTCGGCCCGATCCACACGTCCGTCGAGCAGTCGACGCACCGCGTCACGCTGCGCTCGACGGTCGGCACGAACGGCGGGACGCGCATGCCCTCCAGCAGCTCGCTGATGTTCGTCGGCGGGCACGCCAGCATGATCCTGTGGGGCTCGAATACTCGGTTCGGCTGTCTGAAGTGCGGTTCTGTGCGAGCTCGAGCCCTGCGCAGCCATCATGCTCGTGGCCATGAGCGCGTCGTTGCTGTACCTGCTGCTTCGCCAGATCCTGCAGATGTTGTCCCAGCTCGCCCGCGACGGTGGGGCCAAGGATGTGGAGATCCTGGTGCTCCGCCATCAGATGGCGGTGCTGCGCCGCCAGGTGCACCGCCCCGACCTGCAACCGGCCGACCGGGTGGTGCTGGCGGTGCTGTCGCAGCTGCTGCCCCGCCCGCGCTGGTCGGCGTTCTTCGTCACCCCGGCCACGCTACTGCGGTGGCACCGTGAACTGGTCGCCCGACGATGGACGTACCCGCATGCCCGGCCGGGCCGGCCACCGGTCAACGCACAGGTCCGCGACCTGGTGCTGCGACTCGCGGCGGAGAACCCGACCTGGGGGCACCGCCGGATCCAGGGTGAACTGCTCGGCCTGGGCTACCCGGTGGCGGCCAGCACGGTGTGGAAGATTCTCAACCATGCCCGGGTCGACCCGGCACCCCGGCGGTCGGGACCGACCTGGCAGGAGTTCCTGACAGCCCAGGCGCGCACGATGCTGGCGTGCGACTTCTTCACGGTCGACACGGTGTTCCTCAAGCGGATCTACGTGCTGTTCTTCGTCGAGATCGCCACCCGCCAAGTCCACATCGCCGGGGTGACCGCCCACCCGACCGGCGCCTGGGTGGCACAGCAGGCACGGAATCTGCTGATCAACCTCGACCAGCGCGCTGCTGGGCTGCGGTTCCTGCTACGCGACCGCGACACCAAGTTCACGGCGGCCTTTGACGCCGTGTTCACCGCCGAGGGCATCGGCGTGATCAAGACTCCGCCGCAGGCGCCCCGAGCTAACTCATTCGCCGAGCGCTGGGTGGGCACCGTACGCCGGGAGTGCACCGACCGGATGCTCATCGTCGGCGAGCGCCACCTCGCGGCCATCCTCGCCGACTACACGGCCCACTAAAACAGCCACCGCCCACATCGATCGCTCGGCCAGCGGCCGCCCAACCCGCCGTCGGGAGGCACTGACTTGACCGCCGCCAGGGTCCGACGGCGCCCGATCCTCGGCGGGTTGATCAACGAATATTCGCAGGCAGCATAGCCGAACCGGCTTTTACGAGCCCCACAGGTTGCCTGCCTGGCCGCGGCGGTTCACTACCAGATCCCCGCCACCGACGCCATCAGCTGCTCGATGCCCGCCTCGGCCGCCACGGACAGGGAGATCGAGCGGGTCGCCCAGGCATTGGCCTTCCACACCACCGCTCTGGCCAACACGCTGCGCCGGCACGGAATCCGCTGATCGCGGACGGCCCGTCGCGGCGGCGGCGGTCGTCCGGCAAGGACGGCCCTCGGCACGCAGAAGACGAGACCCTCCACAGAGTCTTGACATGACATCCGTGTTACGACAGCGTGTTCGGTATGCAAAAAGGTGTCCACAAACATGGACGCTGTCCGGGGTGGGCGATAACGGCCGCACGCTTCTCGCTCCCGTCCCGCCTCCACCGGCCGCGCTTACCGGCCCGGGCTACATCTCCCGTTCCTGACCGTTGCCGCCACCACGCAAGGAGCTCCACTCCATGACGTCAAGACGGAAGCTCGTCCTCGGCGTGCCCGCACTGTCCATCATCGGCGCTCTCGCCCTGCCGCGGGCGGCCCAGGCCAGCCCCGACGGCATCATCCGCTCTGGCAACTACTACCTGGGCGTCACGCCCGACGACGGCGTCCCGGACCGCGACGGAGGACTCATTCCAATCGCCCAGGGCGCACTCGGCGACGGGGACCCCGCGCGCTTCGTCGGGTGGCGCGGGGCGAGCAACGCGCCCCGAACCATCTCCCTGGTCTTCGACCTCCTGAACGATCTCCCGCTCGACCGGATCAGGATCGTCAGCAACGCCCCCGCACCAGGTTGGGGCTTCACCGAGATCAGCGTGACCTACCGGGCAGAAGCCGACACCGCGTATCACCTGGCCGGCAAGGCGACGAGAGCCGGGGAGGCCGCCTACGAACTCTCGGTCCCGATGGCCGATCGCCAGGCCCGATTCGTCCGGATCGAGATCGTCCGTTCCGGCGCCCTGCTGCATGTGCCGCTGTCCGAGGTGGAGATCCATCGCGGCCACGGAGACGCCGGGACCAACCCGGGCCCAGCCCTGACCGCAGCCGAACTGCAGGCCGAGTTGAGCAAGTACACCAGGCTCGCCGACCGGTACGGGCAGTACCTCTACCAGGACTGGCCGGGCAAGGTCACCTCGGACGAGCAGCTCCAGCACGAGTACGCGCAGGAGGCGGCCGCTCTCGCTGGTGTCGTTCGCAACCCGGAGCGGTACGACCGGTACGGCGGCATCAAGAGCCTCGGCCGACACGGCGCCACCGGGTACTTCCGGCTGCAGAAGGTCGACGGCCGCTGGTGGTTCGTCACCCCGGAGGGTCACCTGTTCTTCCTCAAGGCCGTGGACGCCTTCTCCGAGGAGGAATGGGGCTACGGCACGGTGTACGAGAACCCCGACGGCAGCCCGCGGGACGTGTTCGACGAACTGCCCGACCCGGACCGGTTTGCAAAGGCCTACGCCGTCGTCGAGAACGGGCTCATCACCGTCAACTTCGTCAAGGCCAATCTGATGCGCAAGTACGGCGACGACTACAAGGCGAAGTGGCGCGGCATCACCCACCGCCGCATGATCGATTGGGGTTTCAACGCCCAAGGCAAGTGGCAGCGCGACCCGGCCGTCCCCTTCCCGTACATCGAACGGGCACCCACCCCGCTCGACGTGATCAAGGTGTCGTGGGCGATCGACCCGTTCGACCCGGACTTCTCCACCAAGCTGGACCGTGCCTTCAACCTTCGGCAGTACCGCGACGACCCGTGGCTGATCGGGTACTTCTTCGAGAACGAGCGGGGATGGAGCCGGGACATCGTCGCCGAGGTGGTGCGGCGCGACGGCGACCTTCCGGCCAAGGTGGCGTTCGTTCACTACCTCTCCGACGCGTACGACGATGATCTGGCCCGGGTGAACGAGATTCTCGGAACCAACGCCGGATCCTTCCGGGCGCTGACGGACGAGCCGATCAACATCAACCGGGTACCGGACGCCGACGTCCGCGCGTTCATCACCCTCGCCGCGAAGCGGTATTTCCAGACGGTGCGCAACGCCATCCAGCGGCAGGACCCCCACCACCTGTTCCTCGGCTCCTGCCTGGTGCCGACGTGGCGCACGAGCCCGGAGTGGAACTCCGGCGGGGCACAGTACGTCGACGCGCTGTCGTTCGACTGGTATTCCAGCGACATCAAGGAGTTGACCCGGTACGCGGTGCTCGACAAGCCGATCCTGAACCTCGAGTTCTGCTTCATGCAGCCCGACCGGGGGATGACGTCACACAACCCGGGGATCGCCGCCACCAGCCAGGCTGACCGGGGTGTCAGGTACACGTCCTTCATCGAGGCCCTGGCCGCGACCCCGACCTTCGTCGGTTCGGCATGGTTCGCGCACTACGACCAGGCGGTGACCAACAAGCCGGGCTCCACGGAGTCGTTCAACATCGGACTGGTGAACCAACAGGACCAGCCCTACCACGACATGACGAGCATCATGCGGGAGACGAACCGGAGGCTGGAGGAGATCCACCTTCAGGCTCCGCCGGCCTGACCCGAGCGGCGGGAAACAGTCGGGACCCCACGTCAGCAGTGCGCCGATGACGATCGGTGAGATCGGCTCCAGCACACATGGAAGGCATGGTGACAGCGTGAACCCGTTGCACGAGGGCTGGTCCCTGCGGGCCGTACCCGGACCGCAGGTGCCAGCCGCCATCGCCGGCCGCGCCATACCGGCCACCGTCCCCGGCTGCGTGCACACCGACCTGCTCGCCGCCGGGCTGATCCCCGACCCGTACCTCGACGACAACGAGCGGGCGCTGGCGTGGATCGGACGCACCGACTGGATCTACACCACCGCCTTCGACCACGCGCCGGGCCGTGACGACCGGATCGATCTGGTCTGCGCCGGCTTGGACACGGTCGCCACGGTGAGCCTCAACGGCGTCGAGGTCGGGCGGACCGAGAACATGCACCGCGGTCACCGGTTCGACGTCGGCGCGCTGCTGCGCGCCGGCGTCAACACGCTGGCCGTACGATTCGACTCCGCCTACCACTACGCCGAGGCGCACCGGGATCGCCTCGGCGACCGGCCCAACGCCTACCCCGAGCCGTTCAACTTCATCCGGAAGATGGCCTGCAACTTCGGCTGGGACTGGGGTCCCACCCTGGTCACCGCCGGCATCTGGCAGGCGATCGGGCTGCACACCTGGTCCGTCGCCCGGCTGGCCACGGTCCGTCCGCTGGTGACCGTGGACCGGCGCGACGGGCGCGTGGAGCTACACATCGAGATCGAGCGGGCCGCCGACGTACCAGTCACCGTGCACGCCGCGGTGGCCGGTACGGCCGGCGCGGTGATGATCCCGGCCGGGGAACGAACAGCCGTAGTGGCACTCACCGTCCCCGAACCGGATCGGTGGTGGCCGCGAGGGTACGGCGAGCAACACCGCTATCCCCTGACGGTCACCCTGCTCGGCCCCGAAGGGCAGACGCTGGACACGTGGTCGCGGCGGATCGGCTTCCGATCGGTACGCCTGGACACCGCCCGCGACTCGCACGGGACGGCCTTCACCCTGTCGGTCAACGACCTGCCGGTGTTCGTTCGCGGCGTCAACTGGATACCCGACGACGCGTTCCCGGCTCGGATCACCCGCCAGCGACTGGCGCAGCGGCTGCGGCAGGCCGTCGACGCCAACGTCAACCTGCTGCGGGTCTGGGGCGGCGGCCGGTACGAGTCCGAGGACTTCTACGACCTCGCCGACGAGCTGGGGCTGCTCGTGCAACAGGACTTCCTCTTCGCCTGCGCCGCCTATCCGGAGGAGGAACCGTTTCCCTCGGAGATCAGCGCCGAGGCCACCGAGCAGGTGATGCGGTTGGCTAGCCACCCCTCACTCCTGCTGTGGACGGGCAACAACGAGAACTTCTTGGGCTGGCACGAGTGGGACTGGCAGGCACGGCTCGCCCGCCGCAGCTGGGGACGCGGCTACTACCTGGATTTGCTACCCCGCATCGTCGGCGAGCTGGACCCGACCCGCCCGTACTGGCCCGGCAGCCCGTGGTCGGGCAGCGAAGAGATCCACCCAAACGACCCGGCCCACGGCACCATGCACGTCTGGGACGTCTGGAACACCGACGACTACACCAAGTACCGGGAGTACGTGCCCCGCTTCGTCGCCGAGTTCGGGTACCAGGCGCCGCCCGCGTACGCGACCCTGCGCCGGGCTCTCTCCGACGACCCGCTGACGCCGGACTCCCCTGGCATGACACACCACCAGAAGGCGGCCGACGGCGACCTGAAGCTCCGCCGAGGTCTGGCCGCGCACCTGCCGCAGCCCCACGACTTCGACGACTGGCACTGGCTGACGCAACTCAACCAGGCGCGCGCGATCAGGCTCGGGGTGGAACACTTCCGCTCCCACCGCGAAGTCTGCATGGGTACCATCCTCTGGCAGCTCAACGACTGCTGGCCCGTGACGTCTTGGTCCGTTGTGGACGGCGACGGTCGACGCAAACCGGTCTGGTACGCGCTGCGCCGCGCCTACGCCGACCGCCTGCTCACCATCCAGCCCCGCGCCGGCGGACTCGCCCTGGTCGCCGTCAACGACGCCCCCGAACCGTGGCGAGCCACCGCCTCGGGCGCCCGGCTCACCCTGGCCGGCGAGCCGAGGGCAAAGATGCCACTGGAGCTGAACGTACCGGCCTGGTCCACGGTGACGCTCGCGCTGACGCAGGATCTGACCAGGCCCGACGACGCCCGGGCCGAGCTATTGGTCGTCGACGCCGGGGACTACGCCGAACGGGCGCTCTGGTTCTTCGCCGAAGACAAGGACATTTCCTGGCCGACGCCGCAGTACGACGCCGTGGTGCAGCCGACCGCGGACGGGAACCGAGTCCGCGTCACCGCCCGGACCATACTGCGAGACCTGACCCTCTTCCCCGACCGGCTACACCCCGCGGCGACCGTGGACGAGGCGCTGGTCACCCTGCTACCCGGCGAGTCCGCCAACTTCACCGTGCAGGCCCCCACTCCCCTCGTTCCATCCGACCTCACCCGCCGCCCCGTCCTGCGCTGCGGCAACGACCTGAACGGCGAACACGTCACGGCCTGAGGACCGCGGCGATCCGGACTTTAAGAGGTCCTAACAAAGTCGTGCGACGTGTCGGTACGTGATGATGCAGGTGGCGAGGGCGAGGAAGGCTTCGTGGATGTCGTCGCGGCGCTCCCAGCGGATGCGTAGCCGTTTCATGCCGTGGTACCAGGCGATCGTTCGTTCGACGACCCATCGGTACACGCCGAGTCCGGAGCCGTGGGGCTGGCCTCGGCGGGCGATGCGCGGGCGGATGCCCTTGGCGCGTACCGCCTTGCGGTACTTGTCGTGGTCGTACGCGCGGTCGCCGAACAGCTGGTCAGGGCGCTGGCGGGGCCGGCCGCGGCGGCCTCGGACGGGCGGGATCTTGTCGATCAGCGGGAGCAGTTCGGTGACGTCGTGGCGGTTGCCTCCGGTCAGGGACACGGCCAGGGGGATGCCGGCGCCCTCGGTCAAAACGTGATGCTTCGAGCCCGGGCGGGCGCGGTCGACCGGGCTCGGCCCGCTTTTGGGCCACGTCGGGCGGCCCGCACATGCGAGGAGTCGATCACGGCGCGAGACCAGTCCAGCTTCCCGGCCGCCTGCAGCTCGGCCAGCAGCAGCTCGTGCAGCCGCTGCCACACCCCGGCCCGGTTCCACTCCTCCAGGCGCCGCCAGCAGGTCATTCCCGAGCCGAACCCCAGCTCCTGGGGCAGGAACTCCCACTGGATGCCGGTGTGCAACACGAACAAGATCCCGCACAGCACCTGCCGGTCCGGGATCCGCTTACGCCCCGGGTGCCGCGGGTTGCGCTCAGGTTTGGGCAGCAACGGCTCGATGCGCTGCCACAGCCCGTCCGGCACGATCCACGGCGGCTGCTCACCACGCCTCACGGCCCAACATCGTAGATCAGCTTCTACAGGGGACGAAAGATCCAAAGATCATTTTGTTAGGACCTCTAAGTGGCCACGCAGAATGCCAGCTGGACCAGCTCACCGGTCACCCGGGCCACGGTCTGCTGGGCCTGCTCCCGGTTGACCGCGCCACGCAGGTGCAGTTTCGAGGCCAGCTGGCGGACTTTCCGGCTGGCGCTGCGCCGGCGGTCGCGAAACCGAGTCCGGGTGGCGCCGCCAGCAGCCTTGACCCGCGCGACGATCCGGCCCATCTTGCCGATCGCCATGGCAAGGAGCCCGGAGTCGTTCGGGTACTCGACGTCGGCCGACACCACCGTGGTGTCGGTCCGCACTTTTCCCAACCGGATCAGTCCCTGCTCGTTTGCCTTGACCAGCAACGCCTCGTTCAGCTGCGCGACCACATCCGCCCCACACCGGGCGGTGGTCTTCATCAACGTGGTCGGGTGCGGCACCACAGCGTCGATGTCGATGCGGCAGAACCGCCGCCAGGAGATCGAATCGGCTACCTCCCGGCGCAGCGTCTCGTAGCCGAGCTGGTAGCGGTGCTTGCGGAACATCAACCGCAGATAGGTTTCCACCGGCACGCTCGGGCGACCCAACCAGGCGTCGAAGTGATCCCGGAACGGAGCGAAGAACCTCTCGTCGTCCAGCAACTCATCAACCCGCTCCAGCTCCGCCGGAAGCCGCAGGCACACCTCCGGCAGCACCGACTCCCACAACGACGGCTGCACGTTGCTCGTACGAAGCATCAGATCCCTTACGCCGCACCGATCTCCCCACGCCGACCAACGACAACGAGGCCAACCACGCAGCGCGCAACCAGCCTCGTCGATCTCTTTTCAGGTCGAAGTAGCTATGCCGCGATTCGCCGGGAGGTGCCGAGCCTCATCGGTATCAACGTCGACGGCGGCGACGCAGCGTGGTTCGCAGCGATGCGGGACTACGCGGGCGACCTGGCCATCTTCGTCCCGGGGCATGGCTTGGCGACCGGCCTTCGGCATGGCGCCGCAGGCTGCCTCAAGCCTGCCCCGCGGCCCGTGAGCCCGAGGGATCGCCGGCGGGTTCGGACTCGGCGCCGGCCAGCACGTTCCGCAGCCACCTGATCTGCTTCACACGCTGCATGCCAGCGCCGCCTTCGTGCCCGTTGTACGGCCACACCGCGATATCCTTGCCACCCGACGCGTAGTGGTTGTAGGCAGCGAAGACCGTCGATGGTGGACAGACATTGTCCATCAGCGCGACCGAGAAGAGCGTCGGAGCGCTGGCGCGAGCGGCGAAGTTGATCCCGTCGAAGTAGCGCAGCGTCGCGAACACCTGGTCGACGTCACCGCGGTGGGCCTTCAGGTACGACACCAACTCGCCGTACGCGAGGGCGTCGGTGATCTCGGTGGCGCGCCGGTAGTGGCACAGGAATGGCACGTCGGGCATGGCGGCGGCGAGCCCGTCGACCAGGCCGGCGACGGCGAGGGTGATCCCTCCGCCCTGGCTGCCGCCGGCGACCACCACCCGGTCCGGGTCGACCCTGGGGTGCGCCCGCGCCGCGTCGACCGCGCGGACGCCGTCGGTGAAGACCCGGCGGTAGTAGTAGTGGTGCGGGTCGGCGATGCCGCGGGTCATGAAGCCGCGGGCTTGAGGCAGGCCGACCGGGTCGGGGTCCGGCGTGTCGCCCACGAGCGAGCCGTTGCTGCCCTGCCCCCGGGTGTCCATGACGAGGTGGGCGTAACCGGCGGCACTCCAGGTGAGCCAGTCGTGCGGCAGGCCGCGCCCGCCGCCGTACCCGATGTACTCGACCAAGCAGGGCAGTCGGCCGCTCGCGTGCCGGGGCAGCAGGAACCAGCCGCGCACCGGCTGGCCGGCGAAACCGGGGAATGTGACGTCGTAGACCTCGACGGTGGACAGGCCAGCGTCGTAGGGGACGAACCGGGCGGGCCAGTGCGCGGCTCGCGCCTCCTTGAGAGTGATGGCCCAGAAGTCGTCGAAGTCGGTCGGCTCGTCGCGGGCGGGCAGGTAGTCGCGTAGACGATCCAGTGGCCAGTCGACGAGCATGGAGTTCTTCCCTTCGACGTGCGGGCGTTACAACCTAACAACCTAACCAACTTGCCGTTCACGCGGCAGTGCACTCGATCGGCCTTACCCCGGCCGGTAGACGCTCAGGCAGGGACGAGAACACCGTCGATGCGGCGGGGAAGCCCCGTGGTCCCGTCGCGCAGCTCCGCGGGCAACGCGGACTCGGGCGCGTCCTGCCAGGTCAGCGGGCGGAGAAAGCGACGGATCGCAGTGGCCCCGACGGACGTGTACAGAGAGTTGGTGGCCGGCCAGCCGCCGCCGTGGTGCTGCGCCCACGACACCGCTACGCCGGTGGGAAATCCGTTGTAGACGATCCGTCCGGCCCTTTCCTCCAGTGCCCGCCGCACGGCCGGTTCAATCGGCGACTCGCCCGATCCGGTCTGTAGCGTGGCGGTGAGCGACGACGGCAATCGGTTTAGGGTGGCGACCAGGGAGGCCGAGTCGCAATAGCGCACCACGACCGCGACCGGTCCGAACGTCTCCTCGAGCATCCGGTCGGTGAGCTCGGCCTCGTCCACCTCCAGCAGCTCGGCGACGACGCCCCGCCCAGCCGGGCGTCCCGACGCCACCCAGACGACGGCGGCCTGGGAGGTTATCTCGTCGAGCCTCTGGCCGAACGCGGAGGCGATGCCGGCGTTGAGCATCACCACCGCGCGCTTCTCGCGGACGGCCGCGGCCGCCGCCGCGACGACCGCGTCGCCGGCACGACTGACCGGTACGAACGCCAACCCCGGTTTGGTGCAGAATTGGCCGCCGCCGAGCGTGAATGAGGCGGCAAAGCCGGTGCCTATCTCGGCCGCGCGTTCCTCGGCAGCGGCCTCGGTGACGACCATCGGATTCACGCTGCCGAGTTCGCCGTAGAACGGGATGGGAGCCGGCCGCTCATCGATGAGCCGCATGAGGGCCTCGCCGCCACGCCGCGATCCGGTGAATCCGACCGCCGTGATCGCCGGATGCCGGACCAGTCGTCCACCGGCTGCGCGGCCGAACACGATGCCGATGGTGCCGTCCGGGGCGTCGGCCGACGCCGCCGCGCCGCGAAGGATGTCCGCACACAGCTGCGACGTCGCCGGATGTGACTCGTGCGCCTTGACCACGACCGGGCAGCCGGCGGCGAGGGCGGAGGCGGTGTCGCCCCCGGGGACGGAGAACGCCAGCGGAAAGTTGCTGGCGCCGAATACGGCGACCGGTCCAGTGGCCACCAGCATCCGGCGCAGGTCGGGACGATGGCCCATCGCGGTAGGCCCGGCATGGTCGATCGTGGCTTCGAGGAAGCCGCCATCGTCGACGACGTCGGCGAAGAAACGCAGCTGGTAGCAGGTCCGGGTCAACTCGCCGTGGAGGCGTTCGGCGCCGAGGGCGGTCTCCGCGTCCGCGGTCTCGACCACCTTGTCGCGCTGGGCCTCGAGCGCGTCGGCCGCGGTTCGAAGCAGCCCGGACCGCCAGCTCCGGTCGCGCTCCCGAATCACGCGGTACGCCTTGGCGGCGAGGTCACAGAGCGCATCGGCCTGATCGTCGGTGGTCGCGGGGCCGACCACGGCCAAGACCTCACCCGTACGCGGGTCCACGCTGTTCACATCACTCATGCGTTTCGTCTCCTCGGTCGGTTCGGCCGGCTCGATGCTTGACGGCGGGCATGCGCTCCCCCAATGCGGGCGGTAACTGAGCCGAGCCGTCGCCCCCGCCGGCGCCGAGGCCCTACCGGATGCCGGCCCGCCGCAGCGCGGCGGCAAGACGCCTGGTGTGCGTCGTGATCGCCTTCACCACCCGGTCCGGTTCCTCGCCCTTGGCGAGGTGGAGCGGCATCGAACAGGAGATCGCGTCCGTGGCCGGGATGCGGTAGTCGACCGCCGTCGCCACGCAGGCCACGCCCTCCGTACCCTGCTCCTGTTCGAACGACCATCCCCGGCCGCGGACCGCCTCGAGTTCGACGTGCAGTGCGGTCCGGTCGGTAATGGTGCGCTCGGTGATCGCGACGAGCGGCTCTGGCAGCAGCTCGTCCACCTCGCGCGGGGTCAGCCCCGCCAACAGCGCCTGGCCAAGGGCGGTGACGTGGGCGGGTAGCCGACGGCCGACGCGGGACACCACCCGCACCGAGTCGCGCGCCTCCCGGCTGGCGAGGTAGATCACGTGCGCCCCGTCCAGGCGCGCGTAGTGAACGGTGTAACCGACCTCGGCACGGATGTCTTCCAGCGTCTCGTACGCGTAGGCCAACACCGGATCGCGGTCCAGGTAGGCGGTCCCGGACAGCAGGGCGTGCGGGCCGACGCCAAACGTCGACCCGTTCGGGTCCGCCTCGATCCACTTCAACTCCCGGAGCGTGCGCACCAGGGCGTGCAGGCTCGACCGCGGGTATCCCGTCCGGTCCTGCAGTTCGGCCAGCGTCAGCCGGTGCTGCGCGGCGGCGAGTACCTCCAAGATGCGTACCGTCCGCTCGGCCGACTTGACCAGTGAGATCTCGTGCTCGCTCATCACGTCACCGCGTTCCTCTGGGGCCGGTTTCTCTATCGATACTCGTGGTCCTCGATCAGATCGGCCATCATACCGGACAACAACGCCACCTTTGACAGCATGCCATACCTGAACACCACATCCACAAATGTAGACGGACGTTCTGTCGCGCCACCGCCACGACCCATGCCCTGTGATCCGCCCGCGCCAGCTCGCGGCACGACCGAAGCGCGATGTCAGGTGTAGAAGAACTGGGCGCTCGCGACCGTGTCGGTGTCGCTGACCAGCCGCACCCAATGGGCCGAGAAGCCGGTTGGGAACGTCCGGGTAACCGCCGCCCCAGGTCCGACGGACAGGCTCTCGTACCGGCTGAACCGCCCGTGCCCGTGGAAGTCGATTTCGATCTGCACCGTCACGGGGCGCTCGCCCTGGTTCTCCACGTGCAAGCACTTGTGTTCGAAGCCCGTCATCAAGTACGGGTCGGACGGCACACCCGCCGTGACAGACGACTGCCACCAAGGCCCGCCCCAGCCCTTCGGCTTGCCGAAGGACCACAGATCATCGGTCTTACCGAACCAGAGACCGGACTGGGGTTCGGCGGTCGTCGGATTGAGGTCGCCGCTGGGTGAGGCGTTGTCGGCACCGAGCACCAGCATGCCCCGCCACGAACAGAAGTCGCCGAGCACCCATAAGTGAGTTGAGATGGGACGTACACCCCAGACACGCCCGCCGTACGCCCACGGCGACAGCTCGTAGAACATCCCGTGGTGGTCCATGAGGAACCGCTCGTGCTCCACCTCGCGGATACGCGGCCACTCGGTCTGCCACTTGTGGTCGAAACAGTGGGAGGCCTTCGGCAGCCGGTAGGTCGTCCACCGGCCGTCAGCTGCGGTGTACACCGCCAATATTGCGGACGCCTGGTCCCAGCCGGCCGCCATGATGGTGCCGCCGAACTCGCCACGGCCGCTGATCGCCGTGAAGGGCTTGCGGTCGAGAACGGTCCACCGGGTCCCGTCGAACTCGGCGAGCCGGCCTTGGGCGCGGTCGCCGACCCAGTCGCGCTCGTCGTACTCGTTGGAGCAGACGACGAGTCGACCGAAGCCGGTGTAACAGTCCTTGTAGTGGACCCGGCTCTCCCCCTCGGTCACGAGTTCCCGGTTCAGGTCGGCGATCTGCCGGCAGGCGAGGGTACGCAGATCGAGCTCGAACAGCTCGCCCTCCATGCACAGCACGTACACCAGGCGGTCCGGGTCGGTCAGGTGGCGCGCCGTGCCGCAGGTGCGCAGCGGGACCAGCTCGGGCACCGTCCGGACGCGATGCTGCGCGTCGATGACGTGCGGTCCGATGACGAGTTGGTTGGTCGGGAAATGCACGAACCGGTTGGCGTAGGTGCCATCCACCCCGGCCGTCTCGGGCACCAGCTCCATCGACAGGTCGGGGCCTATCCGGCGCAGGCTGGTGCCCGACCCGGTGGCCGCCTTGTGCGAGGTGTAGTTCAACACGTACAGCCGGCCCGCCCAGGGCATCAGACAACCGACGCCGATCTCGCTGCGCGGCGGCCCGAGGTCTGCCACCTGGGCCAAGTGGGGAAACACTCCAGACACGGACAACATCACTCGTTCCCCTCACCCGGCGCGCCGATCTCGGCCGCGGCATCCCGCAACGCGGCCACCAACTCGGGCACCCGCGCGTCGGGAAACTCGCCCGAGAGGCCGAGGGCCGCGTCGCCACCCTCGATCACGACGGCGACCGTCCGGTGTCGGCGGTCTGTGGTGACAAGGGCGTAGTTTTGCGTCCGGATCCGCGCCAGCGCCCCGGACAACTCGTCCGACGGGCCGTATTGGTCGCTTATCGACTCGTCGGGCTGCCGGGCGAGCAGGGCCATGCCGATGCCCGTGGCGGTCGCCGGGTGCAACCCCACCCGGCCAAGCGCGTGCGCGGCGGTCATCCCCGGCTCGGCGTGGTAGAGGTAGCTGGTCTGGTCCCGCCAGAGCACGCCAAAGGCGACAATCAGCCCGAACCGGTGCAGCTCCTCCAACGGCCCGATCGCCCGGCGGATCAGCTTCGAGCCGAACAGGCTCTGCGCCGCCAGCACGTGTATCGCCGGGCCGGGCCGGTATCGGCGCTGCGCGTCCTGCTCGGCGAGACCGAGATGGGCCAGCGTCTTGAGTAGCCGGTTGACCCGGGTCGGCTCCAGACCCAGCGTACGAGCCAGTTCGCGGTTGCCGACGGCCTCGCTGGACGAGGCGAGGGCCTGCAGGCAGGCCAATCCGTCGATCAGCGACTGGTTGGGCTGCGCCGGAAGCATGTTGCTGTTATAGCATCGCGCTCATGCATGGTCAATTACAGCGGGAACCCGCCGTCGCGAGCCGTACCCCCCGGACCGTGACCGTCTCGGCCGACCTGGTCGTGGTCGGCGGCGGCATCGCCGGCCTCTGCGCCGCCATCGCCGCGGCCCGCCGCGGCGCCCGGGTGACCCTCGTCCAGGACCGACCCGTGCTCGGCGGCAACGCCTCCAGCGAGGTACGGCTCTGGCTCAACGGGGCCCTCTCCCACGGGCACAACAACAACCGGTGGTCTCGGGAGGGGGGCATCGCCGACGAGATCCTGGTGGAGAACCTGTACCGCAATCCGGAGGGCAACCCCGTCCTCATCGACGGCCTCCTGCTGGAGAAGGTGCTGGCCGAGCCGAACATCCGCCTGCTGCTCAACACCGCCGTCGACGGGGTACGGATGGCCGCGCTGGACCGGATCGCCGCGGTCAGCGGGTTCTGCGCCCAGAACTCCACCCGGTACGAGCTGGCCGCCCCGCTGTTCTGCGACGCCTCCGGCGACGGGATCGTCGGCTACCTCGCCGGCGCCCCCTTCCGGATGGGCTCCGAGGCGCCGGACGAGTTCGACGAGCCGATCGCCCCCGACGGCGGCTTCGGCGGCCTGCTGGGCCACTCGATCTACTTCTACAGCCGGGACACAGGCCGGCCGGTCCGGTTCGTGCCGCCCGCGTTCGCGCTGGACGACATCACCCGGATCCCGCGCTACCGCAGCTTCTCCACGAAGGAGCACGGCTGCCGCCTGTGGTGGATCGAGTACGGCGGGCACCTGGACACCGTGCACGACACCGAGGAGATCAAGTGGGAACTGTGGCGCGTGGTCTACGGGGTCTGGAACCACATCAAGAACTCCGGCGACTTCCCAGACGCCGAGACGCTCACCCTGGAGTGGGTAGGCCTGATCCCCGGCAAGCGGGAGGGCCGCCGGTTCGAGGGTGACTACATGCTCACCCAACGCGACGTGCTGCAGCGGCGACGGCACCACGACGCGGTCGCCTACGGCGGCTGGTCCATCGACCTGCACCCGGCCGACGGCCTGTACGGCACCCGTGCCGCCAGCCGGCACCACCACGCGCCCGGCGTCTACCAGATCCCCTACCGGAGCCTGTACAGCCGCGACGTGGCCAACCTCTTCCTTAGCGGGCGGCTGATCAGCGCCAGCCACGTCGCCTTCGGCAGCACCCGGGTCATGCTCACCTGCGCCCAGGTCGGCGAGGCGGTCGGCGCCGCAGCGGCGCTCTGCGTCGCCGAGGGCACCGACCCGCAGGCCTGGTCGGCCCCGGATCGGGTGGCACAGCTACAGCGCACGCTACTGCGTGGCGGCGCGCACATCCCCGGGTCGCCACTGGCCGATCCCGACGATCTCGCGCGGACCGCTACCGTCACTGCGACCAGCCGTCTGCGGGTCGCCGAGCTCGCGCCCGATGGGCGGTCGGCCCCACTGAGCCGGGCCCGAGCCCAACTGCTGCCCCTGGCGCGCGGGCCCGTACCGGCCGTCACCGTCCGGGTCGACGCGACCGAGCGCACCGAGCTGGTCGTGGAGCTGCGCCTCGGCGACGCCCCGGACAGCTACACCCCGGACGCCGTTCTCGACCGCCGTTCCGTCTCCCTGCCCGAAGGCCTCGACCAGCCGGTCAACGTCCAGTTCGAGGCCACGCTCGACGAGCCCCGGTACGCGTTCGTGTGCCTGCTCGCCAACCCGGCCGTCGCGGTGCGGACCAGCGCCGCCGAGTTGTCCGGGCTCGCCGCGCTCCAGCACCGGAGCACCCAACCCGGCGAGCCGGAGGCGGGCGTGCCCGAGGTCGAGTTCTGGGCGCCGGACCGGGACGCGCCAACCCGGGCGCTCGCCCTGCGGCTCGACCCTCCGCTGGACCCGTTCCGCCCGGAACAGCTGACCAATGGTCATCGCCGCCCCACCGACCGGCCCAACGTCTGGGTCGCCGACGCCGCCGACCCGGATCCCCGGCTGGTGCTGCGCTGGGATCGGCCGGTCATCGTCGGCCGGCTGGTGCTCTCCTTCGACACCGAGTTCGACCACCCGATGGAGTCCGTCCTGCTGGGGCATCCGCACCCCGACACCGCGCTTTGCGTCCGGTCGTACGAAATCCTCGACGACGGCGGCCGGACCCGCGCCAAGGTGACCGGCAACCGGGCCACCCGCAACGAGATCGTCCTCGACGATCCGGTCACCACGAGCGAACTCAGTGTCCGGGTCACCGAGCCGGGCGTTCGCGGCCCGGCCACGGTCTACGAGGTCCGCTGCTACGAACGGTGACGCGGCGGCCCCGCCGATGCGTGCACGCATCGGCGGGGCCCCGGCCCCCGTGTGGGGCCCGGGGGGCCGGGACCCCCGGCCCCG
>NZ_JBEZZJ010000044.1:0-16211 GCF_040639095.1 Micromonospora sp. NPDC023966 | reverse complement strand
GGTACTCCGAGCCCAGATCATACACCCGGCGCCGGCGCCGCCCGCCACTGGCCCCACCCGGCGGGGGGCCCCGCGGCCGCGATTGTCGGACCGGCGGGCCGGTCACCCGGTCCGCAGCGTCGCGAGCAGGCCGGCGTCGACGGACAACACCGTCCCGGTGATGCGCCGCGCCGCCGGTGAGGCGAGGAACAGCACCGCGTCGGCGACGTCCGCGGGCGTTGTCGCGACCCGCATCGGTACGTCGGTGCGCGCCCGGCCGTCCGCGCCGATACTCGCCGGCGAGACACAGTTGACCCGGATGCCGTACGGTCCGAGCTCGACGGCCATGGCCCGGCTCAACGCCTCGACCGCGCCCTTCGTCGCGTCGTACAGGCTCTGGTCCGCGTGCGCCCGCACCGCTCCGGGCGAGGAAAAGTTGACGATCGCCCCGGGCCGTCCGGTCCGGATCCAGTCCCGCGCGGCGCGCCGCGACAGTCCATGCACCGGGCGGACGTTCACCGCGTACATCTCGTCGAACTGCGCGCCGGTGGTGTCGGTGAAGTCCGCCAGCCGGTGGGAGATCGCGGCGCAGTTCACCAGTACGTCCAGTGGACCGCCCCCGGTCGCCGCGGCGTGCACGGTGGAAAGGACGGCCTCGTCGGTCAGGTCGCCGAGGACAAACGCGGCCTTGCCCAGGTCGGCCGGCACCACGTCGGTGCCGGTGACCCGCGCGCCGGCTTCGAGGAACGCCCGCACGCAGGCCCCGCCGAGCAGCCCGGCCGCGCCGGTGACCAGCACCCGGGCGTCGGCGAAGTCGAACCGGACGCCGCTCACTGGTTCACCGCCGGGCCGGTCGCGGCGCCCTGCTGGTGCACGAGCTCCACGGTCCGGTGGGTCTCCCGCATGATGTCGATCATTTCCGTGTACGGCTGGTCCTGCTGGTTGACCAGGCCGAAGTTGTAGCTCTCGCCGTCGCCCGGCCGCCCGCTGACCGCCTGGTCGTAGTAGACGAACCAGCCCGACCCGACGAAGACCGGGCTCGCCGCCTGCGCCTCGACGAACGACCGGTACTTGGCGCCACGCTGGGCGATGCTGTCGGCCCGGGCCGCCGCGTTGATGGCCCGCATGCCCCGGTCGTAGGTGTTGAAGGAGAACTCCAGGTTCAGCACCGGCTTGTCGTACGGCTCGTACTCCCTGAGATAGCTGGCGCTGTCGGTGTAGACGTCCAGCGAGATGGCGTCGAGGTAGTCCCGGCCGCCGACGTTCCAGGCCAGGCTCGAGTGCCAGGTGGGGACGAGCGCGGAGCCGAGGAAGAGGTGGTGCGGGTCGGCCTTCTTGATCGCCCGCTGGATGGTCGAGTAGTAGGCGACGGAGGCGCGGGTGATGAACGCGGTGACGTCCGCGGCCGGCACCCGGGCAAGCTCGATGGTGACGTCGGCGAGTGCGTCGAACGACTCCGCGCTGGTGCCGAGGAGTTGGTTCACCCGGGCGAGATCACCGGCGTACGTGTCGCGCAGGTACTGCACGAACGCGCGCTTGGCCGGCAGGGCCGCCCCCTGCCGCAGCACCTCGGCGACCACCTCGTTGTCCCAGCCCCGCTCGTTGTCGAAGAAGTAGCCGATCAGATACCGGTCGTGCTTGCGGCCCTTGAGGTCGAGCGCCTCGACCTGCCCGGCGAGCTTGGCGGCGAACTGCGGGTCGAACGGGTCGATCGCCCACAGCACCCGGATCGCGTCGGCCGGCGCCGTCACCTGGTCGATGTACGGCATCTTGATCTGCGGGTCGCGGGTCCACTTGCTCTGCGCGTTGAAGCCCCAGTCGACCATCCGCTTGTAGGTGATGTCCCGCCAGGCCGGCTCGAAGTCGGACCCGTACTTGCGCATCAGGTTGGCCTTGACGAAGCTCACCGCCGGGCCGCGGTCGGTCTTCGCGTACGCGTCCGGATAGACGGCCGGGTCCGGCAGTTCGTCGAAGACGTCGCGGGGTGTGCCGTCGGGGTTTCGGTACAGCGTGCCGTACCCCCACTCCTCCGGCGACATCGAGTCGACGCCCTTGAGGAAGAAGGGATAGCCGTCCGGGGTGACGAACCACCACCGGTCGTCGATCTTGGTGAGCCGGAAGTAGCCGGTGGCGCCCTGGTAGCCCAGCGACTTGAGGCCGCCATACCGGTCGTAGCGGGTGGTGTCGGGGGCGACGCCGGCGAGCCGCTCCGCCTCGTCCTGCGCCTCCTGCCGCAACTGGGCGTCAGAGGTCACCTTGCCCGGCCAGCCCTGGTAGAGGTACTGCCCGTAGGCGTCCACGAGCCGGGTGTCGCGGGTCAGCTCCTCGCGCATGCCGTCGACGGTCAGCGGCGGCGCGGGATCCTGACCGACTGGCCCCGCACCGACCGCGAACTCCACCTCAGAGACCGGGATGTGCAGGTACTGGTTAACCCGGGAGAAGGCGATCCGCACGAACCGGGCGGTCTGGTTGCCCATCGGGATGTCGAGCTGGTAGTCGAGCTGGGTCCGGGCCCGGGCGGCCCGGGTCGCTATCCGGTAGGTGGCGCTGGCCTCCGGACGGTAGCTCACCGTCATCTCATCGAAGCCCCAGTACTGGTTCGGTGCCTTGCTGTAGAACCTGATCTGGTCGAGCGGGTAGTCACGCAGCAGGTCGAAGACGATCGTCACGGCCTTCGGCGCGTCCGCCCGACCCCGCCAGCCGGCGTACCCGGTGCGGTCCCGGTCGAACAGCTTGCCGTAGGGGAAGGCGGTGAGGCCGCCCGCGTTGTCGGGGGTGCCGTCGTCCGGCGGTACCGAGGCGTAGTAGTTCCCCTCGTCGGCAAAGCCGGGCCGGGGCACCTGCTTGACCGGCTTGCCGATCTCGGCACGCAGCTCGGTCGCGGTCAGCGGCGGCGCCGGGTCGGCCCCCGGCTGGCCGCTGCCCTGGACCAGGGCCACCTCGTTGAGCGGCAGGTGGTGGTACTCGTGCAGCCGGGTGATCCGCACGATGACGAACCGGGCGGCCCGGTCGGCGAGGTCGAGGGTGAGGGTGTTGTTCAGCTGGGTGCCGGCCGGCAGTGGACTCGCGGTGCCGTACCACTGCTGCGAGTAGACCGGGGTGTAGCCGGGGTCCGCTTCGGACCGAACCCGGACCGAGACGGCCCGGATGCCCCAGTACGCGTTGGGGGCGTTGCTGGTGAGCACGATCTGACGCAGCGGATAGTCCCGCTGAAGGTCGAAGACGACGTTGACGTCGCGCCACGTCGACGTCCCGTCGCCGAACCAGCGGGCGCTGGTGCCGACCGCGCCGTCGGTCAGCGCGCCGGTGGCGAGCGGGACCAGGTCGGTGGTGCCCCGGTCGGGGCTGGACCCGTCGTTCGGGGCCCGGTCGTAGACGTAGTTGCCGGTACGGATCGGTTCGCCCTCGGCCGCGTGGGCCGGGGTGGCGGTGAGCGTACCGGCGGCGACCGCGACCAGCAGCGCGGCGCCGAGGGTACGGGAGGGACGGCGTAGTCGGAGCACGAGGGTTACCCCTTCAAACCGGTGAAGCCGATACCACTGACGATGTGCCGCTGGAAGACCAGGAAGATCAGCAACGGCGGAATTATCGCGATCAACATCCCCGCGATCACCTGGTTCTGCTCGGCGACGTCGGCCAGGCGGGGCAGCGCGACGGCGAGGGGCTGCCGGGTGGTGTCCGCGATCGCGATCATGGGCCAGAGGAACTCCTTCCAGGCGCCCATGATCGCCAACAGCGATGTCACGGCCAGGATGGGCCGCGACATCGGCATGACGATCTGCCAGAACAGTCGCCATGGCCCGGCGCCGTCGACCTGCGCTGCCTCGTACAGTTCGCGCGGCAGCGCGTCGAAGAACTGCTTCATCACCAGCACGTTGAAGGCGTGGGCGCTGGCCGGTAGCCAGACCGCCCACGGGGTGTTGGCGATCGAGCCGCCGGTGATCGGCAGGTGGAGCACGGTCAGATAGAGCGCGACCAGCGACGCCGTGCCGGGGACGAAGAGCGTGGCGAGCACGCCCGCGTAGACCACCCGCCCGTACCGCGGGCGCAGCACGGACAGCGCGAAGGCGCTGCTGGTCGCCACGAAGATCTGGAAGAACCACGATCCGGCGACGAGCACCACCGTATTCAGCAGGTAGTGCCCGATCTGGAGTTCCCGCCACGCGTCCGCCAGGTTGTGCCACTGCGGCGTGGAGGGCCACGGCTTCAGCGGTTCCTGGAGCAGCTCGAGGGTGGGCGAGATCGCCCCCTTGGCGGTCCAGAGCAACGGGCCGACGCCGACCAGCGCGACACCGACCAGCAGCAGGGTCTGGGTGACGCGCAGGCCCCACCGAACTGTGGGTCGCCGACGATCGGCGGACGAGATCACGCCCCGTCCGGGTTCCTCGCTCATGTGGTACTCCATCGACGGGTCAGGCGCAGGTACCCCGCGGACAGCAGCGCCAGCAGGGCGGCCAGCAGCACGCTGAGGGCGGCGGCGGATCCGTAGTCGCCATTGATGAATGCGTAGCGGTAGATCAGCAGCAGCACGGTGACGGTGGAGTCCTCGGGGCCACCGTCGGTGAGCACGAACGGCTCTGTGAAGACCTGGACGGTGCCGATGATCTGCAACAGAAACATGATCAGGATGACGCCGCGCAGTTGCGGCAGCGTGACGTGCCAGAGCCGGCGCAGGATCGAGGCGCCGTCGATCTCGGCCGCCTCGTAGAGTTCGGTCGGCACGCTGCCCAGGGCGGCCAGGTAGATGAGCACGGTACCGCCGGCGTGCGCCCAGGTCGACTCCAGCACCAGGCTGGGCATCGCCGTGCTCGCGGACTGCAGCCACGGGTACGGCCCGAGGCCGACCACGCCGAGCGCCTGGTTGAACAACCCGAAGTCCGGGTCGTAGAACCATTTCCACATCAGCACCGCCACCACCGGCGGGATCACGACCGGGAGGTAGACCAGCACCCGGAACACGCCGCCCAGCCGGCGCAGCTCCGACACGAAAACGGCGAGCAGGATCGGCACCGGAAAGCCGAACACGATCGCGAGGACGACGAACCACACCGTGTTGCGCAGGGTGGTCCAGAGCAACGGGTCCGAGAAGAGGTAGGTGAAGTTCTCCAGACCCACCCACTCGGGCGGGTCGACCAGGTTGGTCTGCTGCAGGCTCAGGATGACGCTGCGGCCGATCGGCCACCAGGCGAAGTAGCCGAAGGCGAGCAACGTCGGCAGCAGGAAAACCAGCGTGGCCAGTCCGGTGCCGGTACGCCGGCCCTGGCGGCCCGGCCGCGCCGTCCGCCGGCGCGCCTTTCCGGCCGACCGGGGCGGCGCGGCCGCGACCTCCGAAGTGGTCGCGGCCGACGACGAACTACCAGGCTGCAGCACGGTCACTACTGCGCCCGTTCCAGCAGCGGCTTCACGCGATCCTCCGCCTTGGCCAACTCGGCCGCCGGATCGGCGTTCTGCCGGGTCAGCACCGCCTGCATCACGGTGTCGAGCGCGGCATAGACGTCCTGGGCAGCGACGGTCGGCTCGGGTACGAACTCCTGCTGCTGCGACCCGGTCAGGAACGGGGCGAAGTTCTTCACCGGGACGTTGGCGTGCTTGTTCACGGCCTCCGTCACCGGGCCATCCACGGCGGGACCGTAGAACGGGACGGCGGGGATGCCGACTGGCAGCTTGTCCGCGGCCTGCGTCTGGGCGCGGGACTCCGCGATCGCCACGTCGTACTTCGGCTGCAGGTAGTAGTAGTCGATCCACTTGACCGCGGCGGCCCGCTCCGCATGGCTCGCCTTGGGGCTGACCACGGCCATCTTGCCGCCGATGAGCGTCGCGTTGGTGCCACCGGACGGCAGGGCGGTCACCCCGAACATCTCCGGGTTCCCGTTGTATTTCGTGATGTGGTCGCCGTACGTGCTCGGCGTGGCGATGTGCATGCCGACCTTGCCGGCGGAGAAGTCCTTGAGCACGTCGGCGCTGGCCCGCACCATCTGGGCGCCCATGGCGTTATCCGTCCAGCGCATCTCCTTGAGCCACTGGAGGGTCTGCAGGGTCGGCGCGTCGTTGAAGGCCGGCACCCACTTGCCGTCCTGCTCCTTCTCCATCCGGCCGCCCCGGGTGTACGTCATGGCGGTGAGCAGCCAGCCGCCGCCGTTGGTCGTCGTCGGCTGCGCGTAGCCCGGGATGCCGGTCTTCTCGAAGATCGCCTTGGCGGCGACCCGCACGTCGTCCCAGGTCTTCGGCGGGTTGTCCGGGTCGAGACCGGCCTTGGTGAACAGCTCCCGGTTGTAGACCAGGCTGAGCGCGAACTCGCTGGTCGGCAGGCCGTAGTGCCGGCCGGCGGAGTCCGTCGCCGGGGAGAGGGCCCGCTCGTCGAAGTCCGCCGCGTGCGGCAGGGCCTTGAGCTCGTCGGTGATGTCCGCGATCTGACGCCGCTTGATCATGCCCTGCGGCTCGGTCAGCGGCACGATGAAGACGGTCTCGAGCTGCCCACCGGCCAGCCGGGCGGCGAAAGTCTTGGCGTCCCACTGGGCTTCGCTCGGCTCAATCTTGATATCCGGGTTCGCCTCCTCAAACTTCGCGACGCGGTCGAGGAACTGCTGGCGAGACTTCTCCTGGGTGGTCGGCGGCATGTCCGACACGGAGATGGTGATCTTTCCCCCGTCGGCCGCCGGCTCCGAGCCCGAACAGGCCGATAGTCCCAGGACGAGGGAACCGGCCGCCGCGCACGCGAGTAAGCCAGAGAGGCGTGCTCTCATCAGGGACTCCGTTCATATATGTGGACGATGTTTCGGCAATCGTCACTATTGCGTGAACGGCATCCACTGTCAACATGCTGGCAGCCTCTTTGGACATTGTTTCGAAACCGACGCATAGACGGTCGCCGGGCAGCGGGAATCGACGCGGACATCGCGGCGATGCCAGCGAGTGGCCAGCGTTGACCACGGAACCACCGCCCTGTAGCTTCACGGGACGGCTGCCATGATTTAGTCAGCTGTCCACATACATGAACAGGGGAATGAGGCGCGAATGACTGCGCAGCGCCATGGACCACACCCGACCGGCCACCTGTTCGACGTACGCGAGTTCGGCGCGAAGGGCGACGGCGCCACGCTGAACACACCGGCGTTGCAGACCGCAATCGATGCCGCGGCCGAGGCCGGCGGCGGTGTGGTGTGGCTACCCCCGGGCACGTTCCGCACCGGCGGCCTCGAACTGAAGAGCAACGTCACCCTGCACCTGGAGGGTGGGGCCACGCTCCTGGGCAGCGCGCAGCTCGCCGACTATGCACCACACCCGGGCCCACCCTCCAACTGCGACGCCAACGACCGCCACCTGATCTTCGCCGAGGGCGCCGAGAACATCGCCATCACCGGCCTCGGCACCATCGACGGCCAGGGGCCGGCGTTCTGGGAGCGCCGGGGCCGTCCGGCGGTCGCGCCGGAGGACCTCTGGGCGGACGTGATCGCGTGGGACCTCAAGCCCGTCGGGGACAACCACCGCCCGTCCCCCATGGTCGAACTGGTCGCCTGCCGGAACGTGCGGGTGCAGGACGTCACGTTGCGGAATTCCCCGGGCTGGACGCTGCGTCCGATCAACTGCGACACCGTGGTAATCCGGGGCGTGCGGATCCGCAACCCCATCGACGGACCGAACACGGACGGGATCGACCCCACCGGCAGCCAGAACGTCCTCATCGCCGACTGCGACATCGACACCGGCGACGACGCGATCTGCCTCAAGAGCGAGAACCACTACGGCGACGAGGTCCGGCTCTCCCGCAACATCACCATCACCAACTGCGTCCTCACCACCTGCTGCAACGGCTTCAAGATCGGCACGTCGACCCGGGGTGGGTTCGAGAACATCACCTTCTCCAACAGCGTCATCTACAGCCGCGAGGTCCCGTACAACCAGCGGGTCATCGCCGGCCTGGCGATCGAGGTCGTCGACGGTGGCTGGATCGACGGACTCGTGGTCACCGGCGTTCGGATGCAGAACGTCCGCACGCCGATCTTCGTCCGGCTCGGCAACCGCGGCAGCGGGCAGGTCGTACCCACCCCGGGACGGCTGCGCGGAGTCATGATCTCCGACCTGCACGCCACCGGCGCCATCCTCACCTCATCGGTGACCGGCGAGCCGGGGCACCCGGTCGAGGACGTCACGTTGCGCAACATCCGGATCGACACCGACGAGGGCGGCCGGCGGGAGTGGATCGACCGGGAAATCCCCGAGGTGCCGGCGGACTACCCGGAGGCCCGGATGTTCGGACGACTGTCCGCGTATGGGCTCTACTGCCGGCACGTCACCGACCTGCACCTGTCCGACGTGCGCATCCGCTCCACGGTGCCCGACCCCAGGCCGCTGCTGGTCTGCGACGACGTCCGCGACGCGACGGTCGTCGGGCTGTCCGGCCGATCCGCCGCCAGCAACACCCTCGTGGGCCTGCGCGACAGCCACGACGTCACCCTCCACTGACCGCATCTCGCCCAGAGGAATCCGATGCGCCTGCCCGGCCTGCTTTCGTTCCCCCTCACCCCGTTCACACCAGCCGACACGGTGGACCTGTCGGCCTTCGCCGACCACGTCGAGCGGCAGATCGCGGCCGGCCCAGCCGCGATCTTCGTGGCCTGCGGCACCGGGGAGTTCACCGCGCTCTCCGGCGACGAGTACCGGGCCGTGGTGACCGCGGCGCTACGCGTGGCCCGTGGCCGCCTGCCGGTGATCGCCGGTTGCGGCGGCGGCCCGCGGGCGGCCGCCGAGTTCGCCCGGACCGCGGACGCGGCCGGCGCGGACGGGCTCCTGCTCCTGCCGCCGTACCTGGTCTCCTCCACCCCCGCCGGGCTCCTGGGACACGTGCGATACGTGGCCGAGCGCAGCAGACTGCCGATCACCGTCTACCAGCGGGCGAACGCCGTGCTAGACCCGGCGGCGGCGGTGGCGCTGCTGGACATCCCCACCGTGACCGGGATCAAGGACGGCCGCGGCGACGTCGACCAGATGCTGCGACTGGTCACCTCGATCCGCCGCAGCGGACACCCGCGCGCCGCGGAGTTCGAGTTCTTCAACGGCCTGCCCACCGCCGAACTGTCGGCGCTGGCGTACCGGGCGATCGGGGTGAGCGGTTACTCCTCCGCGGTGCTCTGTTTCGCCCCGGACATCGCCACCGCCTTCTACCGCGCGATCCGCGATGGCGACACCGAGACCCAGCAGCTGCTGCTGGCCGAGTTCTACCTGCCCTTCGCCGCGCTGCGCGACCAGGTGCCCGGTTACGCCGTCGCGCTGGTGAAGGCCGGCGCACGGCTGTCCGGCCTGGACCTGGGGAGGGTACGGCCACCGCTGGTCGACCCGTCCCCGGAGCATGTCGCGCAGCTGCGCGAGATCCTGGGCCGCGGCCGGGCGGCCCTGGCTACGATCGGTGACCCGGAGACGCCGCCGGTGGACCGGCCGGTGGTGGTGTCGTGACCCGCGTCCGGCAGGTGGTGGTGACCCCCGTCGCCTTCCCCGATCCCCCGCTGCTCAACGCGATCGGCGTACACCAACCCTGGGCACTGCGCGCCATCGTCGAGCTCAACTGCGGCGACGGGCTGGTCGGGCTGGGCGAGACGTACGGCGATGCTTCGCACCTGGCGCTGCTGCGCACCGTCGCCCCGGAGCTGGTCGGCCTCGACCCATTCGACACCAACGGCCTGCTGCACCGGGTCCGGCGTGCCCTCGGCGACGCGGACTCGCCGGACCGGCACGGACTGACCGGACCATCCAGTCCGGGCCGGACGGCACTGCGGGTGCTGAGCGCGTTCGAGGTTGCCTGCCTGGACCTGCAGGGGCGGCTGATCGGGCGGCCGGTGGTGGACCTGCTCGGCGGTCGGGTCCGCGACGCGGTGCCGTACTCGGCCTACCTGTTCTACAAGTGGTCCCACCATCCGGATGCGACCGAGTCGGACAAGTACGGGGAGGCGCTGGACCCGGCCGGGATCGTCGCGCAGGCCGGGCGGCTCGTCAACAGCTATGGATTCCGCTCGATCAAACTGAAGGGTGGCGTGTTCCCGCCGGACGAGGAGATCGCGGCGATCCGCGCGCTGCGCGAGGCGTACCCCGATCTGCCGTTGCGGCTCGACCCGAACGCCGCCTGGACCGTCGCGACAAGCCTGAAGGTCGCCGCGGAGACCGACGGGCTGCTGGAGTACCTGGAGGATCCGACCCCGGGGATTCCCGGCATGGCCGAGGTCGCGGCGCAGGCGCCGATGCCGCTGGCCACCAACATGTGCGTGGTGAGCCCGGCCGATATCCCGGAGGGGTTCGCCCGCCGCGCCGTTGGCGTCGTGCTCGCCGACCACCACTACTGGGGTGGGCTACGCCGCAGCGTCGAACTCGCGGCCATCTGCCGTACCTGGGGCATGGGCGTCTCCATGCACTCCAACAGCCATCTAGGGATCAGCCTCGCCGCGATGACCCACCTCGGCGGCGCACTGCCCGAACTGACCTATGCCGCCGACACGCACACGCCGTGGCTGCACGGCCTGGACGTGCTCGAACAGCCGCTGCCCATCGTCGATGGCGCGGTGAAGGTGCCGGCCACCCCGGGCCTCGGCGTGTCGCTGGACCGGGACGCGCTCGCCCGGATGCACGAGAACTATCTGCGCTGCGGCATCCGGGAACGCGACGACACCTCGTACATGCGGCGGGTACGCCCCGACTACGACCACCGGCTGCCCCGCTGGTGAGTCCGGACGAGGGCGCCGCCGCAACGGATTTCGCGGACGACGGCACGAGGACGCGGGTCGCGGACACCGGCACGTGGGCGCGGGTATCGGCCCACGCCTACCCATGGGACGTACTGGACGATCCCGGCTTCGTGGATCGGGTGCAGGAATCCGGGGTGGACGCGGTGACCCTGGCCATGTCGTACCACTCGACTCGGGCGGCGACACCGCTGCATCCCACGCGACGCCTGGTGGACGCCCGCTACGCGGCGCTCTACCGGCCGGTGCGGCCCGGCATCTGGGGACGGTTGGTGCCGCTCACGCCGGACTGGTGCGCCGTACCCGATCCCGGCGGCGAGGCCGTCAGCATCCTGCGCAGCTCAGGGATCATGGTGAACGCCTGGTTGGTGCTGGCGCACAACACCCGCCTGGGCCGCCTGCACCCGGACGTCACGGTCCGCAACTGCTTCGGCGAGCGGTACCCGTACGCCCTGTGCCCCTCGTGGGCGGAGGTCGTCGACCATTGCGCCACGCTCGCCGCCGAGGCGCTCCGCGATCTGCCGGTGTCCGGGGTTTCGTTGGAGTCCTGCGGTCAGATGGGCGTGGCGCACCTGGGCTGCCATGAGAAGACCGAGGGGGCTTACCCGCCGCTACAGCAGCGACTGCTCTCAATCTGCTGTTGCCCGGCCTGCGGCGTCGACCCGGAACTGGTGCGCGCCTGGTTCCGCGCCGGCGCGGTCCCCGAGGGGGTGGAGGACGCCATCCTCCAGGTACGTCACGCGGCAACGGATCGGTTGCGGGCAGCCGTCCTCTCCGCGGTGCGCGAGGTCGCCCCCGACGCGGCGGTCACCCTGCACGGACATCCGGATCCGTGGGCGACCGGTCCGTCGCCGGGGCTCACCCCCACCGCCTCATCCGACGTAGACACCGTTCTCGTGCCGGCCTGGGCGACCGACACCCAGGATGCGGTGGCGCGGGCCGCCCGGATGGGCAAAGTTGCCGCCTACGTCACAGTGCTCCCACCGGCGCAACCGGCAGCGCTGCCGGACCACGTACGTCGACTGCGTGCGGCGGGCGCCACTGAACTCGCGCTCTACCACCTGGGACTCGCCAACCCCGAAACGGCATGGTCGCCTCCGCTCTTCACCGAGCTCGGTCGAGCCTTCCGCGAGCCCATGGTCGAGCCCTCCGGAGGCCCCTGGGTCCCGGCAAAGTCGTGGCAGGTATCCGGCTTGACGTGATTGGTGTAGACGCGCCCTTACTGAAGGCAGCAGGGCGGTCCACCCGCATTGATGATCACGTCTGTCCGCAACCCTGAGCCGGGTTATTTACCCTTGAGAAGTCACCCTATCGAGCTCGCGCCCTGCGTGCGGCGGCCGGTACACCGAGACGAAGAGAACGACGAGTAAAACATGCATCTGCACGACTTCGAGGAAATCGCACCGCCGCCGCTCTACGGTCCGCGAGCGCACTTGCACACGGATGCGCCGTCCCTGTCATTAGACGGTCGGTGGCGCTTCTGTTGGAGCCCGACCACCGAGACGCCGGTGCCGCCGACCGAAGAGGGCGACGGGTGGCCACTCATCGAGGTGCCCGGGCACTGGCAGCTCCAGGGGTACGGTTCACCCGCCTACACGAACATCACGTACCCGTTTCCGGTCGAACCGCCGGTCGTTCCCGTCGAGAACCCGACGGGGGAATACCGCACGTCCTTCGAACTGCCGGCGCAGTGGCCTGACGGCCGCACGCTGCTGCGCTTCGATGGCGTGGACTCGTGGTTCCGCGTGTGGGTGAACGGCACCGAGGTCGGGGCGTCCTCGGGCAGTCGGCTGACGAGCGAGTTCGACATCAGCGATGTCGCGCGCCCGGGCCGGAACACGCTCGCCGTCCGCGTGCATCAGTGGAGCTTCGCAACATACATCGAGGATCAGGACCAATGGTGGCTCTCGGGTATCTTCCGATCCGTTGCCGTGCTGGCGCGACCACGGGGCGGAATCGACGACCTGTTCGCGCAGACCGGCTATGACCACCGCTCCGGCGAGGGGATACTGCGTCTCGCCGTGGTCACGGAGTCAGGGCGGGTGACGGCGCGGCTCGGCGGGGTGGAGGCGCAGCTCCCGTTGGGGTCGGAGGTGCGCCTTCCCGGCGTGGACCCATGGTCGGCGGATTTGCCTCGGCTGTATGAGCTCACCGTTGCGACCGAGGCGGAGACGGTCCGTGTGCGCGTCGGGTTCCGCAGCGTCTACGTCGAGGACGCGGTGCTCATGCTGAACGGCGCGCCGCTCGTGTTCCACGGCGTGAACCGTCATGACGCCGATGCGCGCAGGGGCCGAGCGGTGACGCGCGAGGGAATGCGCACGGACGTCGAGTTGATGAAACAGCACAACATCAATGCTGTCCGCACGAGCCACTACCCGCCCGACCCCTATCTGCTGGAGCTGTGCGACGAGTACGGGCTCTACGTGATCGAGGAGTGCGACATCGAGACGCACGGCTTCTCGCAGGTCAACTGGCGGGACAATCCGTCGGACGACAAGCGCTGGGCTGCCGTGTACCTCGACCGCATGAAGCGCATGGTGGAGCGTGACAAAAACCACTCCTGCATCGTCATGTGGTCTCTCGGCAACGAAGCGGGCTGGGGCGCGAACATGGCGGCGAATGCGGCGTGGGTGCATGAACGTGACACGACCCGGCTGGTGCATTACGAGCAGGATGCCGAATGCGAGAGCGTGGACGTCTACAGTCGCATGTACGCCAGCTACGAGGAGCTCGAGGCGATCGGCGCAGGGGCTGAGCCGCGCCTCGCCGACCCCACCCGAGATGCGCACCGTCGCTCACTACCGATGATCCAATGCGAGTACGCGCATGCGATGGGCAACGGGCCCGGAGGGCTCGCGGACTACGAGCGCATTTTCGACAGCTCTCCACGGTTGGCCGGTGGATTCGTCTGGGAGTGGGTAGATCACGGCCTGGTGGACCCGAACGGCGGGGGCTATCGCTACGGCGGCGATTTCGGCGAATGTCTGCACGACGGATCGTTCGTCATCGACGGGCTCGTGCTGCCGGACCGAACCCCGTCCCCCGGCCTCCTGGAGTTCGCCGCCGTCGCCGCTCCGGTGCGTTTCACCTTCGAGGTGCCGGGCGAGATCTGCGTCGAGAACCGCACCGCGTTCACCCCGTCGACCACATGGCGTCTACGGTGGGCGACCGAGCGAGACGGTGTCGAGGTCGCGACGGGAGAGCTGAGCGGTCCGTGCGTGGGCCCGGGCGAGGTGGTAGCGGTCCCGATTCCCGATGCGGCCCGTGCCGCGACCGATGCGGAGACCTGGCTTCAGGTCTGGGCCGAGCTCGCCGAGCCGACGCCGTGGGCGGCGGCCGGACATGTCGTCGCGCGGGGTCAGCTGCGACTGGACAGCGGCCGCCCCCGCCCCGAAGCCGCTGTTGTGGGCGGCCCTGTGCTGTGGGAGAGCGGCGTGCGGCTGGCCGACACGACCCGCTTCGGGCGCGACGGCGCGCTGGA
Organism: Micromonospora sp. NPDC023966; assembly: GCF_040639095.1. NCBI lineage: Bacteria > Bacillati > Actinomycetota > Actinomycetes > Micromonosporales > Micromonosporaceae > Micromonospora > Micromonospora sp. NPDC023966. The sequence goes on along the minus strand of NZ_JBEZZJ010000044.1, from coordinate 2,024 downwards.
AGCACTGTGCGGATTTCCTGTCGAGCATGCCGGGATCACCGCCTGGCGTGCGCTGACCGAGAACGATCGCTATGTTGCGGCCGACGAGGAGACCTCGATGGAGCAGCTCTGGCGCGGAGCGGGCTTGGACCGGCTGATCCAGCGGACGGTGTCCGCCGAAATTGTCGGCGACGAGTTCGTCGTCCGCACACGCGTCGCGCCGGCGGGCTTCGATCACGGCTTCGCGACGACAGCGCGGTGGGCCCATGCGTCCGACGGGGTCCGGCTGCGGCTCGCGATCGAGCGGCTCGGCGAGTGGCGGCAGCCTCTGCCGCGACTGGGTTACGCGATCGCGCTGTGCGACGGCACAGCGCGGGAGCGTTGCGTCAGATGGTTTGGCGCCGGACCGGGTGAATCGTACCCAGACTCCATGACCGCGGTACGTATCTCGCGCTGGGAGTCGACCGTTCGTGAGATGCAGACTAACTATGTAGTTCCGCAGGAGAACGGCACTCGATCGCAGTTGCGTTGGGCTTCCGTCGAGACCGCGGGCGGATGTCTGCGCATCGAAGCCGCCTCGCCCATCGACTTCGCCGTGCGTCCCTGGTCGACCGGCGCGTTGGACCGCGCGATGCATACCGACGAACTCGCGCCCGATGGCCTGCTGTGGATGCATCTCGACGCCGGGCAGAACGGTCTCGGCACGGCGACTTGCGGGCCTGGGGTCCGGGCCGCGCATCGGCTCGTCACCGGCGGTGCCCAACTCGAGGTCACGTTCCGCCGCGATACGGACGGAGCCGAATGAGCACAGACGGCCGCGCCGTCCACGTCCACAACTGCGACACGCCGGCGCGCGAGTGGCTCGCGGCATTTCCGCCGGGAAACGGTCGCATGGAAGCGATTCTTTCGGCGATCCCGCACACGAGCGGGTGCAGCTCAACGACGGCACCGCGTGGTCGGGTGGAACCGACAGCGAGGAACGACAGCAGACGATCGAGGCGGATGCCGCGCACCATGCGCTTGCCGCAGCGCGAGCATCGCTGCGGGCCGGCAGGTTCGACGATGCCACCCGTTGGATCCAGCGGCTGCAGAGCAACTACACCCAGAGCTATCTGCCGTTCGGCGAGTTGCTGCTGGACATCGCGCACTCGCCGACGCGGCTCGGCGGTTCTTCCGTCGGACGCTGTCGACGTTGAAGGTGACACCCGCGGAGGTCGTCACCAACGCCGCGGCGGTCTACCCCGGCGTCCTGGATGAGTTGATTCCGCAGGCGTGGCACCACGTCGAGCGGTACGCCAACAATCCGATCGAGGCTGACCACAGGACCGCGCCGACGATCACCTCCGCGGGGAAACGGAACCCGACGAACGCCGACTTCGGAGGCAGCCACGGGCCGAGACGAGCTGATGACTTCACTGCTCAAGCCTGCCTCGATCTTGCCAGCGCTCAATGCGCCGGTGCCCAATCGGCTACCACCGCACCACCGGCGAAGCCAACATCGCCCGCGCCACCAGACGCGCCAACCGCCGCCCACACGACCTTATCACCGCCGTCACCAGCAACTACCCGACAACGCAATGACCCTGTCTAGCCGGATGAGGGTACAAATCGGAGCATTGAACCGCCCCGGGGTTTGGTAGCGGCCCGACCTCTTGTGGAGGATCGAGCCATGTCACGCCCTTCCCCTTATCCCCGTGAGTTGCGTGAGCGAGCGGTGCGGATGGTCGCCGAGGTGCGGCCGAACTACGAGTCCGAGTACGCGGCGATCGGTGCGGTGGCCCACAAGCTCGGCATCCGCACCGCGGAGACGCTGCGGAAGTGGGTGCGCCAGGCCCGGGTCGACGCCGGCGAGCGGTCCGGGGTGAGCACGGATGAGTCAGCGGAGCTGAAGCGGCTGCGGCCGGAGAACGCCGAGCTGCGCCGGGCGAACGAGATCCTGAAGGCGGCGTCCTTAGATTCAAAGAGTCAAGGCAACGCACTGGGCTGGGGTGCGGTAACCGAGGCATTTGCGGGGCCGGTTGTTCAGTCGTGCGGCCAGGGCGTCG
>NZ_JBEZZJ010000043.1:0-55205 GCF_040639095.1 Micromonospora sp. NPDC023966 | reverse complement strand
CGGGCAGGGCCAGCACGGCCGACTCGACGAAGAGGCCCTCCGCGGCTGGCAGCCCGAGCCGCTTCTTGACCAGCCCGTAGCCGGCGAGCCGCGCCGGGACGCGGGGCTGCCGGTTCGCCGCTGTCCCGGGACCACGACGGTGTCCGGCCGCGCCCTCCCCGGCTGCGACCGGCCACCGTGTCCGGGGGTCCGTCAGTACGAGTAGCCCGAGTCCCCACCCGAGTCACCCGACGCCGGCGGGGCGACCGCCTTCGGGGTGCCGGTGGGCAGGCAGGTGAGGTTCTTCTTGCCGTTCGGGCTCACGACGAACCAGGTGCCGCCGACGCCCTGGCCCTTCCACTGGCCCGGCTTCTTGTCCCCGATGTAGCGGTAGACCGGCCAGCCCCCGATGGTGATCTGCCGGGTGCCGTCCTGGCGGGTGACGGTGCCGACCTTGTCGTCGGAGACCCCCTGGAGCTGCGGGTTGCCGTCGGTCAGCGCGGGCGGCCAGACCTGGGCGCACTTGTCCACGCAGTTGGACTGCGGCGGGTCGGCCGAGTCCTTGTCGAACCGGTACAGCACCCAGCCGTCCTGGTCGGTGACGACCTGGCCCATCCGGGGCAGCTTCTTGCCGACCAGCTCGTCGGTGAGCTTCACGTCGGACGGGGGCGCCTTCTCGACGGCGGGCGCGTCCGGGGACGCGGAGGCTTCCGGTTCGGCCGACGCGGTGGGTTCGGCCGCGGCGACGGCGACCGGCTCGGCCGCGCTCGAGTTCGCCCCGTCGTAGCCCGCGGGGGCGCAGGCCGTTAGTGCGACCATCGCGCTCGCGACGATGACGGTCGTCCGCTTCAGGTGTGCCACGTGCCCTCCTCGTTCTTGGCAGTTCGCCGAGTAGTACGGGCGGTGCGCTGTCAAGGTTGAAGAGAAAAGGGTGCTCCATTTCACAGTGGATCCGTTGAACCGATCCGGTCGCCGGCGCGTACGGGAGCACGGCGGGTCACGATCCCCGGGCACGACGGAACGGCGCCGGGCGGTGTCGCTGCCCGGCGCCGGCGTTCCGGCGGGATCAGAGGTCGTCCACCGTCACCAGCGGGCTGGCCACACCGTTGACGTCGACCGACTGCACCTGGATCTTCTCGATGTCCTTGAGCGGCGCCGAGGTGGAGGCGCTCAGCTCCAGCGGCAGCTGGTTGGTGTTCGTGCCGTAGCCGCCGCCCGGCACCGACCAGGTGGAGACCACCTCGCTGGTGGCGTTCTTCCGGACCACCACGAGCCGGCAGGTGCGCGGCCCGGGCAGCCGGGTGAGCTGGAGGTCGATCTGGGTGCCGTACTCCTTCGACGCCAGCCACATGGTGGTCTTCACGCCGGTGCCGGGGTCGACCGCGTTGTGCTGGTCGCCCTCCTGAGCAGTGCCGTTGCCGACGCCGGGGTCGTTGGGGTCGGACGGCTCGCCGCTCGGCGGCCCGGTGACGGGCGCGGTCAGCGTCGGCTCCGCCTGCGGGATCCGCTTCCCTTCGTCGCCGTCGAACCCCCCGGCGGCGGCGACGCCGCTCAGGCCGCCGAACACCACCACGGCCGCCGCAGCGGCCAGCATCTGCCGCATCCGGGTCCGCCGCCGGTCGCGGCGGACCGCCATGAGGGTACGGTCCAGCAGCGCGGGATCGGTGTGCGTCTGCTCCAGCGCGGCCATCGCCTCGCCGTCGATGCCGGAGAGCATCCCCACCACCGGGACCATGGTCTCCAGCTCCGCCGCGCACGCCCAGCAGGTGGCCAGGTGCTCCTCGAACCGCTCCGCGTCCTGCGGATCCAGCACGCCGAGCGCGTACGCGGCGACGTCCATGTGGTCCGCGCGGCTCATTCCGTCACCCCCCTCTCCTGCAGAGCCGTGCGCAGCGCGCGCAGCGCGTAGTAGACCCGCGACTTCGCGGTGCCGAGCGGAAGGCCCAGCTCCTCGGCCGCCTCGGGCACGGTACGCCCCCGGAAGTACGTCGCCACCAGGATCTCCCGGTGGGACTGGCTCAGCGTACGCAGCGCGTCCGCCACCGTCATGGTGCGCAGCACCCGGTCGGTGCTGTCCGCCTCGGCGAACGCGGTCAGGTCCCGGTCGTAGGCCTCCGCCGGGCGGGCCTGCTCGCTGCGGTGCTCGTCGATGGCGATCCGCCGGGCCACCGTGACCAGCCACGGGCGCAGCGAGCCCTGGCCCTGGACGCCCAGCCGGTGCGCGTTGCGCCAGGCCCGCAGCAGCGTCTCCTGCACGATGTCCTCGGCGCGCTGCCGGTCCCCGCCGGTCAGCCGCATCACGAACATCAGCAGCGGCCCCGCGTGCTCGGCGTACAGCAGCCGGATCAGCTGGTCGGAGTGGCTGGCCTCGGCGGACGTCGCCTGGTGGCGTCCGGGCGCCGGTCGCGGCGTCACCGGGTCATTCTGGCGATCCGAGGGGCGGGCGTCGAGCCCTCGACCCGACCTCGACGCGCGCGACTGGGGCTGTGCCCGGGCGAACATCCACTCGGGCCTCGCCACCTCGCCGTGCCAGCCGGCCGCCACCGCATGCATGAGACCTCCGCTGTCCAATGACGTCAGCCGACCCCCCACGGGCATGGCCGCCCGGTGGTACGGACCGGCCCGCCGAGCGGATCAACGCCGGACGGAAAAAATTCCGGGCGGGGGTGGGGTGGAGTCGGTGGCGTCGGCGTCGTGGACCACCGGGACGCCCCCGGCGAACCGGTCCAGCTCGGCGCCGGCCAGCACCCGGCCGGGGAACCAGTCGCCGGCGGCCCGCCGGGTCAGCTCCGGCACCGGCGGCTCCACTCGGGACGCGACCAGCACCAGGTTGCCGTAGCGCCGGCCGCGCAACACCGCCGCGTCACCGACCAGGCAGGCCCGGGGCAGCACGGTGCGCACCGTGGCCACCTGCCCGCGGGCGTGCCGCAGCGGCGGGCCGTCGGCGACGTTCGCCAGGTAGCAGCCGTCGGGCCGGAGCACCCGGGCCACCTCGGCGGCGTACTCGACCGAGGTCAGGTGGGCGGGGGTGCGGGCGCCGGCGAAGACGTCCGCGACCACCACGTCGTAGCTGCCGTCGCGGCTCGACGTCAGGGTGGCCCGGGCGTCGGCCACCCGGACCCGCAGCCGGGGGTCGGCCGGCCAGGGCAGCTCCCGCCGCACCAGGTCGACCAGCGCGCCGTCCACCTCGGACACCCGCTGGGTCGAGCCCGGGCGGGTGGCCTGGACGTAGCGGGGCAGGGTGAGCGCGCCGCCGCCCAGGTGCAGCACCCGCAGCGGCGCGCCGGCCGGTGCGACCAGGTCGATCGCGGCGGCCAGCCGCCGGACGTACTCGAACTCCAGGTGGGTGGGATCGGTGAGGTCCACATGCGACTGCGGGGCGCCGTCGAGCAGCAGCGTCCAGGAGCCCGGCCGGTCCGGGTCGGGCACCAGCTCGGCCTGCCCGGTGTCGACCTGCGCGACCGCCCGGTCCGCGCCGCGTCGCCGGCCCATCAGCGCCGGATCCCCCGGGCCGCCGCGGTGAGCACCCGGTGCAGCAGCCGGGCGTCGCCGAGCATCCCGCGCAACCGGCGCTCCAAGCCGGCGATCGGGATCAGGTTCTGCGGGGCGCGCGGATCCTTGTACGGGGTGGAGGCGAACCGGGGCAGCGTGACCAGGGACAGGTCAGCCAGCTCGATCGCCTCGGCCTCGGTCAGGTCGGCGGAGCACTCCACCCGCACGATGCCGGCCCAGGGCGCGCCGCCGGCCACCGGCAGCCGCAGGTACCAGGAGTAGCCGCCCCACGCGGTGCCCAGCCGGAACACCGGGCAGCGCTGCCCCGGGGCCAGCCCGGTGACCACCGCGGTGAGCCGGCCGTCCAGGTACTGGCTGTGCTGGGTCTTGATGTAGCCGAGGGTGCGGGGCAGGTTCCGCCGGCTGCGCAGCGGCCCGTCGACCACCAGCAGGTCGCCGTCGGTTCGCACCGCGTCGGAGACCGCCACCTCCAGGGCGGTCAGCGGGCCCTGCACGGCGGCGGGCAGCTTGCTCAGCTCGCCGGTGCCGCTCACCCGGTGCACCGGGTAGCGGATCGCGCCGGCCACCACGTCCTGCGCCGACGGGCTGGCGGTGAACAGCCCCCGGCCGACCCGGGCTCCGGCCAGCTCCGCCGCGCCCCGCTCCAGGTCGCAGCGGACCACCCCGGCGGCGTACGAGGCGGCGATGCCCGGGAACGAGGCGCCGTCGTCCTCCGCCGTCCACACGCTGGCGTCGATCCGCCGCACCCCGTCGACCAGCAGCACCACGTGCGGGGTCGCGACGTCGCGCCGGACGTCGACGGCCCTCCAGTCGGTGGCCGGCAGTTCGACGTCGGCGTCGACCTGGGCGCTGCTCGGCGCCGCCGGCCCGCCCCCGCCGGCCGCCTCGAACGACGCCCCGTACGCCGGGTCCCACGCGTCGACGAAGAACCTCGTCACAGGGCCGCCCTTCTCACGCTCACAGGCCGGTTCGTTCCACGCGGGCGGTGCGGGCGTCCTTGCGGACCTCGAAGCGGACCGGGATCCGCTCGGCGAGCGCCGGCACGTGGGTGACCACGCCGACCATCCGGTCACCCCGGGCCGCCAGGTTCTCCAGGGTGGCCGCGACCGTGTCGAGGGTGGCCGCGTCCAGCGTGCCGAAGCCCTCGTCGAGGACGATCGACTCCAGGCTGGCCGCGCTGGTGGACATCCCGGCGAGCTGCTCGGAGAGCGCCAGCGCCAGGGCCAGCGACGCCTGGAACGTCTCCCCGCCGGACAGGGTGCGCACCCCGCGCCGCAGCCCGGCGTCGTGGTGGTCGACCACAGAGAACTCGCCCTTGTCGTGCACCAGGTCGTACTGGCCGCCGGAGAGCTCGCGCAGGATCCGCGAGGCGCCGTCGACCAGCAGGTCCAGGGCCTCGGCCAGCAGCCAGCGCTCGAAGTTGTTGGCCCGCAGGTGCCCGGCGAGGGCGCGCGCCACCCGCGCCTCCCGCTCGTGGCCGGCCCGCTGCTCGCGCAGCTCGGCGGCCTGCTCGCGGCGTTCCTCCAGCCGGCGCAGCTCCGCCTCGGCCCGCTCGACCGCCACGGCGGCGTCGCGCTGCGGGTCCTCCGGCGCGGCCAGCCCGGCCGCGTCGAAGAGCCCGCCGATCCGCTCCGCCACCCCGCCCGCCGCGGCCTCGGCGGTGTCGACGGCGGCGGCCAGCCCGGCCCGGTCGGCGCGCCGCCGCCCGGCCTGCTCACCGGCCCATTCGGCGAGGGCCGTCCAGGCGGCGGCCACGTCGTCGCGGTCGGCGGCCGGCGGGCCGAACCGGGCCAGCCCGTCCCGGGCGGTGTCGAAGTCGCGCCAGGCCCGGCGCAGGCGCTCCTGCGCCCCGTCGAGGCCGGCGCGGGCCCGGCGGGCGGCGTCCCGGCCGGCGCGCACCGCGACCGCCGCCTCCTCCAGCGCGCGGCGCAGCCGGGCGTGCTCGGCCAGGGACGCGCGCAGCGCCTCCGGCGGGACGGTGTCGGCGAGCTGCGCGTCCAGCTCGGCCAGCCGGGCCCGGACCTGGTCGTGCTCGGCCCGGGCGCGTAGCAGCACCCGGTCCAGCTCGCGGGCGGCCGCGTCGCGCTCCTGCACCACCCGCTTGGCGGCCTCGCTGGCCGTCCGGGCCGCCTTGCCGGCCGCGAGCGCCCGGGCCACCGCCGACCCCTTCGGCACGGCCGGCACCCGGGGGACGGGCTGCTCGCAGACCGGGCAGGGGGCGCCGTCGACCAGGTGCGCCCGCAGCGCCACGGCCTGGTCGGTGGCCTTCGCCTCCTCGTGCGCCCGGAACGCCGCCTCCAGCTCGGCCTCGGCCCGCTCGGCGTCGGCCCGGGCCGCGGCGAGGGCCCCGGCCGCCGCGTCGTGCTCGGCCTGCGCCGCGTCCACCGCAGCGCGGACCGCCGCCGCGTCGCCGGTCAGTTTCTCCCGGTCGGCGTACGCCCTGAGCTGGAGGCGCAGCGCGCTCTCGTCGCCGGCCGCGGCCAGTTCGCCGCGCAGCTTCTCCTCGCGCTCCTCGGCCAGGCCGACGGCGGTGACCGCCTCGTCGGCGGCGGTGCGCGCGGCCGCCACGGCCCGGGCCAGCTCGGCGATCCCGTCCGGTGGCCGTACCCCGGCCAGCACGGTCAGCTCGCCGTCGAGCGCGGCGAGGGCCGCCGCCTGCTCGCGCGCCGTCGCCCGCGCTCGCTCCAGCTCCGGTACGGCCGCCGCGACCGCCCCGGCCAGCCCGCGCATCCGGTCGGCCCGCTCGCGGGCGGCGGCAAGGCTCTCCTCGTCGATGTCGGCGAGGCCGCCGAGCATCTTGTCGACCGTCTCCAGCTTCGCCTCGGCCTGCCCGGCGCGCTCGGTGGCCTTCTTCTGCACCTCCTCGTAGACGCCCAGCCCGAGGAGGTTGACCAGGATCTGCTGCCGGGTGGCCGGCTTGGCGTGCAGGAAGTCGGCGAACTGCCCCTGGGGCAGCACCACGCAGCTGGTGAACTGCTCGTAGGGCAGGCCGACCGCGTCGAGCACCGCCTGCTCCATCTCGGCCGGGGTGCCGGCCACCACCTCGCCCAGGTCCTCGGGGCTGAGCCCGGTGTCGAGCTTGGTGATGTCGAACCCGGGCGGCATGAGCTGGAGCCCGGCGTTGGCGGTCTTCACCGTGCCCCGGCCGTCGCGGCGGACCACCCGGGTGGCCACGTACCGGTCGCCGGCGGACTCGAAGACCAGCCGCACCCGCGCCTCGGTGGCGGACGGGGCGAGGGCGTTGGCCAGGCCCCGGGTGCCACCCCAGCGGGGCACCGTGCCGTAGAGGGCGAAGCAGATCGCGTCGAGCACCGTCGACTTGCCCGAACCGGTCGGCCCGACCAGCGCGAAGAAGTCGGCGTCGGTGAAGTCGACGGTGGTCTCCTCGCGGAAGACGGTGAAGCCCGCCATGTCCAGCCGCATCGGCCGCATCAGTGATCGACCTCCTCGAGCAGCTCGTCGAAGAGCTCCTGGACGCCGTCGTCGGCGTGGCCCCGGCTGCCCAGGTAGTCGGCGAACAGCTCGCGCGGCGAGCGGCCGGCCCGCTGGGCGGTGCGGGTGCCGGTGCCCGGTGCGGGCACCAGCTCCGGGTCGATCCGGATCTCCAGGGCGCGGGGGAGCAGTTCCTGCACCTCCTCGCGCAGGCCGGCGCGGGGCTGCTCGCGGACGTAGACGCGCAGCCAGCCCTCGGGCGCCTCGATCTCGGCGAGCTGGGCCAGCGTGCCGCGGACCGTGCGCAGCGGGACGGCCCCGGGCACCGGCACCTCCCGGATCTGCGCCGCGGTCGTCGCGGTCACCTCGACGATCGTCACCGAGCCGATGTTCTCCTGCTCGCCGAAGTCGACGGCGAGCGGGCTGCCGCTGTAGCGGATCGGGCAGGGGCCGATCACCCGCTGGGAGCGGTGCAGGTGGCCCAGCGCCACGTAGTGCGCGTTGCCCGGGAAGACGGTGGCCGGCACGGCGTAGCCGAGCACCGTGTGCGCGTCGCGCTCGCCGCCGCCGGTGCTCGCCCCGACCACGGTGAGGTGGGCGGTCACCAGGTGCACCCGATCCGGTTCGCCGAACCCCTCGGCCAGCCGGGCGAGGACCCGCCCGAGGTGGTCGGCGTAGGTCTGGTTGGCCTCGGCGGGGGTCAGCTCGTACATCTCCACGGCCCGCACGGCGTAGCGCTGGGAGAGGAAGGGCAGCGCGGCGACCTGCCAGCGCTCCCCGTCGCGGGTGGCGCCGTCGATGACGTGCTCGGCCGGGTTGTCCCGGACGCTGCCGCGCAGCGTGATGCCGGCGGCCTCGGCCCAGGGGCGCAGCGCGTCGAGCGCCGCGCCGTTGTCGTGGTTGCCGCCGATCGCCACCACGTCGGCCCCGGTGCGGCGCAGCGCGGTCAGCGCCCGGGTGACCAGCCGGGTCGCCTCCGGGGTGGGCGCGGCGGTGTCGTAGAGGTCGCCGGCCACGATCACCAGGTCGGGCCGCTCGACCCGGGCGATCTCGATCACCTGGGCGAGCACCTGCTTGTGCTCCTCGGCCCGGGACTGCCCCTTGAGGACCTTGCCGACGTGCCAGTCGGAGGTGTGCAGGATCTTCATGGTCAGCCCTCTAGAACGGGATGTCGTCGTCGGCGGTGCCCGAGCCGACCACCGCGAACGGGTCGGCCGCCTGGGTGATCGAGCGCAGCGTCTCCGAGGGCGCCCGGCCGGCCTCGGAGACCCGGGTGGCCCAGGCGGGGAAGGGGAACTCCAGGCAGAGCGGGACCGGGATGTCGGGCTGGTTGACGAACATGGTGCCCGGCTTGGCCAGCAGGGCCCGCTGGCGCTGGGCGGGTGGGAGGAAGCCGTATTCCGGGCGGGAGGCCTCGGCCGGGTCGAGCCGGCCGACCACCCGGACCGCCGAGTTGGTGACGATCCGCCGCTCCACCTCGCTGGCGGTCTGCTGGGCGCCGACCAGGATCACCCCGAGCGAGCGGCCCCGCTCGGCGATGTCGAGCAGCACCTCCTTGATGGGGGAGGAGCCCTCCCGGGGGGCGTACTTGTTGAGCTCGTCGAGGACGACGAAGAGCAGCGGCTTGGCAGTGCCGGCCTTCTCCTTGCGCTCGAACTCGCTCTTGAGCGTCACACCGACCACGAAGCGCTGCGCGCGGTCCGGCAGGTTGTGCAGGTCGACCACGGTGACCTGGGCGGACTCGGCGGTGTTGATGGAGTGCGGGCGGCGGGTGGCCAGGTCGCCCCGGATCAGCCGGCCCAGGTCCTTCTTGCTGCCGATCAGCCGGCGGGCGAACGCGTTGACCGTGCCCAGGCCGACCGCGCTGCCCGCCCAGTCGCTCCGGGTCTCGTCGTCGTTGAGCTGCTCGACGACGTGGTCGACCAGGTCGGCGTAGGAGCCCAGCCGGACCCCGTCGATGCTCACCCCGCCGTCGGCGGGCTGAGCGTATCGGGCCAGGTGGGCGGCGACCGAGTGCACGACCATCGTGTACTGCTGCCGCTCGTCGTCGGCGTCGGCGAAGACGTAGGGCAGCAGGCGGTCGGCGCAGAACTCGCTCAGCGTCCAGTAGAAGCTGTCCACCCCGGTGAGCCGGCTGCTCACGTCGGGCGTGCCGGAGGAGTCGCCGACCCGGGGCGGGGCGTAGACCCGGACGTCGGGGAAGGCGCCCGCGTCGAGCCCGAGCTTGGCGTAGCCGGCCCGGGTGGCGTCGTCGAGCCGGGTGTTGGGGTGGTCGAGGAAGAGCAGGTCCTCACCCTTGACGTTGAAGATCAGCGCCTTGGCGTTGACCGCGTCGCCGCCGAGCACTCCGGAGCGGAAGACCGAGTAGAGCAGGAAGGTGGCGAAGCTGGTCTTGGTGGCCACGCCGGAGATGCCGGAAATGGAGACGTGCGCGCCCCGGGTGCCGTCGAGGAAGTCGGCGTTGAGGTAGACCGGGACGCCGTCGCGGCCCATGCCCATCGGGATGCGCCGCTCCATCCGGTCGAAGTGCAGCGCCCGGGCCCGGGCGTCGCCCTCGGCCCGGTGCACCACGGCGCCCGGGGTGGGCGGCACGTAGAACTCCGGGTCGACCCGGGTGGTGGTGATCTCGGCGGCCTCCTGCACCTGGGCCGGCAGGGTGCCGTCGGCGATGGCGAACACGTCGGAGTCGAACTGCGCCCCCTCGTGCCGGGCGCGCACCTGGGTGACCACGCCGGCGATGGTGACCGGCTCCCGGTCGGGCAGCTCGCGGCGGGTCACCACGACGTCGTCGAGCTGGAGGTAGCTGCCGGGGGCGACCGCGGTCCAGAAGGTGAGCGGGGTGGCGTCGGCGGTGCCGAGCACGCGGCCGACCCCGTCGCCGGGGCCGTCGAGCAGGTCGTCGGTCATCGGCTGTCTCCGGTCGGCTGGTCGTCCCGTTCGCGGCGCACGTCGTGCATCCTGCCCGAGGGATGCGACAGGTTGCCACGCGACGCGGCGGACGACACCTCGCCGGTCCGCCGACCCTGCGCAGCGGGACCGCCCGCTGACTCTCCGTACGCTCCGGTCGGCCATTCCGGCACCGCCGGGCCGGCTCCCGGGAGATCCTGCAAGGGCCCGAGGACGGAAGGCACTGAAGGAGCGGCGGTGGAGGCACTCCGGAGCCGGACGGCGATGCTGCTGGTGCTCGCCGTGCTGCCGCCGGTGGTGCAGGAGGCGGTGCTGGTCGGCATCGGCTTCCACGGCGCCCGGGGGCTGGCGCCCCAGGTGACCGCGGTGTGGCCGTACGACTCGTACCACGACCTGCGATGGCTGCTGGTCTACCACGACTCCTGGTGGAACTTCCTGCTCGGGCTGGTGGCGCTCACCGTCTTCCGTGGCCTGCTCAGCGCCGGGCTGACCGCGCTGGCCTGGCCCGCGGGGCCGGCGCGTCCCGCGTTCGGCTGGCTGGTCCGGCGGAACCTGGAGGTGGCCGCCCTCGCTCTGGTGATCATCTCGCCCTGGGCCGCCATCTCGGTGGCCTTCTCGGCGGTCGCGCTCTCCCTCTACCTGTTCGCCTCGCTCGCCCCGATGCTGGTGCTCGCCCCGTTCCTCCAGCGCGCCGGAGTGGTCCGGCACTGGTGGCGGGGCCTGCCGACGGTCGAGTTGCTCGGCTGGTCGGTGCTGAACTTCGTGGTGCTCACCGTGGCGGGCGCGGTCATCTCCAGCACGCCGGGATGGTGGGGCGTCCCCCTGGCCGCACTGGCCGGCCTGATCAACGGCCTCCTCTGGCAGCGGACCGTGGCGGCGGCCGTGCTGCCCGCCCGGATCCGCCTGGCCCGGATCCCGGTCGCGCCGGTGGCGATCATCCTCACCATGGCCGCCGCGGTCGGGTCGCAGTCGCTCGTCGCCGTCGCGGTGGGCCCGCCGAGGGAGTGGCTGCCCCCGGTGGTCACCGAGCGGCTGCCCGACCGGGTGCCGCACGCGGTCATCGCCATCGCCGGGCACGACTCGCAATGGAGCGGCGTGCTGCCGACGGACCCCCGGGTGGAGCGTTTCTCCTACGCGGGCCTCGACCGGCAGGGTCGGCCGCTGCCCTACGGGCCCGAGGCGACACACCGCTCCCTGGACTCCAGCGCGGTGCTGCTCGCCGCGCAGATCGACGAGCTGCACCGCCGGACCGGGCGGCCGATCGCGTTGCTCGGGTTCAGCGAGGGGGCCATGGTGGCGCGGACCTACCTGGACAAGTGGGCGCAGCCGCTGCCGGTGGAGGCGGTGCTGCTGTTCAGCCCGCTCATCCAGCCCGGCCGGGCCTACTACCCGCCGCCGGGGTATTCCGGGTGGGGCGTGGCGGCCGGCTGGGAACTGCGCGGGATCTTCTGGCTCGCCAACCTGGGCCGGCGGGTCAAGAGCCATCCGGACGAGCCGTTCGTGCGGTCGGTGCTGGTCAACGCGCCCTTCTACCGCAACCGCACGCTCTGCCCGGTGGCCGGGGTCCGCATGATCGCCTTCCTGCCGACGGTCAGCGCGGCCGAGGCACCGCCCGGCGAGTACAGCCGGATTCCGGTCTTCCAGATGCCCGCCCTGCACGGCGGGCTGATCGGCCAGCGGATCGCCGAGGAACGGGTGGTCGACTTCCTGGCCGGCGGCCGGGTCGACGAGCCACGCCGGGAGTACCGCCTGCTCCAGCGGCTGGGCGCCGCGTGGCAGGCCCCGCCGCTCGCCCTGACGGTCAATCCGGTGTGGGCGGCCGGCCGGGAGGGCGACCCGGCCTTCTCCGCGCGGATCTGCGAGCCGCGCTGACCGGAGGCGCCGGCCTCACCCTCCGCCGGCCGTGCGGCGGTGGCGGAGCAGCAGCCGGATCGCCGCGACGTCGACGGCGGTCACCAGGACCGCCCGGATCGGCGCGTACGGCAGCATGAGCAGTTCCACGGCGATCGCCAGCGCGGCACAGCAGATCGCGACGGTGGCCGCGCCGCGCCGGCCGGTGAGCGCCATCAGGCCGGCGAGCGCGACCGCGGTGCCGGTCGTCAGGTGCAGCCAGATCCAGCCGGTGACGTCGACGGGGTAGAGCCCGCCGTCGGCCAGCACCATGAACGCCCCGGATCGGAGCATGCCGTACGCGGCCAGCACGTCGGCCAGGCCGGTGGCGACCAGCAGCCCACCGGCGAGCAGCGGGCGACCGGTCCGCTCCGGCGCCGTCCCGGTCACCTGCGCAGAACGCATTCCCCGAGGTTACGGCGCTGACGGCGGGCCGGTTCGCGAGTCGGCCGGACCCGATCCGGAGGACCGTGGCGCCCCGCGCCGGAGGCGCCCTCACCGCGCCGGGCGGTGAACGGGACGCGAAAAGTCTGGAAAAAATCTTGGCCGCAGGTCGTGACAGACAAGGGTCGGGTGCGGCAAGAATGTGCAACAACGCATCGAGGATCTTTCCTCCATCGATCCCTGGTGCGTAGCCGCTGCCGTGTGACCTGCACAGACGCGGCCGATCCGGCGTGCCCTCCCACGGCGGGTCACCCGTCGGTCGGAACCCCCCCGACCGGCAGTCCTAGTGAAGGTAGGAACTTCATGCGTCGTACCACTCTCCTCGGTGGGCTGGCCACGGCGGCGCTGCTCGCCGCCACCGGCACGCTGCCCACCACGGCCTCCGCCGCCCCCGTCTCCGGTGACGCGTTCACCCGGGCGGTCGCCCAGCTCAAGGCCCACTCGGGCAGCGCGCTGGTCGCCGACGGCCAGAGCTTCACGCTCAAGAACGTGCAGACCGACGCCGACGGCACCGAGCACGTCCGGCTCAACCGCTACTCCGACGGCCTGCCGGTGCTGGGCGGCGACACCGTGGTCCACCTCGGCAAGGGCAACACCTGGAAGGGCGCCAGCCAGAGCCTCGCGGCCGCGCCGACCCGGGGCGCCAAGGCCCGGGTCAGCGCCGCGACCGCCGGCCGGGTCGCGCTCGCCGCCTCCACCGCCGCCACCCGCCGGGTCGACGGCAGCCAGCTCGTCCACGACGCCGACGCCACCGGCACCACCCTGGCCTACGAGGTCGTGGTGGGCGGCGCGTACGCCGACGGCACCCCCAGCGAGCTGCACGTGCTGGTGGACGCCACCACCGGCAAGGTGCGCGACTCCTGGGAGGGCGTGCAGAGCGAGGGCACGGGCAACACCTTCCACTCCGGCACCGTGACCGTGGGCAGCACCCTCTCCGGCAGCACCTACCAGCTCGCCGACGCCACCCGGGGCGGTCACAAGACCTACGACCTCAACGGCGGCACCAGCGGCACCGGCACCCTGGTCGCCAGCGCCTCGAACGTGTTCGGCGACGGCACGCTGGCCAACCGGCAGACCGCCGCGGCCGACGCCGCGTACGGCGCGCAGAAGACCTGGGACTACTACAAGACCGTGCACGGCCGCAACGGCATCCGCAACGACGGGGTCGGCGCGTACAGCCGGGTGCACTACAGCAGCAACTACGCCAACGCGTTCTGGAACGACTCCTGCTTCTGCATGACCTACGGCGACGGTGGCTCCGGCTGGTACCCGCTGACCTCGCTGGACGTGGCCGGTCACGAGATGACCCACGGCGTCACCAGCAACACGGCCGGCCTGCGCTACAGCGGTGAGTCGGGCGGTCTCAACGAGGCCACCAGCGACATCTTCGGCACCCTCGTCGAGTTCTCCGCCGCCAACAGCAACGACCCGGGCGACTACCTGATCGGCGAGAAGGTGCGCAGCAGCGGTCCGCTGCGCTACATGGACAAGCCCTCCAAGGACGGCTCCTCCGCCGACTGCTGGAGCAGCTCGGTGGGCCGGCTCAACGTGCACTACTCGTCCGGCGTCGCGAACCACTTCTTCTACCTGCTCGCCGTGGGCAGCGGCTCGTCGGCGTACGGCAACAGCCCGACCTGCAACGGCAGCACCGTGACCGGCATCGGCAACGCCAAGGCCGGTGCCATCTGGTACCGCGCGCTCACCCGCTACATGACCTCGCGGACCAACTACGCCGGCGCCCGCACCGCCAGCCTGTCAGCCGCCGCCGACCTGTACGGCACCAGCAGCGCCGAGTACAACACGGTGGCCGCCGCCTGGTCGGCCGTGAGCGTCAACTGATCGCCCGCCCCGGCGTCGGCGGCCTCCTCCGCCGTCGACGCCGGGCAGCCGCGCTCCCGACGGCGGGCGCGGGTACGCCACCCCGGCGTCCCGCGCCCGCCGCCGTCATGCCGGGGAGTGCGCCTCAGCCGTCGGCGAGCACCTCGCGCAGCCGGGCGGCGAAGGCCGGCGGGTTCTCGGCGAAGCCGATGTGCCCGCCCGGGAACATCGTCGGCGACGTGCCCAGCTCCGCGGCGAGCGCCCGCGAGGTGCGGTCGCAGACCTCACCGGTCGACCGCTCGCCGAGGCCGACGACGACCCGGGTCGGGCCGTCGCGCAGGGCGGCGACGTCGGGCCGGAACCGGGTCGTGCCGCGGATCATGTGCAGGTACTGGAAGTGCTCGTCGGCGGCCGCCTGCGGGTCCGGCTCGCCGCCGAACATGCCCAGGACCATCTCCTCGGGCAGGTGGATGTTGGCGTTGGCGAGGAACTTGCGCCCGGCGCCGAGCCGATCGCCGGCGCGGTAGGTGGCGATCATGTCGTCCTCCCGGGCCAGCAGTTCCTCCCGGTCCGGCAGCAGGCCGAGCAGCGGCGGTTCGTGCGCGACGATCGTGTGCACCTGCGCGGGACGGGCCTGGGCCAGGGCGAGGACGGTCACCGCGCCGCCGCTGGACCCGAGCACGGCCGCCGGACCTGCGTCGACGTGGGCGAGGAGCCGGGCGAGGTCCTCGGCGCGCAGCTCGGGCGTCGAGTCGCGGTGCGGGTCGTGCAGGACGCTGCGCCGGATCCCGCGCGGGTCGGTGGTCAGCACGGTGTGCTCCGCGGCCAGGAGGTCGGCCAGCGGCGCGAAGGCGTCGGCGTCCATCGGGGCGGCGACCAGGGCCACGAGCGGGCCCTGCCCGCGCACCTCGTAGTACAGCCGCCCGTCGGGCACCTCCAGGGTGCCGGCGGTGACGGGCGCGGTGGACATGCTGCTCATCGGGTCCTCCAGAATCGTGCCGGGGCGAGCCGTACACCTTCCAGACCCCGGTGGTGGGGCAGAATCGTCGGTTGTGAGCGTCATTTCGTCGACCGCCACCGGAGCTCCGGACCCGGCCCCGGTCGACGAGGTCGCCTTCACCGCGCTGGTCGCGCCGCTGCGCCGGGAACTGCACGCCCACTGCTACCGGATGCTCGGCTCGGTCCACGACGCCGACGACGCCCTCCAGGACGCGCTGCTGCGGGCGTGGCGCGGACTGCCGGCCTTCGCGGGACGCGGCTCACTGCGCTCGTGGCTGTACACCGTGGCGACCCGGGTGTGCCTCGACGCCATCGCCGGTCGCGCCCGGCGGGCCCTGCCGGTCGACCTCGGCCCGGCCAGCGACCGCGCCGTACCGGACAGCCGCCCGGACCACGAGGTCTCCTGGCTCGGCCCCTACCCGGACACCGGCCTCGCGGCCGGTCCCGTCCCGCCGGGCGCGCGGTACGAGCAGCGCGAGGCGGTCGAGCTGGCCTTCGTGGCCGCGGTGCAGCACCTGCCGGGCAACCAGCGGGCCGCCCTGCTGCTCTTCGACGTCCTCGGCTACTCCGCCGCCGAGATCGCGGCGATGCTGGGCACCTCGGCCAGCGCGGTGAACTCGGCGCTCGCGCGAGCCCGCCGGGTGCTCGCCGAGCGGGCTCCCGCCGCCTCCCAGCAGCGCACCCTGCGGATGCTGGACGACGTCCGGCTGCGGGAGGTCGTCACCGGCTACACCACCGCCCTGGCGAACGGTGACGCCGATGCCCTGGTCGCCCTGCTCGCCGAGGACGTCACCTGGTCCATGCCACCGATGCCGCACTGGTACCGGGGCGTCGCGACGGTGCTGGACTTCGCCCGGTCGGCGCCGCTCGGCCCCTGCGGCGCCTGGCGGCACCTGCCCACCGGCGCGAACGGCCAGCCCGCCGTCGCGGGCTACCTACGCGCGGGCGCGACCGGCCCGTACCTGCCGTGGTCGGTCGACGTGCTGACGCTGCGAAACGACCGGATCGCCCGGATCACCTCGTTCGTGGGCGCGGCGCACTTCGCGGCGTTCGGGCTGCCGGACTCGTTGCCGTCGGACCCGCCGGGTCGCTGATCGTGTGAAGGGCGCCGGCGGTCAGGCGGCGGGAGAGGCGCCGGCGGGCGGCGCGCCACCCGGGTCGCGGGCGTAACGCAGCATCAGCACCCCGTCGGCGGCGGCCAGCACGTGGCGCAGCGGCAGGTGCCGGGGCGCGCTGCCGTCCCCGGCGGTGATCCGGCCCGGGCCGGCCCCGGCGAGCAGCGGCGCGACGGTCAGGCACAGCTCGTCCACCAGGTCGGCCGCGGTGAGCGCGCCGAAGAGGTGCGGCCCGCCCTCGCAGAGCAGTTGGCCCAGCCCCCGCCGGCGCAGCTCGGCCAGGCCGGCGGCCAGGTCGACCCGCTCCGCGCCGCAGCGGACGAGATCGGCCACCTCGGTGAGCCCCGGCGGCGGTTCGGCGGCCGCGCCGGTGAGCACCAGCGGCCGGACCGGCGCGTCGGCGAAGCACGCCTGGGCCGGGTCGAGGTCCAGCGAGCCGGAGACCACCACCAGGGTCGGATATTCGGCCAGGCCCTGCTCGCGGCGCCAGGCCCGGCGCGCGTCGCCGAGCCGGACCGCCCGGTAGCCCTCGTGGCGCAGCGTGCCGGCGGCCACCACCAGGCCGTCGCAGAGCATCCGCAGCAGGCCGAAGACCCGCTTGTCCGGCTCCCCGGAGAGCCCGGCGGAGTAGCCGTCCAGGGTGACCGCGCCGTCGGCGCTCGCCACGAAGTTCACCCGCAGGTGGGGGTGCGGGGCGCGGCCGTAGAGCGCGGCGAGTTCCGGGTCGGTCAGCGGCCCGGTGACGGGCGCCGGCCAGATCCGTTCGATCGGGGTTCCGACGCTCATTCGCCGGCCGGACCGGTGACCGGAGGGGTGGGTTCGGGGGTACGGTGCTGGCAGTCGCACCACTTCCGGCCTGGACAGTCGTCGTGCCGCCGCTCCCGGCACGCTCGGCAGATCATGTAGGCAGCCTATGCCGAGGAAGGATGGGACAGCATGTCGCGTCAGATCTTCCAGCTGAAGGTCTCCCTCGCCGGGGTCCGGCCGCCGGTGTGGCGGCGGGTGCTGGTCCCCGGCGGCTACACCCTGGACCGGCTGCATCGGGTGGTCCAGCATGCGATGGGCTGGCGGGACTGCCACCTGCACTCGTTCGACATCGACGGCCGCCAGTACGGCGTACCCGATCCGGACGGCGAGCTGGCGCTGCGGGACGAGTTGGACGTCCGGCTGGACGCGGTGGTGGGCAAGGGCGACCGGTTCCGCTACACCTACGACTTCGGCGACTGGTGGGAGCACGACCTGGTCGTCGAGGACGTCTGCGCGGCCGACCCGGACGAGCGCTACCCGGTCTGCGTCGAGGGGGAGCGTGCCTGCCCGCCGGAGGACGTCGGCGGCCCCGCCGGGTACGCCGTACTGCTGGCCGCGCTGGCCGACCCCGGGCACGCCGAGCACCGGATGATGCGGGAGTGGGCCGGCCCGGGCTTCGAGCCGGACTCCTTTGCCGCCGACCGGGCCACCACTCTGCTGCGCCGCTTCTGCTGACCGCACTCCCCGGAGGGCTCCGGGGATCGACGCGGTAACGATCTGGGAACGCTCCCAACGATCTATTGACACCCCTGACACCTGGCGGCAATCTCATGGGAGCGCTCCCGGATGACGTGTGTCTCAAGCCACATCGCTCGTCGCGGCGGCGCCCCAGAACCAAAGCCTCACCACGTGACCTGCCGGCCGACGGGCCGGCGCGGGTCAGAAACCACCACACGGATTACCCACCTGAGAGGGGTCAGGGATGAGCGTCATGAGGCGCCGGCTCCGCACTGTTGCGGCCGTCGTGCTCGCCGCGGGCGTTGCTCTCGGCAGCGCAGCGTGCAGCAAGAAGAACGACGAGGGGTCGACCGGCGAGGGCGGCCAGGTCAAGCTGGTCCTGCAGACCTTCCAGAACTTCGGCTACGACCAGGCCATCAAGGACTTCGAGGCGGCGCACCCGAACATCAAGGTCGAGCACCAGAAGATGGGCGAGCTGCGCGACTTCCAGCCGAAGCTGGTGCAGTGGCTCGCCGCCGGCAGCGGTGCCGGCGACGTGGTCGGACTGGAGGAGGGCGTCCTGCTCGGGTACGTCCAGAACCCCGACAAGTTCGCCAACCTGCTCGACCTGGGCGCCGGTGAGGTTAAGGCCAACTTCCCCGAGTGGAAGTGGAACAACGCCCTGACGCCCGACGGCAAGAAGCTGATCGGGCTCGGCACCGACGTCGGTGGCCTGGCCATGTGCTACCGCAAGGACCTGTTCCAGCAGGCCGGTCTGCCCACCGACCGGGACGAGGTCTCGAAGCGGATGACCACCTGGCAGGACTACATCGCGCTGGGCAAGGAGTTTAAGGCCAGCGGCAAGGTCAAGGCCGCCTGGCTGGACAGCGCGACCAGCCTGATGCAGCCGTACGTCATGCAGAACTCGGAGACCTTCTTCTTCGACAAGGACAACAAGTTCATCGGCGACACCAACCCGGTGATCAAGCAGACCTGGGACATGGGCCTGTCGATGGCCAAGGACGGGCTGACCGCCAAGACGCAGCGGTGGAGCGCCGACTGGGACGGGGCTTTCAAGAACTCCGCGTTCGCCACGCTCCCCTGCCCGGCCTGGATGACCGAGGGCGTCATCGCCCCGAAGTCCGGCCCGGCGAACTCCGGCAAGTGGGACATCGCCAACATCCCCGGCGGCGGCGGCAACTGGGGTGGTTCCTACCTGGCCGTCCCGGCGCAGACCAAGCACCCGAAGGAGGCGTACGAGCTGGCCAAGTACCTGACCAGCAAGGAGGGCCACCTGGCGGCGTTCAAGGAGGCGGGCGCGATGCCGTCCGACATCGCCGGCCTCGACGACCCGGCGTTCAAGGACAAGACGAGCGAGTACTTCAGCGGTGCGCCCACCGGCAAGATCTTCGGTGAGAGCGTCAAGAACATGAAGCCCGTCTTCCTCGGCGCCAAGCACCAGCAGGTCTGGGAGACCATCTTCGAGCCGCAGATGCAGGCGGCCGAGCGTGGCCGGCTCAGTTCGGATGCCGCCTGGAAGAAGGCGGTGGACGAGGCCAAGAAGGCGACCAGCTGAGTCGCCGGTGACCGGCCGAGCCCACGGGGATCCGCTGCCCGTGGGCTCGGCGGCGGCGCCCACACCCGACGCAGGGTGTGGGCGCTGCGGCGAGGTCGCCGCCGCCCCACCTCCCGGAAGGACCTGCAATGAGTTCTACTGTCGGCGCGGTGCCACCATCGCGCGCCGCCTCGCCGCCCCCGTCCGCCCCGCTGCACCGGCGCCGGTCGTACCGGCTCGGCCGCTGGGACCTCAAGTACTCCCCGTACCTGTATGTGGCCCCGTTCTTCGTCCTCTTCGGGGTCTTCGGCCTCTTCCCGGTCCTCTACACGGTCTACGTGTCGCTCTTCGACTACGAGCTGCTGAGCGGAACCAAGGAGTTCGCGGGGCTGGAGAACTACCGCCTCCTGCTGCAGGACGCCCAGTTCTGGAACGCGGCCTACAACACCCTCGGCATCTTCGTGCTCAGCACCGTGCCGCAGCTCATCGTGGCGCTGATGCTCGCCAACCTGCTGAACCGGCAGATGAAGGCCCGCACGCTGCTGCGGATGGGTGTGGTCATCCCGAACATCACCTCGGTGGCCGCGGTCGGCATCATCTTCGCGCTGATCTTCGCGGACCGGTACGGCCTGATCAACTGGTTGCTCGGCACGGTGGGATTCGACCCCATCGCCTGGCGGGACAACCGCTTCGCCTCCTGGTTCGCCATTGCCTTCATGGTCGACTGGCGGTGGACCGGCTACAACGCGCTGATCTACCTCGGTGCCATGCAGGCCATCCCGAAGGACCTGTACGAGTCGGCGTCGCTGGACGGCGCCTCGACCTGGCGGCAGTTCTGGGCGATCACCGTGCCGCTGATCCGGCCGACGATCCTCTTCACGATCATCATCTCCACCATCGGTGGCTTCCAGATCTTCACCGAGCCCCTGATGTACGGGAACGGGCTGGTCCGCGGCGGGGTGGACCACCAGTTCCAGACCCTGGCCATGTACATCTACGAGAAGACCTTCACCGGGAACTCCGAGTACGGGTACGGCTCCGCGATGTCCTGGTTGCTGTTCATGATGATCATCATCTTCGCGCTGATCAACTTCGCGCTGGTACGCCGGTCCGTGAAGGGGGACAAGAAGTGACCACCACGCAGACCCTGCCGCGCTCGGTCACCCCGCCTCCGGTGCCGTCCCGCCGCCAGGGCCGCGGTCGGCTGCCCGGCGCCCAGCTCTGGCAGGCCAGTCCGCTGACCTACCTCGCGCTGATCCTCGGCGGCGTACTGTCGATCTTCCCGATCATCTGGTCGTTCATCATCGCCTCGCGGGACAACAGTGCGGTCTACGAGATGCCGCCGATCCCCGGCGACCAGCTGTTCACCAACGTCGACCGGATGCTCGCCAACGAGGACGCCGCGTTCGTCTACGGTCTGGTCAACTCGGCCGTCGTGTCGACCGTCGTCACCATCTCGGTGATCTTCTTCTCCAGCCTGGCCGGCTTCGCCTTCGCCAAGCTCAAGTTCCGGGGCAGCAACGCGCTGCTGCTGATCATCATCATGACCATGATGGTGCCGACCCAACTCGGTGTCATCCCGCTCTACCTGATGATGGTGGAACTCGGCTGGACGGGCACCCTGCAGGCGGTCATCGTGCCGTTCCTGGTGCAGGGCTTCGGCGTGTTCATGATGCGCCAGTACGCGATGTCCGCGATCAGCGACGAGCTGATCGAGGCAGCCCGGCTCGACGGCTGCTCCAGCTGGCGGATCTACTGGAACGTCGTGCTGCCCGCGCTGCGGCCGGCCGCGGCGGTGCTCGGCCTGCTGACCTTCATGCAGACCTGGAACGAGTTCCTCTGGCCGTTCATCGTGCTCACCCCGGACACCCCGACGGTGCAGTACTCCCTGAAGATCCTCTCGTCCGGGCTGTACCAGACGGATTACGTGGCACTCTTCGCTGGCACCGCGCTGGCGACCCTGCCACTGTTGATCGTGTTCATCATCTTCGGCCGCCAGATCATCGGCGGAATCATGGAAGGCGCCGTCAAGTCGTGAGCAACCCAGCCAGCCCGCCCGCCGTCGGCGTCCTCGACCAGGGCGCGGCCCTGACCTTCCCGCCCGGCTTCCTCTGGGGCGCGGCGACCGCCGCCTACCAGATCGAGGGCGCGGCGACCGAGGGCGGCCGCACCCCGTCGATCTGGGACACCTTCAGCCACACCGAGGGGCGGACGGTGGCCGGGCACACCGGTGACGTGGCCTGCGACCACTACCACCGGATGCCCGACGACGTGCCGCTGATGGCCGACCTGGGGCTGCGGTCCTACCGCTTCTCCGTCTCCTGGCCGCGGGTGCAGCCCGGCGGCGCCGGGGCGGTCAACGAGGAGGGGATGGACTTCTACCGGCGCCTCGTGGACGAGCTGCTGGGTCACGGCATCGAGCCCTGGCTGACCCTCTACCACTGGGACCTGCCCCAGTCGCTGGAGGACGCGGGCGGCTGGCCGGCCCGGGACACGGCCGCCCGGTTCGCCGACTACGCCCAGCTGGTCGCCGACGCCCTCGGCGACCGGGTGAAGTACTTCACCACCTTCAACGAGCCGTGGTGCTCGGCCTTCCTCGGCTACGGCTCCGGCGTGCACGCGCCGGGCCGCTCGGACGGGGCGGACGCGGTCCGGGCCGGGCACCACCTCATGCTCGGGCACGGGCTGGCCGTGCAGGCGCTGCGGGCGTCCCGCCCGGAGGCGCAGCTCGGCATCACGGTCAACCTCTACCCGGTCACCCCGGCCACCGACTCGCCGGCGGACGCCGACGCCGCCCGCCGCATCGACGCGCTGGCCAACCGGTTCTTCCTCGACCCGGTGCTGCGCGGGGCGTACCCGGCGGACCTGACCGCCGACCTGCGCAAGCTCACCGACTTCGGGCACGTCCGGGACAGTGACCTGGCGGTCATCTCGACCCCGCTGGACATGGTGGGGGTCAACTACTACAGCCGGTACGTGGTGGCCGCGCCGGTGGAGAGCGCCCCGGCGGAGGAGTACTGGCGGGCGCCGTCGTGCTGGCCGGGCAGCGAGGACGTGCGGTTCGTCACCCGGGGCGTCCCGGTGACCGACATGGGCTGGGAGATCGACGCCCCGGGCCTGGTGGAGACGCTGGAGCGGGTCCACCGGGACTACACGGACCTGCCGCTCTACGTGACCGAGAACGGCTCCGCGTTCGTGGACGCGGTGGTCGACGGCCGGGTCGACGACCAGGACCGGCTGGCCTACTTCGACGCGCACCTGCGCGCCGCGCACGCCGCGATCAGCGCCGGCGTGCCGCTCAAGGGCTATTTCGCCTGGTCGCTGATGGACAACTTCGAGTGGGCGTGGGGCTACACGAAGCGTTTCGGCATGGTGTATGTCGACTACGACAGCCAGGCCCGGATCCCGAAGTCCAGCGCCAGGTGGTACGCCGATGTGATCCGACGCAACGGCCTGGCCGCACAATAGGCTGGGCCAGCCAGTAACGGGCGGCCCGGCGCCGACGCCTCAACAGGTGCCGGGCCCGCCCGATGTCGGAGGAGCACAGACGATGACAACGCAGCGCACGCGGTCGCTCGGGCGCCCGACCCTCGACGCGGTCGCGGCCCGCGCCGGCGTGGGCCGCGGCACGGTCTCCCGGGTGGTCAACGGCTCGCCGCAGGTCAGCCCGGAGGCCCGGGCGGCCGTCCAGGCGGCCATCGCCGAGCTGGGGTACGTGCCGAACCGGGCGGCCCGGGCGCTGGTCACCCAGCGGACCGACTCGGTGGCACTGGTGGTCTCCGAGTCGGGGGAGCGGGTCTTCACCGAGCCGTTCTTCGCCGGCATCGTCCGGGGCGTCAGCTCGGCGCTGCTGGAGACCCCGATGCAGCTCTGGCTGGCCATGGCGCAGACGCAGATCGAGCGGGAACGGGTCGAGCACCACCTGACCAACCAGCACGTCGACGGCGTGCTGCTGCTCTCGCTGCACGACGCGGACCCGCTGCCCACCCTGCTGGAGGAGCGTGGCCTGCCCACCGTGCTCGGTGGCCGGCCGGCCCGGATGCTGCACCCGAACGCCCAGCCGGCCTGGTTCGTCGACGTGGACAACGTCGGCGGCGCCCGGCAGGCGGTGGAGCACCTCTTCGCCCGCGGCCGGCGGCGCGTCGCCACCATCGCCGGCACCCAGGACATGGGCGCCGGCCTGGCCCGGTTGTCCGGCTACAAGGAGGCGGTCCGGGCCGCGGGCGGCGACCTCAACCCGGACCTGATCGCGTACGGCGACTTCAGCGAGGGCAGCGGCACCGCCTGCATGCGCCGGCTGCTGGAGGTCTGCCCGGACCTGGACGCGGTCTTCGTCGCCTCCGACCTGATGGCCTTCGGCGCCCTCCGCGCGTTGCGCGAGGCCGGCCGCCGCGTGCCGGAGGACGTGGCGGTGGTCGGCTTCGACGACGCCCCGATCGCCCGGCAGGCCGAGCCGCCACTGACCACGGTCTTCCAGCCGGTGGAGGAGATGGGCCGGCAGATGGCCCGGCTGCTGGTCTCGCGGATCCGCGGCGAGGAGCTGCCCAGCCCGCACGTGCTGCTGGACACCAAGCTCATCCACCGCGCCTCCGCCTGACCCCCGGGCGGGGTCAGGACCAGCGGCGCAGTTCGCGCTTGGCCAGCGACGACCGGTGCACCTCGTCCGGGCCGTCGGCCAGGCGCAACGTGCGGGCCTGCGCCCAGAGGGCCGCCAGCGGGGTGTCCTGGCTGACGCCGGCCGCGCCGTACCCCTGGATGGCCCTGTCGATCACCCACTCGGCCATCGCCGGCGTGGCGATCTTGATGGCCTGGATCTCGGTGTGCGCGCCCTTGTTGCCCACGGTGTCCATCAGCCAGGCGGTCTTGAGCACCAGCAGCCGGGCCTGCTCGATGCGCACCCGGGACTCGGCGATCCACTCGCGGATCACGCCCTGCTCGGCCAGCGGGCGGCCGAACGCGATCCGGTCCAGGGCCCGCCTGCAGAGCAGTTCCAGGGCGCGCTCGGCCATGCCGATCAGCCGCATGCAGTGGTGGATCCGGCCCGGGCCGAGCCGGGCCTGGGCGATGGCGAAGCCGGCGCCCTCGGCGCCGACCAGGTTCGCCGCCGGTACCCGCACGCCGGTGAAGTCGATCTCGGCGTGCCCGCCGTGCGGCGCGTCGCGGTAGCCGAAGACGGTCATGCTGCGGCGTACCGTCACGCCCGGGGTGTCCCGGGGGACCAGGATCATGCTCTGCTGGCGGTGCCGGTCGGCGCCCGGATCGGTCTTGCCCATCACGATGAAGATCTCGCAGCGCGGGTCCATCGCCCCGGACGACCACCACTTGCGGCCGTCGACCACGTACTCGTCGCCGTCCCGGACGATCCGGGTGGCGATGTTGGTGGCGTCGGAGGAGGCCACCTCCGGTTCGGTCATGCAGAACGCGGAGCGGATCTCCCCCGCCAGCAGCGGCGTGAGCCAGCGGTCCCGCT
This sequence comes from Micromonospora sp. NPDC023966, assembly GCF_040639095.1. Classification (NCBI taxonomy): domain Bacteria; kingdom Bacillati; phylum Actinomycetota; class Actinomycetes; order Micromonosporales; family Micromonosporaceae; genus Micromonospora; species Micromonospora sp. NPDC023966. Next base: position 30,619 of record NZ_JBEZZJ010000043.1, on the reverse strand, counting down.
GCGCGTCGGAGCCGAACTCGGCCAGCAGCTCCATGTTGCCGGTGTCGGGGGCGGCGCAGTTCAGCGCCTCCGGTGCCAGGTGCGGGCTGCGCCCGGTCAGCTCGGCCAGCGGGGCGTACTGGAGGTTGGTCAGCCCGGCGCCGTAGCGCGGGTCAGGCAGGAAGAGGTTCCACAGGCCGCGGGCGCGGGCCTCGGCCTTCAGCTCCTCCAGCACGGGCGGGCGGGCCCACGGGTCGCCGGCCGCGAGCACCTGCTCGTGGTGCACCGGCTCGGCCGGGTGGACGCACTCGGTGAGGAACGCCTCGACCCGCTCGCACAGCTCGACCGTCTTGGCGTCGTACGCGAACTCCATCACTGTCCCCTCACCGCGCGCAGACCGTGCTCGACCAGCGGCGCCACCATCTCGCCGATCCGGTCGAAGCCCTCGCCGAGCGTCTGCCCGAGGGTGTGCCGGTAGTGGATGCCCTCGCAGATCACCGCGAGCTTGAAACAGCCGAGCGCGACGTGCCAGTGCAGCGGCCCGACGTCGACGTCACTGCGGCCGGCGTACCGGTCGATCAGTTCGGCGCCGGTGGGGAAGCCGGCCCGCGGGCCGATGCCGTCGGCGACCGGGTTGCCGTCGGCGCTGTCGCTGTCGCCGAGCACGTCCCAGTAGGTCAGCAGCAGGCCCAGGTCTGCGAGCGGATCGCCGAGGGTGGCCATCTCCCAGTCGAGCACCGCCCGCACCGCCACCGGCTCGACCGTGGCCAGCAGGTTGTCCAACCGGTAGTCGCCGTGCACGATCCGCCCGGCGTTCGCGCCCTCCGGCACGCTGCCGGCGAGCACGTCCCGCAGCTCGTCGATACCGGGCAGCGGGCGGCTGCGGGAGCGGTCGAGCTGCCCGGCCCAGCGGCGGACCTGCCGGGCCAGGTAGCCGTCGGGGCGGCCGAAGTCGGCCAGCCCGACCGCGCCCGGCTCGACCATGTGCAGCCCGGCGAGAGTGTCCATCATCGCCATGGCCAGGTCGCGCCGCTGGCCGGCGGTGAGCGCGTCGGTCTGCTCCCGCCGCCGGTAGACCTCTCCGTCGACCTTCTCCATCAGGTAGAACGGCGCGCCGATCACGTCGGCGTCGGGGCAGAGCAGCAGCGCCTCGGGGACCGGCACCGAGGTGGGGGCGAGCGCCGAGATCACCCGGTACTCCCGGGCCATGTCGTGGGCGGTGGCCAGCACGTGCCCGAGCGGCGGTCGGCGCAGCACCACCTCGCGGTCGCCGGCGCGCAGCAGGTAGGTCAGGTTGGACTTGCCCCCGGCGATCAGGCCGGCCGAGAGCGGCCCGGCCAGCTCCGGCCGGTGCGCGGCCAGATACCCGGCCAGCCGGTCGAGGTCGAGCCCGCGCGGGGCCGAGCCGGCCGGGAGCTGCGGTGCGTCGACGGCCGGATCGGTCATCCGGTTAGTTGATGGCAGCTCAGCTTTGTTGTCAAGGTCGGATGTTCCCGGCGGGACATGCCGCTGCAACGGGGGCGAAATGGTCAACCGGCAGGCTGGGGCCCAGCCTGCCGGCCGCCACGGCCGGCCCGCCGAGCGGAGGGACCAGACATGCTGCTGAGAGTTCGGGTGACCCTGCCGGACCGACCGGGCACGCTCGGCCAGGTGGCCCGGACGCTCGGCGTCTCCGGCGCCGACATCGTCCAGGTGGTGGTCCTGGAGCGGCTCGGTGGCCGGGCGGTCGACGACTTCACCGTGGTCTGGCCGGGCGCGGCGCGGGTGGAGCGCCTGCTCGCCGGCCTGGCCGCGATCCCCGGCGTACGGGTGGACGGGGTGTGGCGGGCGATCGGCGCGCCGACCACCACGGGGCAGGACGCCGAGCTGCTCGCCCAGGTGGCGGCGAACCCGACCGACGGGGTGGCCACCCTCGTCGACGCGGTGCCCGGGCTGCTCGCCGCGGACTGGGCGGTGGCCGCGGTGGTCCCGCTGGACTGGGCGGCGCGCAGCGGCGGCGCCGGCGCGGCGACGGTCGGGTACGCCAGCTGGCGCGCCCCGGTCCCGCCCCGGCTGCCGGAGGTGACCCCGCTGCGGGCCCGCGCCATGACCGCCCCGGACGGGCAGCACTACGCGGTCGCGCCGTTCGGCCGGGCCGGCCTGGTGTTGGTGGTGGCGCGGGAGCACACCGAGCCGCTGGCCGCGGCCGCCTTCCATGCCACCGAGGTGGACCGGCTCGCCCAGCTGGTCCGGGCCGGCGCGGTGATCCTCGGCGACCGGCTGGACCTGGTCGGCGCCCCGCCCGTGACCACCATCACCTGACCGCTCCCGCCGTTTCACCGGTGGGCAACGGGGGCGCAACAGGCGGCGGGCAGGGTCGACGGTGAGGAAGGGAGCGAACCATGGCGCTGTGGCGGATCCGTGCCACCGTGGACGACCGGCCGGGCTACCTGTCGGTGCTCACGGCGAGCCTCGCGTTGCGCGGGGTCAACATCCTCACCGTGCAGGTGCACACCACCGAGGTGGGGGCCGTCGACGACTTCCTGGTCGATGCGCCCGACCAGCTCACCGAGGCCGACCTGCGGGCGGCTGTCGAGCGGGGCCGGGGCCGGGACTGCTGGGTCGCGCGCAGCGAGGCGCGCGGCCTGGCCGACCAGCCGACCCGGGTGCTCGGGCTGGCCGGCCGGCTGGTCCGGGACCCGGACGCGGCCGGCGAGAGCCTGCGCGTCCTGCTCGGCGCGGACGCGGTGACCTGGCGGCCGACGCCGGCCGTCCCGCTGGGCGGGGTGGACGAGACCACGATGCTGCTGGCCGACCCGGTCGGCGGCTCGTACGAGCTGCGCCGCCGGGAGCCGAGCTTCACCCCGGCCGAGTACGCCCGGGCCCAGGCCCTGGTCGAGTTGGCCGCGACGGTGGCCCGCCGGGACGCCGACCGGGTCACCCTGGTGCTGCCCGACGCGGCCGAGGTGCTGGTGCGGCCCGCCACCGCCGACGACCTGCCGGGCGTGCTGGAGCTGCACGCGGGGTGCTCGGACCGGAGCCGGCAGCGGCGCTACCTGAGCGGGACGGGGCACCCGCCGGCCGCCCGGCTGCGCCGGCTGCTCGAACCGGTCCGGGGCCTGACCCTGGTCGCGATGGCCGGCTCCGGTGGGGCGGCGGAGGTCGTGGCGATGGCCAACCTGCTCGGCGAGGGGGACGAGGCGGAGGCAGCGCTGCTGGTACGGGACGACTGGCAGCGCCGGGGTCTCGGCTCGGCCCTGCTGCGGCGCCTGCTCGGGCACGCCGACGCGGCGGGCCTTGCCGCCGTGCTGCTGCACGTCCAAGCCGGGAACACCCCGATGCTGCGCACCGTACAGGGGCTGAACCGGCCGACGTCGGTGGGGCGGGACGGCACGCTGCTCACCGTGACCGTGCCGCTGGCTCCCCGCCGGTCCGGGGCGCCCCGGCAGGCCGACGCGACCGCGCGGGCACGACGGTCGTACTGACCCCACGGCCGCACGACAGGGCCCCCGGTGCGGGGGCCCTGTCCGTGTCCGGGCCGGCCGACGGTCAGGTGGCCGGGTAGCTGCTGTAGTCCGGGAAGTTGCCGTAGAGCCGGCCGTCGCCGCCCACGGTGACCGCCTGCACCAGCAGGTCGCCGCCGACGAAGGCGCCCTTCCAGGACGCGCCCCGGCCGCCGAACGGCTCCTCCCGGTCGCCGCGGGAGCGGGGCTTGTTGATACCCACCTTGAACGCCTGGAGGTCGACCGCGAGCTTGCCGGCCAGCTCCTCGTCGTCGCAGGCGAGGGAGGCGACCAGCGCGCCGTTGGAGGCGTTCATCTGGGCCAGCAGCTCGTCGGTGGTGTCCACCACGACGATGGTGTCCACCGGGCCGAACGGCTCGGCGTGCATGAGCCGGGACCGGCCGGGCGGGGCGAGCAGCACCGCCGGCGCCACGTACGCGGAGGTGTCCTGCCCGTCGAGGAAGGGGGCGCCGTCGAGCTTGCCCCGGTGCAGCGGCACCGCGCCGCCGCGGACCGCCTCGTCGACCTTGCGGCGCAGCTCCTCGGCCTTGGCCGCGCTGATCAGCGGGCCGAAGTCCAGCTCGGGCAGCGGGTCGCCGGCCGACCAGTCGTCCCCCACGGCGAGCGGGTGTCCGAACCGGACGGAGCGGACCACCGGCAGGTAGACGTCGAGGAACTCGTCGACCAGGTCGCGCTGCACCACGAACCGCGGGTACGCGGTGCAGCGCTGTTTGCCGTACTCGAAGCCCTTCTTCAGGTGCGTGGCGAGCAGGTCCCACTGGGAGAAGTTCCAGATGCCCCAGGCGTTGAGGCCCTCCTGCTCGATGAAGTGCCGCTTGTCGGAGTCGAGCAGCGCGGCGGCCACCTTGCCGCCGTTGGAGCGGCCGCCGACGAACGCCACGGCGCCGATCTCCGGGGCGCGGACCAGGACCTCGGAGAGCTCCTCGCCGCCGCCGGAGAGCAGGGTGGCGGGCAGCCCGGCGCGACGCATCAGCGCGTGTGCCACGGTGAGGCAGACCGCCCCGCCCTGGGACGGGGTCTTGGCGATCACCGCGTTGCCGGCCAGCAGCTGCACCAGCTCGGCGTGGACCAGGACGCTCATGGGGTAGTTCCAGGAAGCGATGTTGCTGACCGGGCCCGGCAGCGGCTCGCGGCCGTCGGCGAGCATCCGGTCGATCTCCTGCACGTACCAGCGGACGCCGTCCAGCGCGCGGTCGACGTCGGCGCAGGCCAGCCGCCACGGCTTGCCGATCTCCCAGACCAGCAGCATGGCGAGCAGGTCGCGGTGGGCGGTGAGGGCGTCCAGGGCGTCGTCGACCCGGGACTTGCGCTCGGCGAGCGGGGTCTGTGCCCACTCCCGGTGCGCGGCGGCGGCGTGCGCGACGGCGCCGCGCGCCGCCTCGGCGTCGAGGCGGGCCAGGTTGACCAGCACCGTGTTGTCGACCGGGGTGCGTACCGGGCTCGGCGTGCCGACCGCCCGCCACCCGCCCTCGACGAGGTTGTGCAGGGTGGCGACGCCGTCGGGCGCGGTGCCGAAGGCCTCCGGCGCGGCGGCCACCGCGCGGGCCAGGGTGTCGGACCAGGAGGTGCCGTCGGCGAGTCTGAGAGCCATCGCGTTCTCCTCAGGGTTGTCCGGGGGAGCGGCGGCGTCGATGGCACCGCTGGTGTCGCGTACTGTCCCGCGCGGCCGAGCGCGCGGGCAACCGTACGCTCGTATGCCAGGACGGCCGTCCCGCCGCCGCGACACGTCGCCGTCCGATCGGTGCCGGCTTGACCTGGGGGTACGCGGGCAATCTATAGAAGTCCGTCGATTATGTGATCCAGCTCCGGGCGGCGTCGACCGGGTTACCCGTCAGTACGGATCGGTCCCTCGGCCGGTTCAACCGCGCAGCGCGGCGATCGCCTCCGCCGTGGTGCAGACGGTGCCGAGCCGCCGGAAGACGTAGTCGACCGCGAACTCGTGGGCGTACGCGTCCAGACCCGACATCGCGTCGTGCGGCAGCACCACCCGGTAGCCGATCTCCTCGCCGATCCGGGCGGTCTGCTCGACGCCGAAGTTGGTGGCCAGTCCGCCGATCACCAGGGTGTCGACCCCGCGGGCCCGCAGTGCGGCGTCGAGCCCGGTCTCGTGGAAGGCGCCCCAACTGTGCTTGACCACCGCCAGGTCGCCCTCGCGGGGCGCCACCTCGGGCAGCAGTTCGCTCCCCGCCGGCTGCGGATCGGGGCCGGGCCGGTCGACGCGGACCACCACCACGGTGGCGCCGGTGGCGCGGGCCGCGTCGGCGAGGGCGAGGCAGCGCTCGACCACCTCGGGGCCGGTGTGCGGGGCGGTCGGCAGGTCCACGATGCGGCGCTGGAGATCGATCAGGACGACGGCGGTGCGGGCGGGGTCGAGAGCATCCACTTCAAGATCATATCGAACCCGGGTCGCCATGGCGGCCCGGAACGGCGGAACCGGCCGCCGGACGAAGGTTCGACGGCCGGTTCCGGGCCGGTGTTCGGCTCAGCTGGTGAAGGTGATCTTGTCCCGGCGGCGACGCAGCGCCATCAGGAGGACACCGCCGCCGATCAGGGCGAGGCCGGTGAGCGAGATGCTGGTGACGGCCACGCCGGTGAGCGGCAGGCCGCCCTCGGTGCCGCTGCCACCGCCCGCGCCGCCGCTGACCGAGATGCCCGGCGCCGGGGTGCCCGACGGGTTCTCGGACGGGTTCTCCGAGCCGCCCGGCGTCGGGGTCGGCGTCTCCTCACCCGGGGTGGATGTGGTCGGCGGCGTGGTCGGGGACGACTCGCAAGGCTTCAGCCAGAAGACCTTGTGCTTGTCGTCGAACGCCTTGCCGTCGGTCAGGTCCACGTCGAGCTTGATGTGGTAGCCCTGCTGCTCATTGAGCGTCAGCCCGGTGAGGTCGAGGTCGTTCGCGGAGAGCTTGATGACCTCGTCGTGGTCGTTCTCCGCGCCGGAGGCCGGGTCGTCGCTGATCAGCACGTTGCTCTTCGACCAGACGATCTTGTCTTTCGGGGTGGCTGACGGCGGCTGCGCCCAGAGCGTGATGTTCGCCTTCTGGTCCTGGTCGAAGTTGAAGAACTCCAGCTCGAAGTCGCAGGTGACGTGCGGCTGGTTGTCGACCTTGTCCGAGAAGGGCGCTCCGTCGATCTTGACGGTGCCGTTGTCGCCCGGCGGGTTGTGCGGGTTGCCGGTGGCCCAGGCCGGGGTGGCCAGCCCGAGGATGGCCGTGGCGGCGGCTGCGGTGAGGGCCGCGCGCGCCACGTGCCGACGCTGTGGCATGAGGAATCCTCCGAGATCGGGAGAGGGGACGGCACATCATGCCATGTCGGCACCCGTCCGGCGACATCGGACGAACGGCCTGAGCTGCGACGATGTGCCGCGCGAAGATCGAAGTCGATGCCACTTCCTGCGCGTGTCGGCGTAACGCGGAAGAGGGCTACGGCGCTGCGCACGTTCCGGGCCCGCCGACGGCCCGTCTTCCCAAACCGGTGACGTCGAGATTACATTGTCGACTATCCATGGGAGCGCTCCCGCGCCTCCGCGGTCCACCCCACCACCACAGCCGTCGGCAGCCCGGACCTCCCGAGGCCGTCCCCCTCCGGTCCGGCTGCCGCCCGGCGCCACCCACAGGAGCTCGCCATGCCCCGTCCGACCCCGCCACCTCGTGGCCGGTCCCGGCTCCGCCGGCTGCTCGCCGCCGGCGCCGCGCTGGCCGCCGGCCTGGCCACGGCCGTCGCCGTCATACCGTCCACGCCGGCCGCCGCCGCGCCCGCGTTCAACTACGGCGCGGTCTCTGCCAGCACCGGCGCGCGGACCGGGAGCGCCCTGGCCGCGCCCGCCTTCAATTACGCGGAGGCGTTGCAGAAGTCATTGTTCTTCTACGAGGCGCAGCAGTCCGGGAAGAAACCCGCCTGGAACCGGGTCTCCTGGCGGGGCGACTCGGCGCTCACCGACGGCGCGGACGTCGGCCTCGACCTCACCGGCGGCTGGTACGACGCCGGCGACCACGTGAAGTTCGGCTTCCCGATGGCGTTCAGCGCCACGATGCTGGCCTGGGGCGCGGTCGAGTACCGGGAGGGCTACGTCGCCTCCGGCCAGCTCCCGCACCTGCTGAACAACCTGCGCTGGGTCAACGACTGGTTCGTCAAGGCGCACCCCGCGCCGAACGTCCTCTACGGACAGGTCGGCAAGGGCGACGACGACCACAAGTGGTGGGGACCGGCCGAGGTGCTGCCGATGGCGCGGCCCGCGTACAAGATCGATGCGAGCTGTGGCGGCGCGGACCTGGCGGGGGAGACGGCGGCCGCGATGGCCGCCTCGTCGATCGTCTTCCGCCCGACCGACGCCGCCTACGCCGACAAGCTGCTCGGCCACGCGAAGCAGCTCTACACCTTCGCCGACACGGTGCGGAAGAGCTACCACGAGTGCATCACTGACGCGACCAGCTTCTACCGGTCCTGGAGCGGCTACCAGGACGAGCTGGTCTGGGGCGCGGTCTGGCTGTACCGCGCCACCGGCGACGCCGCGTACCTGACCAAGGCGGAGAGCGAGTACGACAAGCTCGGCACCGAGCCGCAGTCCACCACCCGCTCCTACAAGTGGACGATCGCCTGGGACAACAAGCAGTTCGGCACGTATGTGCTGCTGGCCAACCTGACCGGCAAGCAGAAGTACGTCGACGACGCCAACCGCTGGCTCGACTACTGGACCGTCGGGGTCAACGGACAGCGGGTGCCCTACTCGCCCGGCGGCATGGCCGTGCTCGACTCCTGGGGCGCCCTGCGCTACGCCGCCAACACCGCCTTCGCCGCACTCGTCTACAGCGACCGGACGAGTGACGCCACCCGCAAGGCGCGCTACCACGACTTCGCCGTCCGGCAGATCAACTACGCGCTCGGCGACAACCCACGCAACTCCAGCTACGTGATCGGCTTCGGGACGAACTCGCCGAAGAACCCGCACCACCGCACCGCGCACGGCTCCTGGTGGGACAGCCAGACCGTGCCCACCGAGACCCGGCACGTGCTCTACGGCGCGCTGGTCGGCGGCCCGTCCTCGGCCAACGACGCCTACACCGACAGCCGTTCGGACTACGTCATGAACGAGGTCGCCACCGACTACAACGCCGGCTTCACCTCCGCCCTGGCCCGGCTGGCCTCCGAGTACGGCGGCAGCCCGCTCGCCGGCTTCCCCATCGCGGAGACGCCCGACCTGGACGAGTTGACCGTCGAGACCACGGTGATGCAGGCCGAAACCCGGGCCACCGGGCTCAAGGCGATCATCTACAACAAGTCCGCCTTCCCGGCCCGAGCGCTGACCACCGCGAAGTTCCGCTACTACTTCCGCCCCGACGGCACCGGCCCGGTGCAGGTCACTCCCGGCTACACCCAGGGCTGCCCGTCACCCACCACGGCCAAGCAGCTCTCCGGCGACATCTGGTACGTCGAGGTCGACTGCACCGGCTGGACCATCGCGCCCGCCGGGCAGTCGCAGCACCGGATGGAGGTGCAGTTCAAGGTCGGCGTGCCGGAGGGCGGCACCTGGGACCCCACCAACGACCCCTCCTACCAGGCCACCGCCGGTCCCAACCGGAAGGTGCCGCTCTACGCCGGCGGGACGCGGGTCTGGGGCGAGGAACCCGGACCGGCCACCCCGGACACCACCGCGCCCACCGTGCCCGGCACCCCGGTCGCCTCGGCCGTCACGGCCACCGGCCTCACCCTGACCTGGCCCGCCTCCACCGACACCGGCGGGAGCGGCCTGGCCGGCTACGAGGTCACCCGGGCACAGACCGGCAGCGACGCGCTCGTGCTGGTCGAGGCCCCGACCAACACCCTCGCGGTGACCGGGCTGCTGCCCGAGCGGACGTACCAGTTCACGGTGCGCGCCCGCGACGGCGCCGGCAACCGGTCGGCGGCCTCACCGGCCCTGACGGTGACCACCCCGGCCGCCCCCGCAGCGGACACCACCCCGCCCACCGCCCCGGGCACGCCCACCGCCTCGGCCCTCGGCCCGACCGGCCTCACCCTCGCCTGGGGCCCGGCCACCGACAACGTGGGCGTCACCGGCTATCGGGTCTACCGGTCCGGGAACATCCTCGTCGGGTCGACCACCGGGACCACGCTGGCGGTCACCGGGCTGACCGCCGCCACCGCGTACACCTTCACCGTGGTCGCGGTGGACGCGGCCGGCAACGTCTCGGCGGCCTCGCCGTCGCTCACCGTCACCACCGCGGACCCGCCGACCGGCGGCGGCTGCGCGGTGATCTGGACGGCCAGCACCTGGGACACCGGGTTCACCGCGAACATCACCATCACCAACACCGGGACCAGCGCGATCAACGGCTGGACGCTCGCCTTCACCTTCCCGAGCAGCGGGCAGAAGGTGGGCCAGGGCTGGTCGGCGAACCTCACCCAGACCGGCACGGCGGTGACCGCGACGAACGTGTCCTACAACGGCACCCTGGCGGCGGGGGCGTCGACCAGCTTCGGCTTCAACGGCACCCACACCGGCACCAACCCGAAACCCACCACCTTCACCCTCAACGGCTCCCCCTGCACCGTCTCGTAGCGGTTGTTCGCGCGATCTTGGACAGTTGCCGTTCATCCCGAACGGCAACTGTCCAAGATTCACTTCGGCGGATGCCAGCCGGCGGCGCGGAGGGCGCGGCGAAGGGTCTCGGCGACCTCCTCGGGGTGGGTGCGGACCAACCAGGCGGGGAAGCGGAGGATCCGGTCGCCGCTGGTCCAGATGTCGTTCTGCCGTCGCATGTCGTCGGCCCAGTGCCGGACGTCCATGTGGTGCGCCCCGTCGACCTCGACGTGCAACCGCCACTCCCGCCAGTACGCGTCCAGCCAACGGACCCGGCCGGTCTGATCCGTGCGGCGTTTCTGCAGGTCCGGGCGGGGCAGCCCATGCCGCCGGCACAGCGCCAGGAAGTCCAGCTCCGACAGCGCCTGGGCGCCGCCCGCGATGTCCGCCGCCGTCTGCCGGACCAGGTCGCGGCGTCGCGCCCGAGGCAGCACCGTCAGCACGGCCTCGATCTCCTCCGGAAGCACCCGGCGCTGCTGGCAGGCGGACGCCAGGACGAGCTGGGCCTCCCGCGTGCTCCGCGCCCAGCTCGCGCCATCGACCACCGCCCGTGCCGTCGTGGTCCGGGGCGGCCGGGCGCGCTGGAGGTGCGCCTCGGGCAGCACGGTGGTGCGGTGCGCCACGACCCCGGGCATGTCGATCGGGAGCCGGCGCGGCAGCGTCCTCACCCGCCGCTCCGCCGGTACCAGCACGTGCAGCGGCTCTGGTGGCAGGCCACGGACACCGGCCTCGGCCGCGGCGGTCACCCCGGCCAGCACGGCGCGCGGTCCAGCGGCCTGGCCGGTCGTCAGCACCCCCGCCTGCTCGAACGCCAGCCACTCCAACGTCCCCGCCTCGTCGGCGGGCAGCACCCTCACCACCCGCCCGAGTCTCCGCCCGACGATGCGGCTCCGCCGTCCCGTCCACAGATCTTGGACACTTACCGTCCGCGTCGAACGGTAAGTGTCCAAGATCTGGGGGAACCTGAGGGCGTGTTGGTGACGGTGGGGCACGGGGCCGCGGATCGGGAGCAGTTGGGGGACCTGCTGGCCGGTGCCGGGGTGGCGCTCGTCGTGGACGTGCGCCGCTATCCGGCGAGCCGGACCAACCCGGACGTCCGGCGTGAAGCGCTCGAACGCTGGCTGCCCGAGCGGGGAATCGACTACCGCTGGGAGCCTCGCCTGGGCGGCCGCCGGCACGTCCGCGCCGGGGAACCGGAGCCGGACACCTGGTGGACCGTGGCCGCCTTCCGGGCGTACGCCGCGTACACCCGCACGCCGGACTTCGACACGGCGCTGGACGACCTGCTCGCCGACGCCGACCGCCGGACGACCGCGGTGATGTGTAGCGAGAGCGTCTGGTGGCGCTGCCACCGGCGGTTGATCGCCGACGTGGCGGTGCTCGGTCGCGGGGTGCCGGTGGCGCATCTCATGCCCGACGGCCGGCTCACCCCGCACCGCCCCGCCGAGGGCGCCCGCCGCCTCCCCGACGGCCACCTGCTCTGGGACGGCTGACCGCCCCGAACTCGGTGGCCGAGCCACGGATCACGCCGCTAGCCTGCCCGCATGCCGGAGCTGACCACCCCGACCGCCCGCCTGCACCGGTCCTGGCTGGCCGCCCGGGACGACTGGGGGCGGGGCGTCCACCAGGACGGCAGCGGCCTGAAGCCGAGCGACGACGTCGACTCGCCGGAAGGCTTCGCCACCTGGGTACGCCAGCTCAACGACGCCGCGGACGAGTCGCGTCTGCCGGCCGGGCTGGTCCCGGCGCTCTACTGGTGGATCGTCGAGGGCGACGTGGTGCTGGGCGCCGTCACCCTGCGGCTGCGCCTCAACGACTTCCTGATGCAGGCCGGCGGCCACATCGGCTACGGGGTGCGGCCCGCGGCCCGCCGGCGCGGGCTGGCGACCTTCGCGCTCGGCGAGGCGCTCGCCGAGGCGGCCCGCCGGGGCATCGACCCCGTCCTGGTCACCTGCGACGTCGACAACACCGCGTCGGCGCGGACCATCGAGCGGCACGGCGGCGTGCTGGAAGACGTGCGGGACACCGAGCTGGGCCGTCTCCGGCGCTACTGGATCCGGACCCGCTGAGCGGGGGCGATCGCGGCCGGCTCAGTCGCGCATGTCCTCGGCGAGCAGGTCCATGAGCAGGGCGTCGTGCCAGCGGCCGTCCGCGCCCCGCTCGTAGCGGCGCATGATGCCGACCGGCCGGAACCCAACCTTCGCGTACGCCCGGATGGCCGCGGTGTTCGCCGCCGCCGGGTCGATGGTGAAGCGGTGGTGGCCGTACTCGTCCGCCAGGTGCCGGGCCAGGGTGCGGATGGCGTCCCCGCCGAGGCCGGCGCCCCGGGCCTCCGGGTCGAGGAAGATGTCCAGGCTGGCGTGGCGGTAGTCGGGGTCGGTCTCGGCGTACCACTGGATCGCGCCGACCAGCTTTCCGTCGTGCTCGATCACGTAGACGGTCAGGTCGTCGTCGGCCAGGTCGGCGCGGACCGCCTCGTCGAGGTCGTCGTCGCCGCGCCACCAGCGGCGTACCTCAGGGGTGGCCCGGATCGCCGCGAGCGCCGGCACGTCGGCGTCGGTCGCCGGCCGCAACGTCACCGCCCGCCCCCGCAGCATGTCAGCCCCGAATCTCGCCGTGCTCGACGCAGACCGCCGACCAGCCGGTCGGCACGACCTGCACCTTCATCCGCCGCCGGCAGTGCGCACACCAGCGTGGCGGCTCCAGCGCCCGGGCCGCCGCGCACGCCTGGTGCGGGCCCCCCGCCACCGACCCGCCGCAGCGGTCGCACCAGCGCGGCAGCGCGGCGCTGGCGGGCGTCGCGGGCTCGACAAGCTCGGTCACGTCGTCCTCACAGGGTGGCGGAGAGCGCCTTCACCGGCATCTTCAGGTCGTCCAGCAGCTTCAGGTCGTCGGTCGCCGGCCGGCCCAGCGTGGTCAGGTAGTTGCCCACGATGACCGCGTTGATCCCGCCGAGCAGGCCGTCCCGGGTGCCCAGGTCGCCGAGGGTGAGCTCCCGGCCGCCCGCGTACCGGAGGATGGTGCGCGGCATGGCCAGCCGGAACGCGGCGATGGCCCGCAGGGCATCCTTGCCCTCGACCACCGGGCGGTCGGCCAGCGGGGTGCCCGGGCGGGGGTTGAGAAAGTTCAGCGGCACCTCGTGCGGGTCCAGCTCGGCGAGCTGCGCGGCGAACTCGGCGCGCTGCTCCACCGTCTCGCCCAGGCCGAGGATGCCGCCGCAGCAGACCTCCATGCCGGACTCGCGGACCATCTTCAAGGTCTCCCAGCGCTCCTCGAAGGAGTGCGTGGTGACCACGTTCGGGAAGTAGGAGCGGCAGGTCTCCAGGTTGTGGTTGTAGCGGTGCACGCCCATCTCGACCAGCTCGTCGACCTGCTCCTGGGTGAGCATGCCGAGCGAGGCGGCGACCTGGATGTCGACCTCCGCCTTGATGGCGGCCACGCCCTCGCGCATCTGCTTCATGAGCCGGGCGTCCGGGCCGCGCACGGCGGCCACGATGCAGAACTCGGTCGCCCCGGTCGCCGCGGTCTGCTTTGCCGCCTCGACCAGCGCCGGGATGTCCAGCCAGACCGAGCGGACCGGCGAGGTGAACAGGCCGGACTGGGAGCAGAAGTGGCAGTCCTCCGGGCAGCCGCCGGTCTTCAGCGAGACGATGCCCTCGACCTCGACCTCCGGGCCGCACCAGCGCATCCGCACCTCGTGGGCGAGCTGGAGGGCGGCGGGCAGGTGCTCGTCGGGCAGGTTCAGCACGGCGAGGACGCCGGCCTCGTCGAGGCCGACGCCGTTCTCCAGCACCTGGGTGCGGGCCTGGTCGAGGATCTCTGGCATGGCTCGTACCCTACAAGGCCCCTCGGAGGCCGGGAAACGGCCGCGTCGGGGCCCCGCGAGCAGGCCCGGCGAGCCGGACGGCGCCACGCCGGGGCCGTCCGGCCGGGTGGTAACTTCGCCCCGCGGAAGCGCCCGGCAGGGGCGACGGGTCGGGGAAAGGGACGTGACGGTGGCGGACTGGCTGGCGGCCCTGGACCGCCGCGCCGAGCTGCGGGCCAAGGCGGGGCTCACCCGCACGCTGCACCCGCGCGACGCCGGCGACGCCGTGGTCGACCTGGCCGGCAACGACTACCTGGGCCTGGCCACCCACCCGGAGGTGACCGCCGCCGCCGGGCGGGCCCTGTCGGCGTACGGGCTGGGCGCGACCGGATCGCGGCTGGTGCGCGGCTCCACCGACCTGCACCACGCCCTCGAGGACGACCTGGCCGACTGGCTCGGCGCCGAACGGGCGCTGGTCTTCTCCTCCGGTTACCTGGCCAACCTCGCCGCGGTCCGGGGCCTGGTGCAGCCACGTACGCTGCTCGTCTCCGACGCCCACAACCACGCCTCGCTGATCGACGGCTGCCGGATCTCCGGCGCCGAGACGATCGTCACCCCGCACGCCGACGTGGCCGCGGTGGCCGCCGCGCTGGCCGCCGCCCCGGGCCGCCCCGCGGTGGTGGTGACCGAGTCGGTCTTCTCCGTCGACGGCGACCTCGCCCCGCTGGCCGCGCTGCACGCGGTGGCCCGCCGGCACGGCGCGCTGCTGCTGGTCGACGACGCGCACGCGCTCGGCGTCACCGGCCCGGCCGGGGCCGGCGGGGTGGCCGCGGCCGGGCTGGCCGGCGAGCCCGACGTGGTGGTGACCGCGACCCTGTCCAAGGCGCTCGGCGGGGCCGGCGGGGTGGTGGCCGGGCCGGCGGAGTTCGTCCGGCACCTGGTGGAGACCGGCCGCACCTTCATCTTCGACACGGCACCGCCGCCCGCGGTGGTGGCCGGGGTACGCGCCGCCGTCCGGCTGGCCCGGGCCGGCGACGGTCTGCGGGCCGAGCTGGCCGAGCGGGCCGCCCGCGCGGTGGCCCGGCTGGGCGGGGCGGGCCTGGAGGTCTCCGCCCCCGACGCGGCGGTGGTCTCGGTGACCGCCCCCGGTCCGGAGGCGGCGACCGCCTGGGCGGCCGACTGCCGGGACCGGGGCGTGGCGGTGGGTTGTTTCCGGCCGCCGTCCACCCCGGACAGCCGGTCCCGGCTCCGGCTGACCATCAGCGCCGGGGTCGACCGGGCCGGCTTCGAACGGGCACTGGACGTGATCGTGGAGTGTGCACCATGACGAACGGCAACGGCTGGACCGGGCCGGTGCTGGTGACCGGCACGGACACCGAGGTGGGCAAGACCGTGGTGACCGCGGCGATCGCCGCCGCCGCCCAGGCCGCCGGGCTGCGGGTCGCGGTCGTCAAGCCCGGCCAGACCGGTACGGCCACCGGCGACCCCGGCGACGTCGACTCGGTGACCCGGCTGGCCGCCCCGCTCACCGGCCGGACCCTGGCCAGCTACCCGGACCCGCTCGCCCCGCTCGCCGCGGCCCGGGTCGCCGAGCTGGAGCCGCTGGAGCTCTACACCGCGGTCGACGCCGTCCGCGAGGAGATCGACAAGCACGACCTGGTGCTCGTCGAGGGGGCCGGCGGGCTGCTCGTACCCATGGGGCTGCGCCCGTCGGGCGAGCCCTGGACGGTGGCCGACCTGGCGGTGTCGCTGGGCGCCCCCGCCGTGGTGGTGGCCCGCGCCGGGCTGGGCACGCTCAACCACACCGCCCTGACCCTGGAGGCCCTCGAACGGCGGGCCATCCCGGCCGGCGTGGTGATCGGCGCCTGGCCGGCCGAGCCGGAGCTGGTGCACTGGCTCAACCTGTCCGACCTGGTGCCGAACCTGCTGGGCGCGGTGCCGATGGGCGCCGGCGGGATGGACCCGGGGGTGTTTCGCCGGTCCGCCCCGGGCTGGCTCACCCCGGCCCTCTACGGCGTCCTCGACGACTGGCGCGCCTGGGCCGAGGAGAGCGGCTGAGCACCTGACTTTCGTCGGTGTCCGCACCCCGCCGGACGTCGGTAGCGTGGCCGCCGTGGAAGCGCGAACCCCGCCGCTCGGCCGGCGCCGGGGGGGTGACCTGCTGCTCTGGGCCGTGATCGCCGCCCCGGTGACGTACGCCGGGCTCACCCCGCCCTGGCCCGGCCACGCCGTGCCGCTGCTGGTCGCCTCGCTGGCGCTGCTCGGTCTCGCGGTGGCGCTCGGCCGCCGGTGGCCCCTCGCGGCGCTGCTGGCGGTGGTGGTCGGCTCGCTGGTCGACGGCAACTTCGTCTTCGCCATCCCGGTGTTCAGCTACCTGGCCGGGCGGCGCAGCGCCGGCGCCGGCCGGGTGGCCGCGGTCTTCGGCGCCATCGCGGTCGCCGGCACCGCGCTCAACCTCGGGCTGCTCGGCACCAACCCGGCCACCTGGTTCCTGCTCGCCTCGGTGCTGCTCTTCGCCGGGGTGTTCCCGTGGCTGCTCGGCCGGCTGCGCCGGCAGCAGCGGGCGCTCGCCGAGGCCGGGGCGCGGCACGCCGCGGCCGAGGAGCGGGAGCGGCGGGCCGCGGTGGAACGGGTACGGCTGCGCGAGCGGGCCCGGATCGCCCAGGACATGCACGACTCGCTGGGGCACGACCTGAGCCTCATTGCGCTGCGTGCCGCCGCCCTGGAACTGGCGGCCGATCTGCCACCCGCCCACCGGGCGGCGGCCGGCGAGCTGCGGGCCAGCGTGGCCGCCGCCACGGAGCGGCTGCACGACGTCATCGGCGTGCTGCGCGAGGAGCGGGCCGGCTCGCTGCGGCCGGCCGGCGAGACGGTGGCGGAGCTGGTCGACGGCGCCCGCGACGCCGGGCTGGCGGTCGCGCTGCGCGCCGACCCGGACGGCGCGGACCTGCCGCCGCTCGTCGCGCATGCCGTGCACCGGGTGGTCCGCGAGGCGCTGACCAACGCCGCCCGGTACGCCCCCGGCGCCCCGGTGACCGTCACCGTCGACCGGCGTGACGCGGAGGTGGCGGTGTCGGTGGTCAACGGGCCGGCTCCGGCCGGACCGCTGCCCGGGCCGGCGTCGCACGGCTCCGGCCTGCTCGCCCTGCGGGAGCGGGTCCGTCTCGCCGGGGGCGTCCTGGACGCCGGTCCCCGGGACGGGGGCTTCGCGGTGACCGCGCGCCTGCCGCTGACCGCCGCCCCGGCGCTCGTCCCGGCGGCCGTCGACGTCGGCCGGCCCGACGGCCTCGCCGTGCCGACCGCGGCCGGCCCCGACGTCGGTCGATCCGGCGGCGTGGGGGCGGGCCGATCCGGCGGCCGCGCCGGATCAGCCGGCGAGCCGGATGACGGCCTCCGGGATGACGGCCTCCGGGATGACGGCCTCCGGGATGACGGCGGGCCCGGCCGAGCGCCGGTCGACCGCCCGGGCGATGCGGAACGGCGGCTGCGGGAGGCCCGGCGGCGGGCCCGGCGCAGCCTGCTGGTGGCGTTCGGCGCCCCGGCCGGCCTCGCCCTGGTGCTCGCGCTGGTCTACTACCCGCTCGCCACGGCGGGCGCGGTCCTCGACCGGTCCGGCTACGAGCGGCTGCGGCTGGGCGAGCCGCGGGACGCCCTCGGGCTGCCCCGCCGGCAGGCCGACCCGCCGACCACGGCCGCCCCGGCGGGCTGCGAGTACTACACCGACGGGAACTTCCCGTTCGCCGAGCCGACCTGGCGGCTCTGCTTCGTCAACGGCCGGCTGGTCAGCAAGGAGAAGATCGCGTGGTGACCGACGAGCACGGGCGGCCCCTGCGGGTGGTGCTCGCCGACGACGAGGCGATGGTCCGCGCCGGGGTACGGGCAATCCTGGCCGCCGACCCGGGGATCGAGGTGGTCGGCGAGGCGGGCGACGGGCACGCGGCCGTGGAGCTGGTCCGGGCCCACCGGCCCCGGGTGGCGCTGCTGGACATCCGGATGCCCCGGCAGGACGGGCTGAGCGCGGCGGCGGAGATCCGGCGGCTGGTGCCGGAGACGGCCACGGTCATCCTCACCACGTTCGGCGACGACGACCTGATCGCCCGGGCGCTCGGTCACGGGGCGAGCGGGTTCCTGCTCAAGTCCGGCGACCCCCGGGAACTGCTGGCGGGCCTGCGGGCGGTGGCCGACGGCGGGGCGTACCTGTCGCCGCGGGTGGCGCGCCGGGTCATCGAGCTCAGCGGCGGCGGGCTGGCCCGCGGCCCGTACGCCCGGGACCGGCTGGCCGGGCTGACCGACCGGGAGCGGGAGGTGCTCGCCCTGGTCGGGGCGGGGCTGTCCAACGCCGAGATCGCCCGCCGGCTGCACCTCGTCGAGGGCACCGTGAAGAGCTACCTGACCAGCATCTTCACCCGGCTGGACGTGCGCAACCGGGTGCAGGCGGCGATCCTCGCGTACGAGGCGGGGCTGGTCCCGCCCACCGGCTGACCAGCCCCGCCCCGCTCAAGCGTCGCGGCGGCGCAGCGCCCAGCGGCCCAGCGCCAGCGCGGCGACGGCCCAGCCGGCGAGCACAAGCAGCCCGACCGCCGCCGGGTACGGCTCGGTGTCCCCGGCGAGGAAGTGGTTGCCGGCCACTCCCGGGAACGCGTCGGCGATCCGGGTGAGCACGGTGATACCCGGCTCCTGGAGTGACAGCGGCACGATCATCAGCAGCGCGAAGAGCACGGTCAGGGTGAGCACCGCGCCGCGCAGCGCCGCCGCCAGCCCCAGCGCCAGCACGCCCACCAGCGCGAGGTACGCGGCCGAGGCGACCACGTCACCCACGGTCCCGCCCAGCGGGGCGCGGCCCCACTCGCCGAGCACCGGCCGGGCGACCGCCGCGCCGACCGCGCCGACCAGCAGCCCGGACAGGAACGTCACCACGCCGACCACGACCGCCTTGGCCGCCAGCACCCGCCCCCGCGAGGGGGTGCAGCGCAGCGTCGTCCGGATCGTGCCCGTGGCGTACTCGCTGCTGATCGCGAAGAGGCCGAGGGCGAGCACGACGTACTGGGTGAGTTCCAGCGCGCCGGTGACCACCTCGCCGACCCCGACGATGCCGGGGTTGACGGTCGGGTCGTCGTCGGTGTTCGCGTTCACCGCGTAGATGGCGAGCTGGCCGGCGGCGGCCGCCATGGTCAGCACGGCGGCCAGCAGCGTCCACCAGGTGGACCGGACCGACCAGAGCTTGGTCCACTCGGCGGCCACCGCCCCGGCGAACGGGCCGTGGGTCGGGGCGGGCCGGGACGCCGGCCGGGTCGGGGTGACGGTGGGCAGCGCGGTCATCGGGTCTCGCCTCCGGTCGGGCCGGCCGCGTACTCCACGCTGCCGGCGGTCAGTTCCAGGAACGCCTCCTCCAGCGAGGCGGCCACCGGGGTCAGCTCGTGCAGCCGCACCCCCAGCTCGTACGCGAGGTCACCGACCCGGCCGGCGGTGACGCCGGTGACCGTCAACCCGCCCTCGTCGGAGGTGACCGTCGCTCCCTCGGCGGCCAGCCGCGCCCCCAGCGTCGCCAGGCCGGCCGGCTCCGGCCCGCGTACCCGGACCGAGCTGGCCGGGCGGCCGGCGATCAGCTCGGCGAGCGGCGCGTCGGCGACCAGCCGGCCCCGGCCGAGCACCACCACCCGGTCGGCGGTCTGCTGCATCTCGCTCATCAGGTGGCTGGAGATCAGCACGGTCCGCCCCTCGTCGGCGAGCCCCCGGGTGAACCGGCGGATCCACCGCACCCCGTCCGGGTCGAGCCCGTTGACCGGCTCGTCGAGCAGCAGCACCGGCGGGTCGCCGAGCAGCGCCCCGGCGATGCCGAGCCGCTGGCCCATGCCCAGCGACAGCGCCCGTCCGGGCTTGTCGGCGGCCCGCCCGTCCAGCCCGACCAGGTCGAGCACCTCGTCCACCCGGCGGGCCGGGATCCCGTTGCTGCGGGCCATCGCCCGCAGGTGCGCCCGGCCGGAGCGGGCCGGGTGCACGCCCGTGGCGTCGAGCAGCGCGCCGACCTCGTGGAGCGGGTACCGCAGCCGCCGGTAGGGCCGGCCGTTGACCAGGGCCTGCCCGGCGGTGGGCCGGTCCAGCCCCAGCACCATCCGCATGGTGGTGGACTTGCCCGCGCCGTTCGGGCCGAGGAAGCCGGTCACCTGCCCCGGTCCGATCTCGACGGTCAGGTCGTCGACCGCGGTGGCCGCCCCGAACCGTTTCGTCAACCCACGAAGTGTGATCATGCGCCGACGGTAGGGAGCGGAAGGGGCGGCGCGCCGCCACCGATGGGCAGCGGTCCGCCCTGACTTTCGTCAGGTCCGGCGGACCACGAACGCGTCGGGCATCCGGAAGGTGAGGTTGTCCGGGCACCACGGCGGCCGGACCACGGTCACCCCGTCGAGCAGCGGCGCGGCCTCGGCCACCACCACGGCCGCCTCCATCCGGGCCAGCTGGGCCCCGACGCACCGGTGCGGGCCGGCCCCGAAGGCCAGGTGCCGCCGGGAGCCGCGCTGCCCCGGCCGGAACTCGTCGGGCGCGGCCACCACCGCCGGGTCCCGGCCGGCCCGGGCCAGCCAGGCCACGATGCTGGTGCCCGCCGGCACGGCGGCCTCGCCCAGGGTGGTGTCCACGGCGGCCACCCGCCGCCAGGTGACGATCGGCGGCTCCAGCCGCAGCCCCTCCTCGACCACGTCGGCGACCGCGATCTCGCCCGCGTGCAGGCCGGCCCGCACCGCCGGCTCGCCGGCAAGCCGGTGCAGCAGCAGGGTGAGGAACTGCGAGGTGGTCTCCTGGCCGGCGACCAGCAGGAAGAAGAGCGCGCCGACCACCACGTCGGGGGAGTGCCCGGCGGCGCGCAGCCGGGCGGCCAGCCCGCCCCCGGTGGCGGCGAACGCCCGCAGCACGGTGTGGAACCGGCCGACCTCGGCGGCGAGGGCGAGCTGCCGGGCGGAGTCGAGCGGCGCCCAGAACAGTTCCAGGGCGGCCCGGGCGAAGTCCTTGACCGCGCCCACCGGGGCGTCCGGCAGCTCGACCAGCCGGGCCAGCACCAGCAGCGGCAGGTCGGCGGCGAGCCCCGCGTGGAGGTCGACCGGCTCGCCGGCGGCGAGGGCGGCGGCGAGCCGGGTCACGCGCTCCCGGACCAGGGCGGTCAGCCACGGCTGCTGGGCCGCCACCCGGTCCGGGTGCAGCGCGTCCGCGACGATCCCGCGGATCTCCGGGTGGCTGGCCGCCGCGTTGTTCGCCAGCGTCGGGGGCAGCCGGAACCGGTGCCCGGCGAGCACCCGCAGCGCGGCCACCGGGATCGGGGTCACCGCGTCGAGGGCGTTGTCCGGCCGGAACGTCTCCGGGTCGGTGAGCAGCCGCCGGACGAGCGCGTGCCGGGTCACCACCAGGTGCGGCACGCCGACGTGGTCGACCACGGTGGCCGCGTCGGGCCACGGACCGTCGACGGACTCCCCCCAGCCCTGGAACAGCACGGCGTCACGCTAGCGGGCGGCTCCCGGCGGAGCCGGGTCCAGCTCCCACACGGTGGTGTGCTTCACCCGTACGCTCTCCAGCGCCTCCGGCACCGGCACCTCGTACGCGGCCAGTTGGTGGAAGCGCTCGCGGGGCAGGAAGGCCCGGTCGGGGTCACCGACCAGCACCCGGGCCCCGGCCCGGGCGGCCCGGAGCAGGAAGCGCAGCATCCGGCGGGCCATCGCCTCGCTGTAGAAGACGTCGCCGGCCAGCACCACCTCGGCGTCCCCGGCGTCACCGTCCAGGATGTCGCCGAGTTCGGCGTCGACGCGTACCCCGTTGGCCTCGGCGTTGAGCGCGACGGCCGCGACGGCCCGCTCGTCGACCTCGACGGCCCGGACGGCGGCCGCGCCGCCCCGGGCGGCGGCGATGGCGACCAGGCCGGAGCCGGAGGCGAGGTCGAGCACCCGGCGGCCGGCGACCAGCTCCGGGTGGTCGGTGACGTAGCGGGCGAGGGCCTGGCCGCCGGCCCAGGCGAAGGCCCAGAACGGCGGGGGTTGGGCGCTGTGGAACTCGCCCTCGGTGAGCTCCCACAGACCGATCGGCTCGTCGGCCTGGTGCAGCAGCACCTCGGGGACGAAGGCGACCGGGGTGAGGCGGGCGTGCAGCCGGACGAAGGCCGCGGACAGGTCGGACACCGGGTGATTCTGTCGTACCCCGGAGGACCGCCGGCGGCCGATCCCGGGCGTGTCGGGGTGCGGGCGTGACCGGTTCACCACCGTCGGTGACAACGGGCCCCGATGTTGGCGGTTCGTGCGAACACGCCCGTCTACCGGGGGCCCGGTGGCGCTCCTAGCGTTCCGGGTGGACGCGGCCGACGGGAGGAGACGGTGGTGAGCGGGTGGCGGTACGCGCTGCGGATCGGGGTGGTGCTGACCTGTCTGGCGGGGGCCGGGCTCGGCGGTTCCGTGCCGGCCGGGGCGGCGGCCGCCTTCTCCACCGAGCTGAGCGGCCTGCCGGACGAGTTCAGCGCCGGCGATCGGGTGGAGACGCTCTCCGCCGTGGTGTCCCGGACCGACGGGGGCGGCTGCGTCAAGGTGCGCTGGTCGATGCTGCTGCGGGTGCAGGGCCTGCGGCTGGACCAGGTCAAGGTGGACCGGGTGGAGGACGGCGGCTCCTTCCCGCTGGAGATCCGGACCGACGGGGACACCGCCCGGCTGACCGACCGCGACCTGGACCCGGGCCTGCTCTGCCCGGACCGCACCGTCACGGCCCGCTACCGGGTGGCCTTCGCCGACGACGTGGCCCGGGGCCGGGTGAGCTTCGCCGCCGAGGCGTACGACCCGGAGTTGCGCCTGCTGGCCCGGCAGACGGCCGCCCGCCAGGTGGTGGGGGAGGAGCCGACGCCCGACCCGACCGAGGCGACGCCGGAGCCCACGCGGCCCAGCGCGGAGCCGACGGACCCGGCCACCGAGGAGCCGGTGGCGGACGACCCGTCGAGCGAGGCGGTGGTGGTCGAGCCGCCGCCCGGCGCGGCGAGCCGTCCGGCGTCGGCCTCGGGCGGCTTCGGCGTGGTCCAGGCCGCCTTCCTCCTCGGCGGGCTGCTGCTCTTCCTCGGCGCGGGGCTGCTGCTGCGGATGCGGCGCCTGCTGCGCCCGGTCCGAGAGGCCCCGGAGGACGCCGGGCTGGCGTTCGAGCGGCGACCGGCCCGTGGGCGGTGGCGGTAACGGCCGCCTCACGAAGCCCGTCAGTCCAGCTGGGCCGGCTCCAGGCCCAGCTCGCGGGCCGCGACGAGGCGGACCCACTCGGCGATCTGCCGGCGGGTGATCACCCGCTCGTGCACGGCGAGCTGCACCGCGAGGCCGTCCATCACCGCGCTGATCCGCCAGGCCGCGCCGGCCGGGTCGGGACATTCGAAGGTGCCCTCGGCCACCCCGTCGGCGATCACCGCGGCCAGGTCCCGCCGCCACCGCAGGTCCAGCCGGCGGGAGAGCTTCTCCAACTCCGGGGTACGCAGCGACTCCGCCCAGCCGTCGATCCACATCGACCAGGAGGTCGACCGGCCGGCCGGGGCGTAGAGGCGGAGCATCCGGCGCAGCTTGGTCAGTGGCGGGGCGGTGGAGCGGACCACCGTGTCGAGCCGGTTCAGATCCTGCTCGACGGCGTACGCGAACGCCTGCGCGAGCAGCCGGTCCTTGGTGGCGAAGTGGTAGAAGACCAGGGCCTGGCTGACCCCGGCGGCCTCGGCCACGTCGGCCGTGCGGGTGTTGGCGAGTCCCCGTTCCGCGATCACCTCACAGGCCGTGCGCAGCAGCGCGTCCAGGCGGATCTCGGCGGCACGTCTCGTCACGCCCGTTACGGTAACCCATCGGAGTGACCACGGGGAGTTACCGAAAGCGGCCGGTTGACCGCGTGACAGTCGGATCCCGGACAGTGCTCGGCGGCACGTATCCGCAGGTCGGCAGCCTGCGCCGCGCCTTGAAAGCTTCCCGCCCAGGCTCCTAGGAAGCTCCGGGCGGAGCAGACTCCGTCACCCGGACGCGCCCGGAAAGGGGGCCCGAGTTGGCAACCGTTCCCGGGCTCGGCTAAAGTTCTCATCCGTCACCGGATAACACCGGGGGCACGCGGACGTAGCGCAGCTGGTAGCGCATCACCTTGCCAAGGTGAGGGTCGCGGGTTCGAATCCCGTCGTCCGCTCGGAGATGCCGCCACGCATGTCGGGGGCAACCTCGGTGGAGTGGCCGAGAGGCGAGGCAACGGCCTGCAAAGCCGTGTACACGGGTTCAAATCCCGTCTCCACCTCGGCAATTTGGCGAGGGCGATTGGCGCAGTGGGAGCGCGCTTCCTTGACACGGAAGAGGTCACTGGTTCAAACCCAGTATCGCCCACCAGCGAAAAGGTCGTGTCGATCATTCGATACGACCTTTTCTGTTGCCCCCGTCACGCCGACGCGCCCAGCAGCGCCTCGGCCACGGCGGTCCGGCTGCTCAGCAGCGACCGCCCCTGCCGGTGGGTTACCACCAGGCCGGCCGCCCGCAGTGCGGTGAGGTGCTGCGAGACCCCGGCCGGGGACAGCCCGGTGCGCCGGGCCAGCTCGGTGGTCGACCGCGGCGCGTCCAGGGCCGCGAGCAGCCGCGCCCGGCCCCGCCCGAGCACCGCGCCCAACGCGTCCGGGGCCTCCGCCGGGCACTCCCAGAGCCCGCCGACCCCGCGGGCCGGGTAGGCCAGCTGCGGGACGTCGCCGGCCGCGACGCTGAGCACCGACGGCCAGACGAAGACCGAGGGCACCAGCACCAGGCCGCTGCCGTCCGGCACGTCCGGGGCGTCGCAGTGGCGCTGGCTGATCAGCAGGGCGTCGCCCTCCCAGCGGACCCGCTCGTGCAGGTCGTTGAGGAGCCCGGCCGCGCCGTCCTCGGCCAGCCGCCGGGCCCGGTGGAACACCTCGGCGTCGAGCACCGCCCGGATCCGGGGCCAGTCGCGGGCCACGGCCAGCCGCCAGTACGTCGAGATCTCCTCGGCGAGCCGGCCCAGCCCGGCCGCCGGGTCGGCGTACAGGGCGGCCACCGCCGCCGGCCGCGGGCCGGGACAGAGGTCGAGTTGGGCGCGGACCGTGTCGGCCGGGGTGGCGCACAACACGGCCAGCTCCTGGTCCAGGTCCGGGGCCAGGCCGGCCGGCGGCGGGGTGAGGAAGTCGGCCAGATAGCCCGGCGCGGGCGGCACGAGCTGCCCGAGCAGGCCGAGCAGGCCGGCGTCCGGGTCGAGCAGGCCCGCCTCGGCCAGCCGCGGCCGGACCCGGTTGGCCCAGGGCAGGTGGATCGCGTGCCGGCCCGGGTCGCGGAGCACCCGGACGCCGGCCATCACCTCCCAGAGGCAGGAGAGCGCGAAGCGGACCCGCGCCACGCCGCCCGCCGAGAGCCCGATCGCGACCACGCCGCCCCCTTCGTTTCAGCCAGGACTGAAACATTACGGCTGCCGGCGCCTCCGCCGGAGACTGGCCGGGTGAACGAACATCACACCCGAGCCCTGCACTTCCGTTCCCTGCACGTCGCCGGCGAGCCGCTGGTCCTGGTCAACGCCTGGGACGCGGCGAGCGCCCGGATCGTCGCCGCGGCCGGCGCCCGCGCGGTCGCCACCACCAGCGCGGGCATCGCATGGAGCCGCGGCGTCCCGGACGGCGACGCGCTCGGCCGCGAGACCGCCGTCGACGTCGTCCGCCGCGTCGCCGCCGCGGTGCCGCTGCCGGTCACCGCCGACATCGAGTCCGGGTACGGCGACACCGCCGACGAGGTCGGCGAAACCGTCGCCGCCGTGCTCGCGGCCGGTGCCGTCGGGGTGAACGTCGAGGACGCCCGGCACGCCGAGGGCGAGCCGCTGCGCCCGGTCGAGGAGCAGTGCGCCCGGCTGGCCGCCGTCCGCTCCGCCGCGGACCGGGCCGGAATCCCGCGGTTCGTCAACGCGCGCATCGACACCTTCCTGCGCGGAGTCGGCGGGATCGAGGAGACGGTGGCGCGGGCCGGGGCGTACCTGGCCGCCGGGGCGGACGGGATCTTCGTGCCCGGGGTGGTCGACCCGGACACCGTGGCGGCCCTTGCCGCCGCCATCCCGGCTCCGCTGAACGTGCTGGTCGGCCCGGGGGCCCCGGCGGTGGCGGCGCTGGCGAAGCTCGGGGTGGCCCGGGTCAGCCTCGGCTCCTCGGTCGCCGAGGCCGCGTACGCTGTGGCCCGGCGGGCCGCCGAGGAGGCGTTCACCGCCGGGACGTACGGGGCGCTGGCCGACGCGCTCGACTACGGCACGCTGAACGAACTGATGCGCGGCTGACCGGGTACGCGAACGGGGGCGCCGCCGGCGCCCCCGTTCACCCGCGGCCGCGAACCGATCAGCTCCGTCGGCCCGGGCGGGCTCGGGTCACAGCGGCGGGGTGACGTCCCGGCGCTCCTCGACCCGCCGGTACTCGACCGGCTCGGCGGTGGTGACCACCTCGCGGCGGCGGCCCCAGACCAGCGTCGTCATGATCAGGCCGAGTACGCCGGCCGCCATCAGGATCCAGCCGACGACGTCGAGGTTGACCCCGCCGATGCTGGCGTCCAGCGCGAAGGTGAGGATCGCGCCGACCGCGATCAGGAAAATGCTCGTTCCGATACCCACGACAGCCTCCTTCGGGGGGACGGTTGTGCTGTCGCAGCAGTCAGTACCCCGGCCCGGAGCAGCGCAATCACCGGGCTGTGGCGCCGGTCACCCCCTCGGTGCCCGGGCCCTGCCGGGGGCGATCTTGTCATCGGGTACAGTGGCACCCGTCGCCGACGCGAGCCGGTGACAATGCGGACGTAGCGCAGCTGGTAGCGCATCACCTTGCCAAGGTGAGGGTCGCGGGTTCGAATCCCGTCGTCCGCTCGCGATCCGCCCCTCGCGGGCCGACCGTCGCCGGTGCTTCGATCCGGCGAGCGCGCGGGCGATTGGCGCAGTGGGAGCGCGCTTCCTTGACACGGAAGAGGTCACTGGTTCAAACCCAGTATCGCCCACCAGCTCCGAGCAGCACGAAGGCTCGTCACCGCACGCGGTGGCGGGCCTTCTCCCTTGGGTAGCGCGGTGTGGCCGGCGACGGCCCGGCCTGGCAGGGTGGGCGCCGTGGCCGAGATCGCCGGGGACTTCGAGATCCATCTGACGGTGGCCGCGGCCGACGCGGACCGGGTGGCCGCCTTCGCCGAGCGGCACCGGCTGGGGTTCGTGCACATCCTGCTCGACCGGGGTTGGCAGCCCGGCCAGCCGATGCTGTCACTGCGGACCCGAGGGACCGAGGCCGAGGCGCGGGCCGTGGCCGGGAGCTGGGAGTTGCGGTTGGGTGCGGAGTCCATCCCGGTCACCCGGGTGAAGCTGGAGGCCGCGCCGTGGAACGCGGGCGTGCCCGAGCATGACGCCGACGCGGCCGGCGCGCCGGAGCGGTACTTCGAGCACCACGTCAAGCTCCTGCTGCCCGATGCGACCGGACCCCGGCTGGCCGCCGTCACCGAGGTGGCCGCCCGACACGGCGCCCGGCTGTCGCGCAACGCCCGCCGCCGCCGGCCCGACGGGCGGCAGGAACGCTTCGTCACGCAGCGCTGCCACCGAGTCGGCCGGTCGCGGGCGGCGCGTCGCCTGGACGCGCTCGTCACCGACCTGCGTGCCGCCGATTACGAGGTCGCCTCGATCGAGGCCGAGTACGTGGTGCACGACAGCTGCCTGCGCCTGGACGACGGCTGGCTCTGAGCCGCGGCGGGTCAGCCGAGCCAGGCGACCAGCTCCGGCATTCCGTGCAGCGCGGCGGCGAGCCGCTTCCGCCAGCCGGCTCGGAAGCGGTCGGGGCCGGCGGACCAGTCCACCCGCCAGGCGCGGACCGCGTCCGGATGCAGCAGGCCGGGCTCCGGCAGCCGGCACCGCAGCTCGGTCGCCAACCGGCCGGTCAGCCACGCCCCGTTCCGCTCGGCCAGCAGCACCGCGTCCACCAGGTCCTTGCCTTGGGCCGCGCCGTGGGTGTGAAGGTCCACGCAGAGCCACTGGAGCTTCCACAGCAGCGACAGCCGGGGCGAGGCCGCCCACACCGCCGACGGCGGGCCGCCGTCCTGGCGGGGCACGGCCGCCGGGCAGGGTGGCTCCGGCAGAGGCTCGTCGTAGGCGAAGTCAAGCTGGACCGTGCCGGTGCGACCGTCGGCGGCCCGCCAGGGCAGGTGCAGCCGCGCCCCACCGCCCACCGCGTCGTAGGCGTACCCCCAGGTGGTGTCCTCCGTGGCGGCGTCGGGCAGCAGGGTGACACCCCCGGCGGCCACCGGGTCGGCGCGGACCAGGTCGGTGACGAGCAGGTGCGGGCGGGATGGCGGCTCGACCTCCTCGGGCCGCAACCAGCGCAACCCCTCCGGGGGCAGCTTCGGCCGGCGCCCGCCGGTGTCGAACTCCTCGAACGTCCACATCTCGTTGCGTCCCGCGCCGTGCACGGCCTCGGCCCAGGTCTGCACCGGGTCGAGGCGGTCGAGGTACGGGTACCCCGCCTCGTCGGTGAGGATCGCCGACGGTGGGATCACGAAGTCGAGGTCGCCCGGCTCCCGGGCGTGCCCGGGAGCCCAGGCGAGCATCGCCATGCTGCCCCGCAGCACCAGCTCGTCGGCGCAGGGCGCGGCGGCGACCAGGGCGAGCACGTGGTCGAGCGCCGCGCGGTGGGACGGATCCCCGGTCACGCGTCGGCCGCCCGCGCCGCGACGGCCGTCGCCGGTACGGTGCGCTGAACCAGGATCACGGCGGCTCCGAGGGATGCGGACGGTGGTGGTCATCGTGTCATCGACGGCCGACATCCGGTGGACCGTGCCGCCGGTCGCCCGGGGCCGGCGGTCCACCGGGTCGCCGCCACTGGCCACATCGGTCGCCCGGCCGCACGGAGGACCTGGTACGGATCCGCCCAACGGATTATGGAACCGCTGGCCGCCAGCGTGACAGGGTGGGGGCCCGTGGAGCTGGGAGGCGATCGTATGCGGTCAGTCAGGCAGGGACGATGGCGGCGCACAGCCGCCCGGCTGGGCGTGGCCGCCCTGCTCGTGGCGACGGGGGTGGCGCTGGGCGCCTCGCCCGCGCAGGCGACCGCCACCCGGACCGTCGCGTTCTGGAGCATGGACGAACCGGCCGGGTCGACCGTGCTCAAGGACAGCAGCGGCAACGGCCGCAACGGCGCCGTCGGGTCCGAGGTGGTCACCGGCGCCCTCTACGCCGGCGCCACCGGGCACCGGTTCGCCACCCACCTGCCCACCGACCAGGAGTACGTGCCGGGCCACGTGAACCTGGTGCCGCACAGCACCGACTTCAACCCGGACGCCGGGGACTTCTCGTTCACCATCCGCTATCGGACCACGCACTCCTTCGGCAACATCCTCCAGAAGGGACAGGGCACGGCCGTCGGCGGCTACTGGAAGTTCGAGGCCCCGGCCGGCAAGCCGAAGTGCCTGTTCCGCGGCGGCGACGGCGCCTCCCGGACCGGCTACACCGGCGTTTCCATCGCCGACGGGCAGTGGCACACCGTCACCTGCAACCGCACCGCCAGCTATGTCGAGATGTACGTCGACGGGGTGCGGACCAGCCGGCTGACCGGGCCGACCGGCACCATCGCGAACAGCTGGCAGCTCTCCATCGGCGGCAAGAGCCAGTGCGACGGCGTGAAGGTCACCTGCGACTACTTCGCCGGTGACATCGACTACGTGAAGATCCTGAAGGGATCGGGCGGCCCCGCCAACCAGCCGCCGGTGGCCCAGCTCGTGCCGTCCTGCTCCGGGCTGGTCTGCACCTTCTCCGGCGCCGGCTCCACCGACGCCGACGGCGCGATCCAGGACCACCGCTGGGCCTTCGGCGACGGGTCCACCACCGACACCGTCTCCGTGCCGACCACCTCGCACACGTACGCGGCGTCCGGCACCTACCCGGTCACCCTCACGGTCACTGACGATCGGGGCGCCACCGGCACCGCGACCGTCGACGTCACCGTCGCGCCGGTGCCCGAGCGGATCGCCTTCGTCGGCCAGGCCACCGGGAACACCAACTGGACCAGCCACACGGTGACCGTGCCGTCGACCGTCCAGCCGGGCGACACCCTGCTGCTTCTGCTCAGCCAGAACACCCACACCGGCACCGGCGAGCCCACCGGGGTCACCGGCTGGACCCGCCTCGACCGCCTCGACGGCGGCTTCGCCACGACCACCGCCTGGTGGAAGGTCGCCGGCGCCGGGGACGCCGGATCGGCGGTACGCGTCGCCCTCGACGGCCAGGCCAAGGGCAACCTCATGGTGGCCGCGTACCGGGGGGTCGCGCCGATCGCGCCAGTCTTCGCCCGGGCCACCGACCCGGCCAGCACCGCCACCCGGATCACCCCGTACGCGCCGGTGACCGCCGAGCAGAGCTGGGCCGTGTCGTACTGGATGCACGGGGACGGGTTGTCCACGGCGCTCACCCCGCCGGCCGGCGTCGAGGTGCGCAGCAACAGCTCCCAGACCGGCGGCGGGCGGGTGACCGCGCTCCTCGCCGACTCCGGCCGCAGCGTGCCGGCGGGCAGCTACGGCGGGCTGGCCGCGGTGGGCGCGGCGGCCAGCACGACCACCACGACCTGGACCCTCGTCCTTCGCCCGGCCTGACCCGAAGATGCCGCTGGCCGGCACCCCGTGTTCGGGGTGCCGGCCAGCGTTGTTTGCTTGTATCAGCTGTTCCAGTTGTGGGCGACGATGTCGGCGGCCTGCTGCTCCCACTGGGCGTAGGCGTCGGGGTAGGCCGAGACCTGCACGGTCTGGGCGG
>NZ_JBEZZJ010000042.1:0-59842 GCF_040639095.1 Micromonospora sp. NPDC023966 | reverse complement strand
ACGTCCTGTTCGCCATGCTCCGCGACAAGAACCCCTACCAACCCCGCCCCACAGCACCGATCGCCGCTTGACGAAACCCATAGGGACACCCCCCCTGCGCCAGCCGGCAGCAGGTAACCACCGCTCCATCAAAGCGGGGGGAACTCAGCGGAAACGCCGGTCGGCGTTCTGCTTTTCGCCCCGGAAACCCGTCTGTCCGGTCTAACCGTCGTTGACCCCGGAATGCCGCTGTTGGCCGCCCCTTGTCGCACGTAGATCGCACGACCCCCCCTCGTCATGCCGGCGTGCTCCGGTCGGCCGGGAGAGCGTCGCCGACCCCTGCCTTGCAAAGATCAAGACGGCTTTCGGCGGACGCCTGCAACTGCCGTCTGCCTGCCCGTCCTGTCGCTGGTCGTCGGCCTCCGACCGGTTGCGTCGGCGGGCTTGGCTGTACGGATGGCTGTACAGCCAACCGCGTCACCGTCGCTCGCTCAGTGCCCACCATCGCGGGTGGCTTCGCTGGCGTTCTCGCGGCTCCGGTCCCGTGATGTTCTCGGGCGGGTACCAGACGCCCCGCCAGACGGGCACCCCAAGCGACCAGCCGCCGTGCATGGTGCCGGGCTGGAAGTCCTTCAGATCTGGATCCTCGACAACCCTCGTCATCGGTGGCACATGCTGTCCGTACCGGTGCCTGACGATCTCCAGGCAGTCATCGAGATCCTGGCCGGTCACACCCACCACTGGTGGCCAGCCGCGCGGGTAGATCGCGGAGATGTCGAAGTGGAGCCAGTACCTGTTCATCTCTCCCGGCCGCCTTCCGCCACTGCAAGGACGGTACCGGCAGGCCGGGAAGGTGCTACTTCGGGCAGAGCCTCAGTTTGGAAGACCGTTGCTCGCTGACCCGAGATGCCCGGAACGCCTGCTCGCGCGCTCGGTCTTGCTGACCATTGGTACCCCTTCACGACCGTGGGCGGACCCGGTTACTGGCACGCCGACGGCACGTCTGATCTTGGGATGTCATCCCACGCACTACGGCTCGCGGGATCTCCTCGGTCAGGCAGGCTCGTCCCTGCGCGAGGTTCCCCGGTCGTGTCAAGGCTCGCCGTAGGCGACCGCGAAGCGGCTTGGCCTTGGCGCGGCCGGGGGTTCTCGCGTAGCCCTCGCGGTGCCTGAGCGAGGGGAGCCCGCCCGGCGCCTGTCCGCGCTGATCTCCGAGGGAAGGCCGGGGTTCGGGGCGGAGCCCCGAGGTGGCACAGGGAGAATCGTGGAGCGTCGTGCCAGTCGATTGGTCACGTGCTGTTACTCGGCTGGTGGTGCGATCAGGTAGACAACGCCGCCGCCGATCGCGAGTAGGCCGACGAGCATGAACCCGATCCCAACGATGTACCGGCCGAGGGTGAACGCGCCGTCGCTCCTCACCTCCGCCGGGGTCTGGTCCTTGCCTGACATCCACCCGGTCAATCGGCTCTTGGCCATCTGACGGGCGTGCTCGTCTACGACGCCGAAGATGTTCGCAATCTGGATGAGGCCGACAAACCCAAGAAGCAGGCCGAACCCGATGAGGCCGAGCCCTCTCTGGATGTGCAAGGGCATGATGGCTCCAACGTGAGCGGGTGGGTCCAGCAACGTGCGAAGCCAGGGTAGGCGATGCTGGCACGATGCGTGGCCGGCCGGCTCGGCCGATGCCGGCCGGAGGTCGCCAGCAGGCCGGGGCCGGGCCGGCGCGGCCCGCTTGCGGGCCGCCTTGATCCTTAAGAGGTCAATTCGGCAACGCGACGCGGTCGAGCCTGTCCCTCCGTCGACTGACGTGCGACACGCGTCCGCCAACTGATCCGCCACAGTCGGCGCGCGGAATGCGGCAGATGTGCGCACCTGATCATGCCAAGGCAACGGCGTCGCCCGCTGGCCGCGAACGCGACGAGCCATACCCACGCGATCGCCATGACAGCGTCTTGTGCCCTACGGCGACCCCACCGGTGGGGACTTGTCGTTGCCCGCCGTGTCGACCTGTCCGGGCACGCCTGAAGGGTGCCGGGCGATGTGGACATCCCGGCGGATGCGGCCCTGCCACGCTCAGACTCTCGCTGGGCCCTACCGCCTTGATCCCGCGCCTTAGCGTGGCAGGGTGGCAGCACCCCGCATGGCACCGCCGTCAGAGATGAGCTGCCGGCTGACGTTCCTGTTCGCAGTGGCGGCGGGAGCGGCCATCGCCAACCTGTACTGGGCGCAGCCGCTGCTCAGCTTCATCGCAGGCGATCTACGCGCCGCGACCGCGACGGCCGGCTGGTTCGTCACCGCGACGCAGGTCGGGTACGCCGTCGGCGTGCTGCTGCTCGTCCCGCTCGGCGACGTCCTGGACCGCCGCCGGTTCGTCCCGGTGATGCTGCTGACCTCGGCCGCCGCACTGCTGCTGTGCGCGCTGGCGCCGTCGATCGGCGTACTCCTCCTCGCACTGGGTGTGCTCGGCGTGACGACGATTTCCGGGCAGGTCCTCACACCGCTCGCCGGGGACCTGGCCGGCGACGCCCGCCGCGGTCGGATCGTCGGCGTCGTCGGGTCCGGGACCCTGACCGGTATCTTGGCCTCCCGCACGATCAGCGGGTTCGTCGCCGGCGCCGCCGGGTGGCGTGCGATCTTCGCCCTCGCCGCGGTCGTCGCCGTCCTGCTCGCGGTCCTGCTCTACCGCGCTATTCCACCGCTGGCACCGCGGGCGCGCATGCCGTACGCGCAGCTCATCGCCTCGGTCGGCGCGGTGGTCATGCGCGAGCGGGCGGCCCGATGGACGCTGGTCCTGGCCGCTACAGGGTTCGCCGCGTTCTCGCTGTTCTGGACGGCGCTGACGTTCCTGCTCAGCGGCCCACCGTTCCGGTACCCGGTAGCGGTGATTGGGTCGTTCGGGTTGGCTGGCCTCGCTGGTGTCCTTTCCGGCCTGCACGGCGGTCGTCTGCACGACCGCGGTTGGTCGCTTCCGGCCACCGGCGCTGCCTGGGTACTGGCCCTCGGCGCCTTCGTCGTCGCGGCGTTCGCCGGCCGGTCCGTCGTACTCATCATCATCGCGATCATCATGATCGATGTCGCCCTCCAGACGCAGGCCCTCCTCAACCGGGCGCGGCTGTTCGCTCTCTCCCACGATGCCCGCAGCCGGCTCAACACGGCGCTCGCCACCGGCAACTTCATCGGCGCTGCCATCGGCTCCGCCGCCGCGACCATGCTCTGGTCCGCGGGCGGCTGGACAGCGGTCACGATCACGGGAATGGCGCTCTGCTGCTTCGCGCTCACCGTGTGGACGCTGGGACGTCGGGGTCCACTCGTGATCCGCTTCGCCGTGACGGACCGCGCTGTAACGGACCGCAGTGAAAACTCCCTCAACCGCGCGAAATTCGCACGTAATGCTCGTAGTACTCCGGAGTCAAACCCGCCATGACGCCCTCGTGCGCAGTTCACGCGTCCGCTTCTCGACACGTCCGGACGGCAACCGGGCCAGCTCGGCGTGACGGTGCGTAGCGTGCGGATCGCCAGATGAGCGCGCCCGCTAGTGGCGCCGTTCGGCCGGTCAGGACCCGAGGCGGGGTATTTCTTGACTCTCGACCCGGTCGAGGGCTGACCCTTCCTGGGTGACGTCTAAAGAGCGCGACCAACGATCAGTCCCTCTCGCGATTGACCTGGAGATGCTGCGGACGGTACTGCGCGCCGGCTGGGGAGCGGATACCTGCGACCCGCACGATGTGCAGGATTGGCACGCCAGCAACGCAGCCCGTGGTCAATGCGGGGTGACTGCCTTGATCATTCAGGACCTGCTCGGCGGAGAGCTGATCCTCGGCGAGGTCCGCGCCGGAGACGCCAAGGTCGGCTACCACTACTGGAATCGATTGGCCGACGGCCGCGAGGTCGACCTGACAGCTGACCAGTTCCAGCCACCGGAAGTCGTTGTCGGCGGTCAAGTCCAGCAACGCCCGCCGGGCCCACCTCGGCGATGCCGCCAGCAGTACGAGATCCTGCGGGACCGCGTCTTCGCAGCCCTCTACGGCGGCAATCCACGCAACAGTGACGGCCGGCCAACAGGCCGAGCGCACGAACGGCGGCAATAGCGTGTGTCTCGATTAGCGAGGCAGGCGCAGCGCTGACTCGGATGCGATGACGCCGAGGTTGGGCGGGTTGCGCGAGTGGTGATCACCACGGCACGCGGGTTCCGTCCCAGGAGAGGAATTCGCCGGTGGGGCCGTCGTCGGGCAGCAGTGCCAGTTGGACCGCGCCAGCTGCGGCTTCGGCCGGGTCTCCGCCGCTGGCGGCGGCGGTCACGTTGAGATTGGTGCTGCGTAGCCCGGGCGCGAGGGCGTTCACCTTGAAGCCGTCGCCGGCGAGCGCCTGGGCGTAGAAGACTGTCAGCGCGTTCAGTGCGGTCTTGGACGATCGGTATGCGGCGAGTGAGCCCGTCGCGGGGAACTGCGGCTGCGGGCCGGTACTCCAGCCCAGTGATCCAGTGCCGCTGGAGAGGTTCACGATCCGGGGCCGGGCGGAGCGGCGCAACGCGGGCAGGAAAGCGTTGGTGACCGCCACGACCCCGAACACGTTCGTTTCGTAGGTGCGGCGGAAGGCGTCAACGTCGGTGTCGGTCACCGGGTTCAGGTCGACCGAGATGCCGGCGTTGTTGACCAGGATGTCCAGGTTTTCGACTTGACGGGCGGCGTCGGCGACGCTCTGGCCGTCGGTGACGTCGAGGGTGAGTAGTCGAGCGTTGCCGCCGATCTCGTCGACAGCCCGCTGTCCCCGCTCCGGGTCGCGAGAGCCGAGGTAGACGATCAGCCCGGCGGCCGCGAGCTGCCGCGCGATTTCCTTGCCGATGCCTTGGTTGGCGCCGGTGACCAGTGCCGTGGAATCGTTCATGGTGTTCATGCTGCAACGATGCCGACGGCGACCGGGCCGATCCAGGGATAACCGATACCTGGCTCTGGAGGAGGTGGATCATGGCGGGACAGGAGTTGGCGTGGTTCCTTCGGCAGCGGCGGGAAGACCTACGCCCCGCCGATTTCGGCCTGCCCGCCGGTCCGCGCCGTCGTACCCCCGGCCTGCGCCGTGAGGAAGTCGCCCAGCTGGCCCACATGTCCGTCGACTACTACGCCCGACTCGAACAGGCCCGGGGCCCCCATCCGTCGCCGCGGATTCTGGACGCCCTCGCCGACGCGCTGCGGGTCTCCCCAGCCGAGCGGACCTACCTGTTCCGGCTGGCCGGGGCGACTCCGGCACCACCCGCCGGGCCGGTACGCCAGGTCCGCCCGCATATGGTCAACCTGCTGCGCCGCATCCCCGAGGCTGCGGCCGTCGTCACCGACGCCAGCTACGACGTGATCGCCTTCAATCCGCTCGCCGACGCCCTGCTGGGTAACCTCAGGCAGGAGCCCAACCTGGCCCGCCGACGGTTCCTGGGCCTCGGCAGCTACGAAAGCTCCAGCGCCGAAGAATTCGGTCACATCGCGGTGGCGCGGCTGCGCGCCGCCGCCGACCGCTACCCTCGCGACGAGCGCCTCGCCCGCCTCCTGACCGGGCTGCGCGCCGCCAGTCCCGAGTTCACCGAGATCTGGAACACCAACCCGGTACGAGCCCCTAGCCACCGGATCAAGACCATCACCCATCCACAGCTCGGCCCGCTGCGCCTCAACTGCGACGTGCTCACCATCCCCGACGACCAGCAAGTCGTCTTCATCACCGCCGACCACGGCACCCCCACCGCCCGCGCCTTACGCCACCTGGGCGCTGTCGGCTGACGAGACCCTTCATACACCGAGTCGACAAGGCCACGCGCTCTCCACGATTCGGCCCCGGTGCCCGAGCGGTCCGGGAGGATGACCGGTCAGCTGAGCATCCCGGCCCTGAGCTCGGCCAGGGAGCGTTTCAGCAGCCGGGAGACGTGCATCTGTGACAGCCCGACCCGGCTGGCGATCTGCGCCTGGGTCAGGTCGCCGTA
Organism: Micromonospora sp. NPDC023966; assembly: GCF_040639095.1. Classification (NCBI taxonomy): domain Bacteria; kingdom Bacillati; phylum Actinomycetota; class Actinomycetes; order Micromonosporales; family Micromonosporaceae; genus Micromonospora; species Micromonospora sp. NPDC023966. The sequence continues at coordinate 53,901 of NZ_JBEZZJ010000042.1, read as the reverse complement.
GAACCGCATGGTCAGGATCCGACGCTCACGCGGGGGGAGCGCCGCGAGGATCAGCCGGAGTGTCATGTGGTCGTCCACGGCGGCGTATCCCGGATCGACGGCGCCGGTGAGCGCGATGCGCTCGACGCCGTTGCTCCCGGGCTGCGGCTGGTTCAGCGACGGCAACCGGTAGACCTCCGAGGCGGCGAGGGCGGCCAGGAGTTCGGCGACGGTCACCTCCAGGTGGCCGGCGAGTTCTCCGTCCGTCGGTTGGCGACCCCGTCGCTGCCCGAGTTCGCTCCGGGCGGCGGGCACCCGGTGAGTCAGTTCCTGGGCTGCGCGCGGCACCCGGATCGCCCAGGCGGTGTCCCGGAAGTGCCGCCGGATGGCGCCGAGGATGGTCGGGATGGCGTAGGCGGCGAACGGCGTCCCCCGCTCGGTGTCGTAGGCGTCGACGGCCCTGATCAGGGCGAGCGCGCCGACCTGTGCCAGGTCCTCGTAGGGCTCTCCGCGACCGGTGTAGCGGCGGGCCAGCCGACCGGCCAGCGGCAGGTTGGCCTCGATGATCCGGGATCGCAGCCGCGCGCGGTCGGGATCGTCTGCAGTCAGGCTCGCACGTCGACGCAGCAGCCGTTCACTGTGCCCCGTTGCCGCGTCGAAAGGCGGAGGAGGGAAGACCGCGGTCGCTGTCGCGATGGGGGTGAGCATTGTTCAACGCCCCTTACGGGCTGGTGGCGGCGAGACTGGCGGCCACCGGGGACCCGGGCGACATGCCCACCGTACGCCTCATCTCGCGGCTCGGCACCTCCGCCGGCAGCGCTCCCGGGAGCCGGCTGTTCAGCGGGCCGGCCCGGGGCGGGTCGTCAGCCGCGCCGGTCGACGGCCGGCCCCGCCGCGAACTGCTCGGAGCCGTCGACGATCGCCTGGGACAGTTCGGACAGTCGCCGGTTGCGGCTGCGGGCGCCGTCGCGCATTAGCGCGAAGGCTTCACCCACGTCCACGTGTAGGCGCTCGGCGATGACCCCCTTGGCATGCTCGATCAGGACTCGGCTGTTGAGCGCGGTCTGCAGCTGTTCGGTGAGGATGTCGCGGCGGTGGATGGCACGTTGCTGCAGCAGTCCGATGGTGGCCACGTCGGCGAGCGCCTGTCCGATGCGGAGCTTGCCCTCGTCGAGGGCCCCCGGCTGGACGTCGAAGAGGTTCAGCGCGCCGATGACCTCGGAACGCAGGCGCATGGGCAGGGCGTGCACCGCGGCGAAGCCGACCTCGGCCGCGGCGGCGGTGAACCTCGGCCAGCGGCCGGCGGTCGGCAGGTCGACCACCGACACCGCCTGACCGGTACGAAAGCAGTCGACGCACGGACCCTGGTCGGTCTGGAGCTGGAACAGCTCCAGCAGTCGGGTGCGTTCGGAGGAGGCGGCGACCACCTGCAGCGTGTCCCGTTGGTCCGTCAGGAGCAGCCCGGCCGCCGACACACCCAGCAGTTCGACACACCTCTCGGTCAGCCCGTGCAGGAACTCGATCACGTCGGAATCGTCGACGAGAGTGTCGGCCATTTCCACGAACACGTCCGCCAGCTGGCTCTCGCCCATGTCACTCACCCTCGTCGAACCATAGTCCCGCCGGCTCTCCGGCGGTACGGGGCCGTGGTCCGCGCCGCCGTCTCGCGACGGCCGCAGTCGGGCTCTCACCCGGCCCCGCCATCGCGTGCGTCGTCGGTGGAGTCGAAACGCAGGCGGCGGGCTACCACGTCACCTGCCACATCCCGCAGGCGCCGGCCGTGGGAGTAGGCGAAGGCGCGTAACCGGATCAGCGCCACGGCCGCGGTCACCCCCAATTGGACCGTGACCATCCCCGTGGCCTGGTGCACCTCGGGGTGCTGCAGACCGGCCTGCTCGGGCCAACGCTCGTCCCGATCCAGCCGCGCGCCATCGAGCAGCACCGAGCACGCCGTGTCAGCCAACACCAGGGCGTCGGCCAGCTGCTCGCCGGCGAGGCCGCCAGACCGCGCACGGTAGAGGTCCAGTACACCGAGACGGATCCCGCCGACCTGGAGCGGCAGCGCGAACACCGCACGGACCCCGGCGAGCACCGCCGCCGGGGCGAACGCCGGCCAGCGGGCCAGGCATTCCGGCGCCGCCAGATCGGCGACCAGATACGGGCCGCCGGTGATCGCGTCCACGCACGGACCCTCACCGAGGGTCAGGGCCAGCTCCTCCAGTTCCGACGCGGTCCGGTCACTGGCGAACAGCGCCTCGCGTGGGGTGGCGCGCAGCGTCACCGCGACAGCGGCAGAGTCGACGCCGGCGACCGCCACCGACGCGGCGCAGACGTGCTCGACCGCGACCGTCCCGCCCCGGGCCACGTCCACGACCACGACCAACATCCTGGAACGTCACTGGCGGCCGTTGGCTGCGACGAGGCCAGCGTCGGGCAAGTCGGCCGGTTCGGGTTCTCGAACCGGTTGTCCGCTGCGACCCACCGTGTGCAGATGGTGCAGCGCTTGTCGGTAGGAGTCGAGGAGGGTGGTCTCGAGGTAGGGCAGGCCGTGCTCGAGGCAGTAGGCGCGGACGATGGGCCGGGCGTGGCGTAGCGAAGCGCGCGGCATGCTGGGGAAGAGGTGGTGTTCGATCTGGTGGTTCAGGCCGCCGAGCAGGAAGTCGATCAGCCAGTTGCCACGGACGTTGCGGGAGGTCAAAACCTGGCGGCGAAGAAAATCCGTATCGTCGTCCTCCGCGAGGATCGGCATGCCCTTGTGGTTGGGGGCGAAGGCACATCCCAGGTACGCACCGAACAGGCCCTGCTGAACGACGACGAAAACCAACGCCCGCCACGGGGACAACACCACGACGACCGCGGTGAGGTACGCGGCGGCGTGCAGCCCGAGCAACAGCGCCTCCCGGCCACGCTCCCGATAGGTGGAGCGTGACAACGCCCGGACGCTGGCCACGTGCAGGGAGACGGCCTCGAGCAGCAGCAGCGGAAAGAACAGGAAGCCCTGGTAGCGGGCGAGCAGCCGACCGGCACCGCGCCGCGTGCCGGCCTGCGTGCGGGTGAACACGAGGCTTTCGCCCGAGATATCGGGGTCGAGGCCCTCCTGGTTGGGGTGGGCGTGGTGGCGGTGGTGTTTGTCGACCCACCAACCGAAGGCCAGACCGATCGCCAGGTTGCCGTGCAACAGCCCGACCAGCTCGTTGGCGCGTCGGGACCGGAAGATCTGCCGGTGGCCGGCGTCGTGGCCGAGGAACCCGGTCTGGGTGAAGACCACGGCCAGGAACGCCGCGGTGACCAGTTGCCACCACGAGTCCCCCAGCAGCACGAAGATCGTCCATCCGGCGACAACCAACGCGGCGTTGACTACGATCTTGATCGTGTAGTAGGTCGGACGCCGGTCGAGCAGGCCTGCCTGCCGCACCCGGGTCAACAGTTCGGCATACTCGCTGCCGCGACGGCGCTGCAATCCGGGCCGCACCTGCGCCATGGTCGAATCGATGCTGCTCACGGTTCCTCCCGGCAATCGACGCTGAAGCATGCTGCCGGGGTCTGGAGCAAACGCTTCCCTCAGTCTACTCCGCCACCCGTACGGCTTACCTGAACGGCGCGATCAAACGCCCGGCCGGACAGCGAGTAGGCGGACGAGGGCTCCGGGGGCTCGGCCTGGCGCGGTCATCTGGCACAGGTCGGCTGGCGGTCGCGTTGCTGTGAGCTTCTGATCTCCGCCTCGGCTTCGGTCCGGCCGGCCCAGACCCCGCGTTCGATGTCGACGCTTTTGCTCGGCTCCAGGTCCTTGTACACCGCGAAGAAGTGTTGGATCTCCAGCTTGTGGAAGTGTTCCAGACCCGTGATGTCGCCGAGATACGGGCGGGGGTCAGCCGTAGGCACGCACAGCACCTTCGGGTCGGGCCCCTTCTCGTCCCGCATCCGGAACATGCCGATGGCCCGGCATCGGATGAGGCAGCCGGGAAAGGTCGGTTCCTGTACCAGCACCAGCGCGTCGAGGGGTCGGTGTCTGCGCCGAGGGCGTCTTCGATGAAGCCGTAGTCGGCCGGGTACCCAGCGATGTCATCGCCGTGGTCGGCGCGGGGCCGATCGAACTGTCGGCCACCAGTGGGGCCCGGGTCTTCAACCCGAGCCTGATCGTGGCGATCGACCAAATGCCGGGGCGGCTCGACGCGGCCAAGCAGTTCGGCGCCGACATCCTGGTAAACAACGCCGAACAGGATCCGATAGCGGCCGTACGGGACCTCACCGCGGGGCTCGGTGCCGACGTCGCGGTCGAGGCCGTCGGAGTGCCGGCGACCTTCGAACTCGCGGTTGACCTGGTACAGCCGGCGGGACGGATCGCGAACATCGGCGTGCACGGCAAACCGGCCACGCTGCACCTTGACCGACTCCGGTCACGGGACCTGACGATCACCACCGGGCTGGTCGACGCCTACTCGACTCCGACCCTGCTACCTGCTGGCCAGCAGGCAGATCAACGCTCGGCGCTTCGTCACCCACCGCTTCGACTTCGGCGAGTTCATCGAGGCCTACGACACGTTCTCCAACGCTCGAGAGACCGGAGCGTTGAAGGTCGTCCTCAGCCGGAGCTGACCGGCAGCCGGTCAGCGATTCACCGGTACCGCCCGTGACAGCCCTTCGACCGTCACGGGCGGTACCGATCAAATCCCCGGTGCCTCCGATCAGATCGGAGGCACCGGCCCGGGTTACCGCACCGCACCCTTTAGCACGGTGCGGGCCCGTTCGCCGCACCCAGCGGCGACGAGAACCTCAAATCGGCTGGGTACGGTGGCACTCTTGCAGGTGAAATCGCGACGGCCGCCGGTCAGTGCACGTCGAGGTGATGGTCGGCGAGACAGTCGACCACCTGCTGGGCCTCCGCGTAGGTGGGACAGCTCCCAAGAGATACCTGCTCCGGGGGCGGCCGGGCAGGTAGTTCGCCTCGACCAGCCGATGTGGTCATTCGCATCATGATCGCTTCCCGGTCTGCCCGTGCGTCCGCTCTGCTGGTGGCACCACCACCACCGGACAGGACGCGTGCTGGACACAGTGCTGGCTGACCGACCCGAGCAGCATCCCGGCGAAGGCGCCGTGTCCTCGGCTACCCACCACCAGCAACTGCGCCCCACTGGCTGCGTCGAGCAGCACCTGAGCGGGATGGCCGTGCAGCACACGGGTCAGAATCTGGACGGGTGCGCCACCCGCGGCCTCGTCCGCAACCGCCTCCGCGAGAATCTTCTCGCTGACCGCGGCGAAGCTGACGTCTTCGAACACCGCCGGCGACCACCCGTACGCGAATCCGTATATTGCCGGGTCCTGCCACGCGCTCACGGCCTCGACCCTCGCGTCGGTCAGCTCCGCCTGGGTCACTGCCCACCGCAGCGCCGTCCTGGATCCCGGCGATCCGTCGACCCCGACGACGATGCGCCGGTCATGCTCCGCAACCTGGTTCATCTCGACCTTCTCAATGCTGTTGCCCGCGCCCTGCATGGAGACCGCCCGGTCCTACTTCAGCCAGGCGGTGCGTCGCACCAACGGGATTTCGGCCCAGATGGCGCCGAGACCGAGGGTGCTGCCGGCGCCCAGCATGGCCAGGACGATCAGCACGGCGGCGTAGATGAGGTGGTCGTCCATGAACGGATTGCTGGCCGGCGGGAGGACCGCGGTCCACATCATGAGGGTCAGCAGTGCTCCGCCGGCGGCGGCCAGCCGCATCGCGACGCCCAGGATCAACGCGCCGCCGATGGCGAGCAGCGCGCCCATGAACAACAGGTCGGTCAGGCCGGCGCCGGCGATCGAGTGGTAAAAGCCCATGAACGGGCCCTTGGTGGCGGATCCCAGGAATCCCTCCGTCGGGCTGCCACCGTTGACCCAGGACTTCGAGGCGGTCGTCTCGTGTCCCAGGCCGAACATCTTGTCCAGGAACGCCCACAGGAAGATCCAGCCCAACGCGAGCCGGATGCCCGCGAGCAGATACCGGACCGCCGCGCTCCGGTGTGGGCCGACCTCGGTCCTGGGGGTCGACGCCGATCCACGGCCACCGTCGGTGGCGGTACCGATCGACCTGACCTGCTCCCCCGCGGGCTGGTGCCCGGCAACGTCCGGCACCAGCGGCGCCAGGTCGGCGCTCGGCACGGATGTGCGTACGGCGCTGTTGTGATCCTTGGCGATGTAGGCCATCGCGCTCACATTCCTTCGATGCTCATCGAGCAGTCCCACGACGCGAACGGCCGTGGGTAGGTCACGTGGTCGGGCCGGCGGATCGGTGCCACAACCGGTCGGCCGGCCGCGCACAGCGCGGTGCGACAGCAACGGGATCTGGTCGGTTCGTGGGCGGATCGACGGCGGCGGGCGGTCAGCCACCGGGGGCCCGAGCGACACCCTCACCATACGCGCAGTCAGCGGGAAAGGCTTCGCGCCGACCGGGGCGAATCAACCGGGCTGGTGGGGAAGCGGGTTCGATCCGACATCGCCGCCGGCGGTGGGGGGAGCGTAGGCTGCGGGTGTCGCTCGGGACCCCGGTGGCTGACAGTCCACCGCTGGTGCACGCGCCCTCGGTTGAGGTCCCGATGACGGCCCGATCCCCGTTCTGGGAAGCAATCGTGGCGCCGCTGTGTCCGGGGTCAAGGGATGCAGCCGGGCCTGATCGGTGCGCACCGTGTCGGCCAGTACGAACGCGTCGAACCTGTCGTCCCTGTTGCCAGCCGGGCCGTAGCCTCCGCGCAGGTTCTTGATCTGGTTCGGTGCGATCACGAACACGGTGAACCCGGCCTCGACCAGGGCGTCGGAACATGGCGGAGGGCGTGCTGTGGATCGCGCCCGGCCGGTTCCGCTACGACCGGCACCAGGTCGATTTCTGCAGGTTGCCGTACAGCGAGGCGGTCGCGGTGATCCTGGAGGCGGTCGCCCGTGTCTATCCCGGCTACGCCATCTCCCGGGTGATCCCACCCGGCGACGCCGGCCGGTTCCACGTGCTGCTGGCGGCCAAGCGGTCAGGCACGTACACGATCAGCATCGCCTTCCACACCGACGCCGACCAGCCCACCGTCTCGACCGCCATCCCGGTGTACATCCGGCGCCTACGCAACGAGCGCCTGCCGCCGGACGGCATCGACGGCACCTCGTTTGCCATCGACAACGGCCGGCTGGTTCTCGGCTCCAAGGGCGGATACGAGTACTGGCCGTTGCAGGAGTCGCCGTAGCCCGAGTGCAACGCACTCAACTCGGCACGACCACGCGCCGTACGCGGCAGATCAGTACGCCTGATCATGGTTCGACGTTGCCCGTCGAGCTCATCATCCGTGGCTCCGCCTTATCGGAACCATACGAAGCACCCAGCAGACGACAACGACAGGCAGCGGCATACAGAAGGGCTGTCGACCTCGATGCCAGCGCCCTCGGCGCGGCAGAAGAGTGCGCTCGAGCGGCGCGCTACGGCAATCCGTTCCAGAACGCGCATTGATGGTCCGCCGCAAAGTCGACGGGAGCGGTATGTCCGGCGGTGAGCGCGAGCACCGGACCTGAGCTGTGATAGCGGGGCCAGGATGGCGCTGCATCAACGTTGGGGTTGCCGGTTCGAGCGAACCGGGTCCAGTAGGTAATCATCAGCCCGGAGAGGGTCGGGTCTGGCGGCGGCGGGGGCGACAGCGTGAAGGTGCCGTCGAACAGGTATGGCAAATCGCTGCCGTGGGTGGCGCCCAGCGGAAATTCGCCGACGTGTCGACCGCCGTCCTGTTCGAACTCATAGGCGTATACTGGCGCGCGCCGGGCGGCGGCGTCGTCGGCGAGCAGGACCCGGCAGGCCCCGACCGCGTGTCCCCAGTCGGTGAGAAGGGTTGCGAGGGCGAGGCCCGGGCTGGGGTACGCGGTGACGGGGTAACGAGCAAGAACGCCCGGCGCTTGGTCCCCGAAGAGCTGCGTGACCACGGTTGGATAGTCCGTCGCGGTCAGCGGTGCACCGCGCTGGTCGAACAGCGAGGCAACCGTCTGGCGCATCTCGTCCTGGGTGCTGCCCTGGATCAGGGGCACCGCGACGGCCGTTCCGTCTTGCAGGGCAAGCAACGGTTGCTGTGGTATGGCTGGAGTGCCGGCGACGAACTCCCAGCTCGTGCTGGATAGGCCGGCCGCGGTGAAGTCTTGCGGTACGCCGGTGCCGGCGAGTTCCGCAGCGGGCTTTGCGCGCAGGCACGCCAGCGTGCCTGCCGCAGGTGGACACCCGAGCGCGGTGGCCACGACGGTACCGCGCTGCTGAGCAACGGTGCCGGTGATGAGGCCGTTGCCGCATGGTCCGCTTTGGACGATGGCCTTCTGGAATAGGCCGGTGGAGGAGGTGGCCGCGAGGTGGGCGCAGACGGCGATTCCGCCGGCGGACTGGCCGAACAGGGTCACATTTGCCGGATTGCCGCCGAACGCGTGCGCATTGGCCCGTATCCATCGCAGCGCCGCCTGCTGATCGGCGAGCGCGTAGTTGCCGGCGTACGGGTCGTGTGCGGCAAGTTCCGGGAGGTCGAGGAAGCCTAGCGCGCCGAGCCGGTAATTGAGCGTCACAACAACCACCCGGCCCGACTCCACCAGGCGGGCCGGGTCGTAGTCCGATCCGGTCCCACCGGTGAATCCACCGCCGTGCAACCACACCATGACCGGCAGTCGAGCGTCAGTGCGGGCGCCGGCGGGCGTGACGACATTCAAGTACAGGCAGTCCTCGTTGCCTACGGGTGGCTGCCCAGGCCAGCCTCGCTGCGGGCAAGGCTGACCGGGCGTCGTGGCGTCGCGGATACCCGTCCAAGAGGCAGGCGCCTGCGGCGCCCGCCAGCGCATCTCGCCCACCGGCGGGGCGGCGTATGGAATCCCCCGGAAGCTGTCGTGGTCAGCCTCCGCAACGCCCCGGACGACACCCCCGGTAGTTCGCGCCACTGGCGCGGACGACGCTCCTCCGATCCCGGGTTGGAACACGAATGCGCCCGCCGGAACCGCACCGACGAGCACAATCAGCACACGTGCAAGCTTCGAACGCATGGCGCCCAGCGTGGCCGATCCGTTCGGCAACGACGTCCACCAGTCAACGTATGTCGAAATAGTCGCTGGTGGTACGCGCCTTCAAAGAGCCGGTTCAGTTCGTTGATCGCGGCGGTCGTTGCGGGTGGTGGTGACATGGTCGTCGGTGTGGGATGCCGCGACTGCGAACGAGGCGGCCCTGGTCGAAGGTTTCCACCGACCAGTCGATCTGGTGGACCACGTTCGCAGTAGGTAGCGCCCCTCTCGCCGCGCGGCATCGAACTCGTCGACGGACTCGGCCACGTCGGTCCGTCGGCATAGTGTCAACGGCTGATTGGAACCGCCCGGCGGGAGCCTACGCGATGTGACGTACCGCCGGCGCAGTCGCCTTCGTTCCCGGACGTAGTTCGGATTGCTACCAGGAGCCGACGACCGGGCCTGGTGGTTCGGGCATGATGCGGTTCAAGATCGGACGCGAAAAGGGAGCAGGTACCGATGGACGCCATTACACCGGTCTCGGACTCGAGCGCGAGGCTGCTGCGGACCGTGCTTTTTCTCGACGCGGCGGTCTTCTTCAGCGCCGCGCTGTTCAACTTCGGCCTCGAGGTCCCGCTGGGCTTCACCACGTTGCGCTTCGCTGATTCGATCTGGCAGGCGGGAACCGGCGAAACCGTCATCAGCGCGGTGCTGCTCGCGGCAGGGCTGACCGGAGGTCGCCGCTTGTCCTGGGTGGCGTTGGTGATGTCGGTGCTGGGCATAGCCTTCGGCCTCTCGTCGGACCGAGTGCAGGGAGCCGCCCGCGACCTACATGTCGTCATGATCGCGCTTGCCGTCCTCGTGTTGGCGCTGCTGTTGGCCACCGGCCGGCGGCCCGTGGCGGACCGCGCCGCGTCCACCGAGGAGGCGAAATGACCGCCAACCGGCCGAGCCGCATGGACTACTGGCGACGACGGCCCCCTGCGGCGGCCGGAGTAGTGATGGCGCTCGCGGCGGCGGCATTCGCCGTCGTGTCCATCGTCCATTTCGGGGTCGACATTCCGGTCGGCTTCACCACCATCAGCGATTCCTTCCCCGGCGCCGCCCCTCCGGAGGCCATCATCGCGGCCGTCGTGGCGATCGGAGCGACCACCGTCCTCACGCGGCGGACGAAAAGCAGGGGAATTGCGCTGGGGACGACATCGTTCGCGCTCCTGGGCACCGTCTACGGGCTGAACATCACACTGAACAGCACCCGTACCGGCGACGTCGCCTACCACCTCAGCATTCTGGCCACACTGCTCATCATCCTCGGCCTGCTGCTCGTGCCGGGCAGGTCGGATGCCCAACCGGCTCGGGACGTCAGGAATGACGTTCGATCGTCGTCGTAGCGACTGCCGGCGGCCACCGGGTCCCGCGGAGCGTGGCCGGTGGCCAGCCGGCCAGTCAACCTCGGGCGTCATCAAAAGCCCACAGTCGACGTCTGGGCGGTGGAGCTCCACGTATTCCGCTTGAAAGAACGCCGGTAGCCAGCTCTGATAGCACAGCCCACGGGCTCTCTGCCGCCCGGATCGCTCGTCGATCGGTTGCCGACACCGAGACGGCTTCCGCATCGGCACCTGCAGGAACAGCACCAGATTGAAGTCAAGGTCGAGTGCACCGACATCGGCAGAAGCGGATGCGGAACTACCCTTCGGCTCTCTCTGTCCGGTCGAGCGCTAACGGCGGCGGGCCGCTGGCGCGCTGCGCACCGCCGTCGGCACCGCTGGTCACAGCTCAACGCTCGGTCTGGCCTCAACCCGTGCCCCCGGGCCGCTGCTGCCTACTTTTCGGCCAGGCTGTCGCCAATCTGGGTGGCCAGGGCGATGGTCTCGCCCTGGGGTTCGGCGTCGAGGTCGGCGAGGGCTTTGCTCAGGGCGCGTAGCAGGGTGCGGATGCCGTCGGCGTCGCCGAGGGCGTGGCGGGCGTGCATGGCTCGGGTGTAGAGGGTTTCGTTGTAGTGGTCCAGGCTGATGGCCTTGTCGAGCAGGTCGGATGCGGCCTGCGGGTCGCTGTGGATTAGGTCGTCGGCGAGCAGGAGGTGGGCTTCGGTTCCCCATCGGCGTATGGCTTCGCGGTGTGGTTGGAGCCATTCGTAGTCTCGGCCGGCGGCCAGTGGCGCGGTGTAGAGGTTGCAGGCGGCGGTGAGCAGGTCGCGGCGGCGGGGGCCGGTGGCGATGGTTGCGGTGCGCAGGAGGTCGCGAAGTTTCCAGACGTCGACGTCGACGGTGGCTGGGTCGAGTCGGTAGCGTCCGGCGGTTTTGATGAGGTAGGCGTTCTTGGTGTCTGCGGTGCCGGCTCGGCGGAGGACGTGTCGCAGGTTGCTTGCGTTGGTGTGGGCGCGTTGGTCGGCTTGGCTGAGGCGGGCGTCGGGTTCGAGGTATTCGCCGATCTCGCGGGTGGTGACTCCGTCAGGGTGGCAGGCGAGGAACACGGCGAGTTCGAGGGCTTTGGCGCGCAGTGGCCGGCCGGGCTGGGTGATGTTGTCGATCCGCGGCTCGCCGAGCACCCGGAGCTGTGCTTTGTGGGTGGTCGCGTCGGGCTGCGCCGTGACCGGGGCCAGCTGTTCGGTGGGCTTGCTGTCGGTTCGGTTGGCGTGCAGTGGGACGACCGAGACCGGTACAGCGGGTGACGCGACAGCGGGCGGTTCACCTGTCTGCGCTTCCCGTAGCGTCGTGAGGATCTGGATCGCCGTGTCGTGATCGAGCACGGGCAGGCGTGGTGGCACCGCCTCTGCCGCCTGGCCGCACACGAGTGTGGTGTGGCCGTCCGGGCCTACCTCGATGGTAGGGCCGTGGGTCCATTCGCCGAGCAGCAGCGCCGAGACGTGCAGGTCGGCGCCGAGGGCGAGTGCGGTCTTGGCGCGCATGCGGGCGCCGGCGGGCGGGGTTTGGGTGATGAGCATGATCGGCGGCAGCGGTTCCTCGTCGGAGGTCTGCTGGCGCGGGGTGTCCAGGTCCGTGAGGGCGTGTTCGTCGAGGATGCGGCTGCGGTGCAGGAGTCTGGCTTCCATCACGGCGAGCAGGCCACCCGTGCTGTCGGCGATGTGCAGTCGTGGCCACGGGGTGAGGGACGCCGCGTCGGGGCCGAGCAGTGCTTCCAGGGTGGCGGCGTCGATGATGACTTCGCCCCGTGCGTCGGGGTGATGCGGGCCGCCGGATGCCAGAACCGCAACGAGGGCGGCGCGGGCCGCGGCGTGGGCGCCGTCGCCGACGATGCCGGTTCCACCCGGCGGCAGCGGCGCGAGGTCGGGCACGAGTGCGGGCGGCTCGGTGTGGTGGTCGTCCGGATTCGGCAGTTCGGAGTTGCGTGCCACGGCGCGGCGCAGGTGGAGTACCGGCGGTGGCAGTTGTGTGGGTGGGTCGGCATCGGGCTCGCCGGTGTATCGGCGGTGGCGCTGCGCCCAGACCAGCCCGGCGGTGGCGCTGATCGCTGCGGCAAGTGACCAGGGCAGCCAATTGGACGGCGATAGCTGCACCCCGTGCTCGTCAGTTGCGACGGTCGCGCCTTGTGTGTCGCCCGCGGCTGGCGAGGTGGACCGCGACGCCGACGCGGCGGCGGTGGCGGTCCCTATCGGGGTCGACGGGGTGGACTCTAGGGCGCTCGGAGTCGCCGATGGTGTGCTGCTGGGGATTGGTGCGGCTTCCTGATCGGGCGTGGCGGGCGGCACGGTAGGACTCCGCGAGTCTGAGGCGGCACTTGGCGATGCCGAAGGGGTCGCGGTCGATGGTGATGGCGCGGGCGGAGCGGGCGGTGCCGCCGGTGTGGCGGTCTCCGGTGGGCGGGCGTCGGCGGGCAGCCGCAGCTCCCAGCCGGGGTAGATGAGGTTGCAGTCGCGTAGGGTGCCGCCGATTCGAGGGAAGTGGCGGTGCTTGTTCAGGCGGCAGATCTCCGGCCATCTGTCCGCGTCGCCGAGCCACTGCTTGGCGATTCTGGACAGGGTGTCGTGTCGCTCGACGGTGTAGACATAGCGGGTGTCGGCGACCCGGATCAGCGCCGGACCCCGCGCGACCGCTTGCCGAGGAATCACACCGCCGCCCTCAGCGGAGGCGACGACGGCGGCGGACCTGTCAGCGCCCTCCCCCACGTTGGGGGATCCGACGGAGGTGACGGCGATCGCGGCGGTGCCGGCCAGGCCGAACACGAGCCGGTTCAGCGGTGCCGGAAGCCGCAGCGCCGGGATCCGCCACCGGGTCAACACCGCGAACAACTCCGCAATCAGGAGCAGCGCGAACACGGCCCACAGCAGCCACAGCGCCCAGACGGCCGTGCCCGTAAGCACGTTCGGGGTGAACCGTCCGCTCGGCTCGTCGAACCAGGCGACGACCTGCGGCCACGTCGGAAGCCGCCGCACCGGGCTACCACCGACGGTCCACAGCAGCGCAGGCACGCCGACCAAGAAGATCAGGGCCCCCACGACGGCGCGGACTACCTGGACCACGGCCACCGACCGCCGCCTTGGCGGCCGAGCCGATGACGACTCGCGCGGCACATAGACCGTGGGACGCGCATACTCGGCCAGCCGACTGGGTTTGTCCCCCGACTCCTGCGGCACTCTCTCGCCTCCACCCGCGCCGATGCTGACCTTCCCCCGCATACACGAGGATGACTGCCGACGGCCACCTCATGGAGAAGGATTCTCACCATACGCGCACAAGAGATCACTGCGCGGGACTGAAGTTGACGATCCACTCCCCCGCCGGGAGACACTGCCGCACATGCCAAACGGGGGCATCCAGCTATCCATCGACCTCAACTCGGCGGCCATCGCCGCCACCATCGACCGACACGGCGCCCGGATCCCCGTCATGCTCGACGGTCGCCTCGCCATGCCGCACGGCGTCGCCCTCGATTCCACCGGCAACATCCACATCGGAGTGCCCGCGGCGGCCCAGCCTTCAGAAGGCCATCAGTTCGTCAGCGACCCGCTGGAGCTGCTCGGCAGACCGGCAGCAGACCAGCCGGTCGACGGCGTGCAACTGCTCGCCGCCCAGCTGTGGCATGTCGCCGACCAGGCCGCCCGTCAGGCCGGGGAGCCGATCACCGCCCTGACGGTGACCATCCCGCCGAACTGGGGACCGCGCCGCCGGGCACAACTCGCGGATGCGGCAGCCCGGGCCAGCCTGCCCGCCCCGGCCATGGTCACCGCACCAGCAGCCCTCGCCGCCTACACCACAGCCCACGGGGTCACCGCACCTGACGGCTCCTGCCTGCTGATCTGCCAGGCCGATCGCCATCCGGTCACCCTGACCATCCTTCAGGCGAGCCCGGACGGGTACCGCGAGCTGGCCACGCGGTCGATCGACCTAGCATGCGACCTCAACCAGGTTCTCGCCCAACGAATCGTCGACGCGGCCACCAGCGACGACGACCCGCTGCGAGCCGAGATAACCCTGTCCCCACAGTACCGGGACAGCTTCGCGCTGCTGGAATCCGTCCGCCAGGCCCGACAACTCCTGACCGCACAAGGCCGTGCGCCGGTGCTGCTCCCCGCACCCCGCAAGCCCACGGTCATCACCCACGACGACGTCGCCATCGCGGCGCAACCCCTCCTCGACAGGGTTCACGACGCGGTCCAAGAGACCCTCGACGCGGCCGACATCGACAGCCAACACCTCAGCGGCGTCATCCTCCGCCAAGCCGAAGCAGTACCCGGCCTGCAAGACCGGCTCACCACAGCCACCGGCCTCACCCCGGCAGTCCTGGCCGACCAGTTCCACGCCCTCGCCGAGGGCGCCCTGACGCTCACGGCACCACACCAGCACACACCCACCGCCGCCAACACCCACCTACCGCGGGTCCGACTGCGTATCCGGGACCTGACCAGCGCCCTCCTGCTCGGCGCCTGCTCTCTCACCCTGCTCCTTCAAGCCATCTTCACCGCGGACATCACCACCACGTTCCTGCGCGTCGTCGGTGTCCGCACCTCGCTACCGCAACTGGGCGCCGCCGGCGCGCTCGCCATGCTCACGGCATTCGCCGTGGCGCACCTCGCCCCCACCACCTGGCTCGCCGGAACACCCAGCACGGCAACCCTCGAACCCGCCACCGGCGGCCTCATCCGACGCGGATACCTCGCCGCCGCCGTCGGCGGCGCAGTCACCGCCGGCCTCTACGGCCTGGCCACCGGCACCTCCGTCCGGTTCGACTACAGCCCGTACCTGAGATGGACCCTCAGCTCGGCACTGCCACTCGCCGTCTGCGCCGCCGTCATCGCCGCGACCGCACCCCGCATCCCCGCCAACACCCTGCCCGCCTGGCTCGCACGCACCCGGCCAGCGATCCTGCACGCCGCCATCGCCACCACCGGCATCTACCTCATGCGGGCAGCCCTCACCATCACCCCACCCGTCGACCTGACCGGCATGCCCGGCCTCATCGGCAGCGCCGGAGCCGCCCTCCTCGGCGTCGCCACCGCCCTGACCGCAAGCCGAAGCCGCACCATCCGCACCGTCACCGCACCCGGCCTCGGAATCGGCTACGCCATCGTCTTTACCAACGACACCAACGGGGCACTCACCGTCGGGTACCTCGTCGCCCTCACCTGGTGGGCAGTTCGGCTCACCGGCCACACACTGCGACTCGCGTTCCCCACCGCCGGGGAGGCGCTACGCCGTCTCATGGACGGAAGGACCACCTGACGCTGCAGGAGCACACCGAGGACAGCGACCTGACCTTCCGTCAAGGCCGCGCGTCTCGAACTCCGGTTTCACACCAACACCGTCCAACTGCGACGGAGCGACGCTGTGATCGAGGCGATGTCCGAACCTGGCCAGCACGGCCTGGGCGGCAGCGTCATGCCGTCTGCGAGGAGAGACTCGTCGCCCTCCGGCTCGGCGGCAGCACCGATGGGGCAATCGCCTGCATTTCGGAGTCAGCTACCGGACGCCACCGCGCCACATCGCCCGATGGCGCATGCTGCGGCTCTGTCCATGGTCGCGGTGTGGGTCGCGCCGAGCCTCAACAGGGCACCGGCCCCGATCCCGGGTCGCCGTCTGAATCTGACCGAGCACCTGATGCTCTTCGATCGGCGGCCCTTGTTGCCGGCCGCTCTTAACGTCGGCCTCTCGCGACCGCTGGCGCTCCAGCCCGCCGTGGTCGAGGGGCTGCGAGGGACCGAGTCCCGGGTGGCGTTCCTGTCTGCTACCCGGTGCGCAGCGCGAGTCAGCCGCCGCCGACAGCGGATCGCACGACCGACGGTAACCGGTTACAGTCCTCGAAACCGGCTCAAACACGACCGTCAGGAGGTACCCGGTGACGAACGCCAGCGGACCCGAGCCGTCCGACGCCCGGACCGATTGGGAAGCCCGGCTCGCTCGGCGCAGCGATGAGGGCGGCACGGCCGCTCTACCCGACCTGCCACCGCCGGCCGGGCTCACCGTCACCTCCGGCCACGGACACGTCCGCCTTTCCTGGGAGCCCGTCGACGGCGCGGTCGGCTACCTGGTGCATCGTGCAACGCTGGACGGCGACCGGGTGTCCGGGCCGTTCACCCCGGTGGATCACCTCGGCGGAGACGTGCTCTCCGTTCCAGACTCCTGGTACGTCGACACCACCGGCACCCCGGGCGAGCGGTACGCGTACGCTGTGGCCGCCGTACCCGAGGTGACCGTGACAGGCGCGCTGAGCGACCCAGTCCCGGCGGCCGCCCTGCCGGCCGCCGCTGAACCGCCCACCGTCACGCTGCGCCTCGACGCGGACGCCGCGGGCACCACCCTGCACCGGCCCTGGCAGCTGATGATCGGCAGCGAGCGACTGTCCCAACTGCTCTGCCGGGAACACTCCGGCGGCCGGGAGATCAGCACCGAACTGCTGGCCGCGCTGCGCCGGGTACGCGAGGAGATCGGCGTGAGCACCGTGCGGGCGCACTCGATCCTGCACGACGACCTCGGCGTCTATCGCGAGGTCGACGGCGAGCCGGTGTACGACTTCAGCCGGGTGGACCAGATCTACGACCTGCTCCTGGGCATCGGAATGACGCCGGTGGTGGAGATCGGGTTCATGCCCCGCGACTTGGCCAGCGACCCGGACCGCACCGTCTTCACCTACCGCGGCATCATCTCCCCGCCGCGCGACTGGGACCGGTGGTCCGGGCTGGTTCGGGCGCTGGTGGCCCACCTGCTGGACCGGTACGGCGAGCAGGTGCTCGGTTGGGACTTCGAGGTGTGGAACGAGGCCAATCTGGAGGTCTTCTGGACCGGTAGCCGCGATGAATGGATGCGGCTGTACGACGTGACCGCCCGCGCGGTCAAGGACGTCGACCCGCGGATCCCGGTCGGTGGACCCTCGTCGGCTGCCGCCGGCTGGGTGGACGCGCTGCTGGAGCATGCCGTGCGGTCCGGGGCACCGGTGGACTTTGTCTCCACCCACACGTACGGTAGCCCGCCGCTGGACCTGCGGCCCACCCTGGCCCGCCTCGGCTTCCCCGATGCGCGGATCCTGTGGACCGAGTGGGGCGTCACCCCCACCCACTTCCACCCGGTCAACGACGGCATTTCGGCCGGCACCTTCCTGCTCACCGGCATGCGGTCGGCCGCCGGCAGGGTCGACGCGCTGTCCTACTGGGTAGCCAGCGACCACTTCGAGGAACTCGGCCGGCCGCCGAGGCTGCTGCACGGCGGGTTCGGCCTGCTCACCGTCGGCGGCATCGCCAAGCCGCGCTACCACGCCCTGCGGATGCTCGCCCAGCTCGGCGAGGTCGAACTGCCGGTACGGGCCGCCGGCGACGGTGCCGACGGCTTGGTGCAGACCTGGGCCAGCCGGCGCGCCGACGGCAGCCTGGCGATCCTGGTCTGGGTGGCCACCCTCGACCAGGACAAGCGGGACGGGGACCCGGCGCTGGCCCGGCGGATCCGGTTGGTGATCGACGGCGCGGCCGGCCGGCCCGCCCTGGTTTCTCGGCTCGACCGGGAGCATGGTGATATCACCACCCTCGCCGACCGGCTGGGGGTTGCCGAGTGGCCGACGGACGAGCAGTGGGTCGCGTTGCGTGCCGCCGACCAACTGCCGGTGGAGAAGGTGCAGCCGGCTGCCGAGGCCGGGTCCGCGGTGATCGAGCTGGACGTGCCGCAGCCCGGGGCGGTGCTGGTCCAGGTCTGCGAGGCCTGAGGCAGGTCTTCCCCGGCCGGCGCCGTCCCACCGACGCCGGGATGTGTCTGCGGCCGCGCGGTTCCGCGGGCTCGCACCACGGCGCAAGATCGTGCTCGATCAGGGAAGTAGGGCCCTCAGCGGGCGGCCGAGGGCCCTACCTCCCTGATCAACGGGATGAACCAGCTGCGGCGGCGCCGCCGGGTGAACGGGCGGGCGCCTGCGTCGCGATGTCGCTCATGTCATGAAGCGGCTTCGCGCAGCTGCGGAAGGTTCTGGTTGGCCGGCACGTTGAACGTCTCCTTCGCGATCAGTGGACGGATCCGGCGTTCGAACTCCGGCGAGACGAACGCGCGGCGGACGAGATCGTTGGCGAGTTCGTTGCCGAGCGCACCCATGATCATGGCCTGGTCGAGCGACAGGTAACGCTTGGCGACGGCGCCGCTGCCGACCGCGATCGCGTCGTAGAAGCCGCCGGGGCCGTACGAGTCGAAGTTGGCCTTGAGCCGGGCGAGGTTGTCGACGACCGCTGCCTTGGCGTACGGGAGAGCGAGGAACGCCGCGTGCGGGGTCACCACGCCGTCGCCGTAGTTGGGGTCCGGGCCGGCCGGGCGGCAGTCGCCGAATCCCGCGTCATACTTCGAGCGCTGAACGTCGGACGGGTAGCCGTCGGTGTCCATGCCCATCGCGTCGACACCCCAGGCCATGTAACCGCCGGCCGGGTCGCTGGCCGGGGAGAAACCCCAGTAGCCGTACCTGGCGTCATTCATCCCGTGCTCGATCTGGCCGGCGACCGTCGCGGGATGGTTGCGGCCCCAACTGTTGGGCGCCCACCTCGCTTCGGGCACGAACAGGTCGGGCATCAGGGCCTCGAACATGTCGCCACCCCAGCTGGGTACGAACTGGATGCCGCGGTACCGGTACGCGCCCTCGTACACCGCAACGCCCTCGTGGGTGGTGTCGAAGCCGACGGGCTGCATCTCGTGCCAGCTCCAGTCGCAGGTGGCTGGCAGGGTGCGCATGGTGTTGTAGTAGGCCTTCGGCGGGATCTGGCCCATCGCGATGCCGAGGTACGTCGCTATGCGCGGTTCGGTGACCGTGATGTCGTAATGGTTGCAGGTGAACCAGACGCCGTCGCGCTGCCGCGAGCATCCCGGGGGTGGCGCGTCCCAGAAGCCGCCGGCGATCAGGCCGCTGGCCCCGAACGGGGTCGTCGCCGTCGGGTTGTAGTAGAAGCCGAAGTTCATCTTCCGCAGGATCGCGTCGGCCTTGCCGCGCAGTTCCGGCACGGCGCCCTTGACCACGTTCAGCGCGGCGGCGAGCCAGCCGTTGTCCACGCTGGACAGAAACGGGTAGACGGTGTCGCCGTTGTCGGGCCAGACCGTGACGACTGATCCGTTCCGCGGGTCGTACCAGTTGTAGTACATGCCCGACGGGGTGTGGTGCTTGAGCCGGGCGAGCGTGTCGAGGGCCTTGGCCATCCGTTCGCGGGCTTCCGGACGCGAGATGATGCCGAGCTTGCTGGCGACCACCGCGGACCACATGTAGCCGCCGATGTTGGTGGGGGACGTGTAGGTGGCGCGGCCGTCGGCGGCGAGGTCGCCGGTGATGTTGTCGGCGATGAGGCCGGTGCCGGGGTCGGTCATGGCGGTCATCGACCGCCATGTGTCTGTGGCGTAGCGGAGCAGGGCCCGGTCGGGGCCGCGCTCGTCGGGTGCCGCGCTGGCGGCCGAGCCGCCTGTCAGCACGAGCGCCAGCGCGAGGAGCGGTGCGAGAAGGCGTCGCATGGCTCTCCTTGTCTGGTTGGGGGGGATTGATCACTTGATTCCGGTGGTCGCGATGCCGCGCAGGAAGTGCCGCTGGAGGACCAGGAACACGAGAAGCACCGGGAGCACGACGACGACCGCGCCGGCGAGGAGCAGGCCGTAGTTGCGTTCGTTCTCGCCGACGCTGTAGAGCGCGAGGGCGACCGGCAACGTGTACTTGTCCTCCGTCGTGGCGACCACGAGGGGCCACAGGAAGTTGTTCCAGGACGCGAGGAACGTGAGGATCCCGAGGGTGGCAAGTGCCGGCCTGCACAGTGGCAGCACCACCCGCCAGAAGATCCGGAACTCGCCGGCGCCGTCGACCCGGGCCGCCTCGATGAGCTCGTCGGGGATCGACTGGAGAAACTGCCGCATGAGGAACACGCCGAACGGTCCGACGAGGAACGGCAGGATCAGGCCGGCGTACGTGTTGGTCAGGCCCATGTTGCTGACCAGCACGAACTGCGGGACGAAGGTCACCATGCCGGGCACCATGAGCATGCCGAGCACGGCCAAGAAGAGCGCCCGCTTGCCGGGGTACCGCAGCTTGGCCAACGCGTACCCGACGAGCGAGCAGAACAGCAGGTTGCCGACCATGACCAGGGTCGCGACCAGTGCCGAGTTGAAGAAGTAGAGCGGGAAGTCGAGCCGGGAGAACAGCCCACGGAAGTTGTCGAGCGTGACCGTCTCGGGCCACCAGGTCGGCGGCACGTCGCGGATCTCCCGCTCCGGCTTGAGCGACGAGAGGGCCATCCAGACGAATGGTCCGGCCACGGCGAGCAGTCCGAGAAGCAGGACGACGTAAAGCACGGTCTTCGCGACCCGGTCGCGGGTACGCAGGGCGGTGTCCTTCGCGGCCATCGTCAGTTCCTCTCCCCCAGCAGGCGGAACTGCACGACCGACAGCGCCACGATCGCCAGGAAAAGCACGTAGCTGCCGGCGGCCGCGTAGCCGTAGTTGCCGAAGCCGAACTGGTTGTAGATGTGGAACGACACCGACAGCGTCGAGGAGAGCGGGCCGCCCTGCGTCATGACAAGCGGTTCCTCGAAGAACTGGAGATAGCCGATGCCGGTGACCACCCCGCCGAAGAGCAGCGTCGGCCGCAGCATCGGCAGGGTGACGTTGCGGAACTGCTGCCACCGCGTCGCGCCGTCGAGCGTCGCCGCCTCGTAGAGGTCGGCCGGCACCGCCTGGAGTCCGGCCAGGAAGATCACCATCAGGAAGCCGAAGTTGCGCCACGCCGCCATGACGATCAGCGACGGCAGCGCGAGCTTGCTGTCGTACAGCCAGTTCGGCCCGTCGATCCCGACCAGTCGCAACAGGTTGTTGACCAGCCCGACCTCCGGGTCGAGCAGAAAGCGCCAGACCACTGAGAGCGCCACGATGCTGGCCACGACCGGCAGGTAGAATCCGACCCGGAACAGCGCGCGGAAGCGTACGAACCCGGAGTTGAGCGCCGTCGCGGCGGCCAGGGCCAGCACCATCGTCAGCGGCACCCCGACGACGACGAACACGAGCGTGTTGACCGACGACCGCAGGAACAGCTGATCGGAGAACAGGCGCGTGTAGTTGTCGATGCCGACGACGTTGACGGCCAGCGGGTTACGCAGGTCGGTGGAGCGCAGGTCGGTGAAGCTCATGGCAAGCGAGACCACCACCGGCAGCGCCATGAACACGGTGAACAGCACGGTGAACGGCGCGGAGAAGGCCCAGCCGGTCAGCGCCCGCCTCAGGCGTTGACGCCGCCGGACCGACCCGGCGGGCCGGTCGAGGCTGGTCGCCCCGACCGGTCGCGCCGGTGCCGTCGCCGCGGAGGCGTCGGCCATGTCAGCTCCCGGTCCCGATGGCGCTCGCCTTGTCCTGGATCGCCTTGGCGGTCGCGGCCGGGTCCGCGTTCTGCTTGCACAGCTTCTCGACCTCGAGGTCGAACGCGGCCGCGATCTGCTCCCAGGTCGTGATCGCCGGCGGCGCCTTGGCGCTCTTGAGCTGCTGGCCGAACGTGGCCAGGAAGGTGTCGCCGGAGAGCGTCGAGTCGTTCCAGGCCGACTGCACCGCGGGCAGGTCCTTGACCGCCTGGTACCACTTGACCTGCACCTCGGGCTTGCTCAGCCACTGCACGAACTTCCAGGCGCCGTCACGGTTCTTGGCGTCCTTGAAGACCGCGAGATTGCTGCCGCCGATGAACGAGGTCGACGACTTCTTCATCGGCATCTGCGCGACCGCGTACTTGTCCCTGAAGCCGGCGCCGCCCTGCTCCTCGACGATGCCCATGTGCCATGGGCCGGAGATGAACGCGCCGATCTCACCCTTGACGAAGCCGGGCTCGAGCGAGCCATCCGGCAGCGCCGTCGGGGACAGGCCTTCTTTGAAGAAGGACTGGTAGTAGCTGAGCGCCTCGGTCATCTCCGGGGAGTCGAAGTTCAGCTTGTCTGCGCTGGCCACGTCGGCGCCGTTGGACCAGGCGAACGGCATGACCGACTGCCAACTGCCGGTCTTGCCGGGCTGGAGGTTGAGGCCCCACTTGGCGCCGGCCTTTTCCTTCATGCCCTTGGCCATGGCCTTGAGGTCGTCCCACGTCTTCGGGCCGTCCGGGAACCCGGCCTTGGCGGCCATGTCCTTGCGGTAGTAGATCAGCCGGGTCTCGACGTACCACGGGACGCCGTACGAGGTGTTGTCGACGATCGTGGTGTCCCAGGCGCCGGGGAAGAAGTCCTCTTTCTTGATCAGGTCCGGCGGGGTCGGATCGAGCGCACCGGACTTGGCGAACTCGCCCTGCCAGGTGGTACCGATCATCGACACGTCCGGCGTCTGCTTCGCGGCGATCGCGCTTGCGATCTTCTGGTGCGCCGCGTCCCAGGGCACCGCCGTCACGGAGACCTTGGCGTCGGGGTTCTCGGTGGAGAACTCCTTGGCGAACTCGGCGAGCTTCTCACCTTCGGTGCCCATCGCCCAGACGGTGATGTCCCCGCTCGCCTTGCCTGCGCCGACGGACTTCGCCTCTTCCTGGCTGCCGCCCGAGTCACGGCCGCAACCGGCCAGCGCGACCGACGCGGCCAAGGCGACCGCGGCCGCGGCGGCTAACCGCCTACTTCTCATGTCGTACCTCCAGGGGTTGGTGGTGGGACCTGGTTCAGCTGCCGGTACCTCCAGTCGGTGGTGCCGGGCAGCCGCAACTGCTGCGCAGGACGAGTTCGGTGGGCAGCACGAGACTGCCCGCGGAGGCGTTGCCGGGCTGGTCGGCGGCATGCAGGATCAGCCTGGCCGCCTCGGCGGCGAGCTCGCGTACGGGTTGCCGGACCGTGGTGAGGGAGGGGGTGACGAGGGCGGCGGCCGGCATATCGTCGAAGCCGGTGATGACCAGGTCCTGCGGCACTCGCAGGCCCCGGCCGAGCGCGCCGACCAGCACACCGAGGGCGATCTCGTCGTTGGCGCAGACCACCCCGGCGGGCCGGGGCGTACCCCCGGCCAGCAACTGGTCGGCGGCGAGCACCCCGTCGGCCTGCTGCATGCTGACCGCAACCGGCTCTGCGGGCGGTTCGACGCCGAGGTCATGGTGCGCCCGCCGGAAGGCGGTCCAGCGTTCGCTGACGTCGGGCGAGCCTGCCGGGTTGCCGACGAAGACCAGTTCGCGTAGGTCGTGGTCGGCGAGCAGGTGTCGGGTGAGCGCCAGCATGCTGCCGCCGTTGTCGGCGCGTACCGAAAGGATGTCGCCGGGTCCCTCTCCGGCAACCACCACCACGGGGACCATCCTGGCGAGCTGGAGCAGCGCCTCGTCGGAGATGGTGCCGCCCATGACGGCGACGCCGTCCACCCGGCGGCCCATCTCCAGCACCTGGTCGTCGGAGTCGGAACGCAGGTGCGTGCAGAGGATGTGCACGCTGGCCCGGGACGGCACCGCCTCGGACTCGAAGCCCTGGATCAGGTCCGTGAAGTAAGGGCCGGACAAGCCGGGGAAGACCAGGCCGAGGGCGCCGTGCCGGCCGGCGGCCAGGGCCCGACCGAGGTGGTCGGGCCGGTATCCGTGCTTCTCGATCGCCTCCAGCACCCGGCGGCGCATCTCCTCGGAGACCTGTCCGGTGCCGTTGGAGACCCGGGAGACGGTGGCCACCGAGACGCCGGCGAGCTTGGCGATCTCGCGAACGTTCATGCGGCTGTTGCCCATCGCTTCCTCGATCCGTAACGTGCATCACAGAAACCGGTTTCAGGCGACCATAGGCAGCCAGGACGAACTTCACAACCCTCGGTCCACAATCTCCTGCGTAGGGAGCCCTGCCCCACATGCCAGAAGTACTACTGCGGGATCGCCGGATCCTCGTCGACGGCCGGCCCGAGCTGCTGCTCGCCGGTGAGGTGCACTACTTCCGCCTCGCCCGGGCCGACTGGGCAGACCGGCTCGACCAGCTCCAGGACTGCGGCGGCGACACCGTCGCCACCTACGTGCCCTGGCTCTGGCACGAACTGCCGGACGGCTCGGTCGACCTGACCGGGCGTACCCACGAGCAGCGCGACCTGGCCGGATTCCTCGACCTCGCGCACCAGCGCGGGCTGCGGGCCGTGGTCCGCCCCGGCCCGTTCGTCATGGCCGAGCTGAAGAACGAGGGCATCCCCTACCGCGTGTACGACGAGCACCCGCACCTGCTCCCCACCACCTGGGACGGCGCGCCGATCAGCACGCGCACCATCGACTACCTTGCGCCCGAATTCCTCGCCGCAGCCGACGGCTGGTACGCCCAGGTGATGCCACTGATCGCGCAGCGCCTCGCGCCGCGCGGCGGACCGGTCGTGGCGGTCCAACTCGACAACGAGATCGGGATGCTGTCCTGGGTGACCAACTCCCCCGACCTCACCGACGGCCTCTGCGGCGACCTGGCCCGCTGGGCCGTCCAGCGGTACGGCAAGGACACCGCCGCAGCGCGGATCGGTGCCGACCCGGCCGATCCGACGGCGTGGTCGACCGCCCTGCGCACCCCGGCAGAGGAGCGGTCGCTGGCGCTGCACGACGACCTGGGTCGCTACATGCGCGACCGCTACCGCCGGTACGTGACGGCGCTACGGCACAGCGCCGAGCGGCACGGGGTGACCGGCGTGCCGTTCCTGGTCAACGTGCACGGCACCGCCGAACGACGGGGCCGCACCTTCCCGATCGGGATCAGCCAACTGCTCGAGGCGTACCGGGGGCAGCCGCAGCTCACCTCCGGCTCGGACTACTACCTCGGCGACCTGACCGTCGGCAACGTCGCCGACCTGTACGTGTCCAACGCCTTCCTGGCCGCCGCAAACGACCACGACCAGCCGCTCACCTGCCTGGAGTTCGAGGCCGGCAACGGCGACTACGACGAGGACCTGTCGACGCTCTACCCGCCGGAGGGGATCGACCTGAAAACCCGGCTCTGTGTAGCGCAGGGCAACCGGCTGCTCAACCTCTACCTCTTCGCCGGCGGCCACAACCCGCCTTTGGCCGAGCCAGTCGGCGACGGCAACGACCGGATCGCGTTCACCGGCGAGCGGCACGGCTTCGCCGCTCCGATCGGCCCGCAGGGGCGGCTCAACCCGACGTACGCCGCGGCAAGGCGGGCACTGCACGCCGTACGTGGGGTGGCCGACCTGCTCGCCGACGGCGACGAGGAACACGATGAGTTCGCCCTCGGATTCGCTCCCGACCACTACCTGACCGAGTACCGCCACCCGGCGTCCACCAAACGGGCGAAGCAGGTCGCCGAGCTGGAACGGTTCCGCGGCATGGGCGCGCGGGACGTGCTGGCGCGAGCGCTGCTGCTCGCCGGCTACTCGTTCCCCGCAGCGGACCTGCAGGCCCCAGGCGGCGCAGTACAGGCGCCGGGCGGCACGCCGCCGGTGCTGGTGCTGGCTACCGCCCCCACCCTCGGTTCGGACGTCCAGCAGCGGCTGGTCGACCATCTGCGGGCCGGGGGCCGGCTGCTGCTGCACGGACCGCTGCCCAGCCGCGACCACGACGGCACGCCGTGCACCCTGCTGGCCGACGCACTCGGGCTGCGGCCGGACGGCTGGCTGGAGGGCGGGCCACACTACTTTCCGTCGGTGGTGGGCCACGAGTGGGCGGCCGGCCGCGCCGAGGTCCGGGTCGGTTACGCCCAATTGCTGGCCGGGGCCGGTGAACGCCTGCTCACCGAGGTCGGTTCCGGCCGACCGTGCGGCGCCGAGGTGACCGCGGGCGCCGGCCGGGCCGTGGTGATCGCCACCGACTACCCGTGCCACCTGGACTTCTGGCGAGCAGCGCTGGACCGGCTCGGGGTGCGGCCCCGGCTCCGGCACGACGCAGGCGACCCCGGGCTGCTGCTCACCTCGACCGTGGACCGGTCCGGCCAGCGGCTGCTTCACCTGGTCAACGTCGCGCCGTCGGCGATCGAGTTCGGCCTGTGGCACCGGGACAAGCCGGTACTGGCCGGCCGGCGCCTGCGCATCAGCGCACGCGCTGGGCTGATGCTGCCCGCCGGAATCCGCGTCGGACCGGCCACGCTGCTGGAGAGCAGTTGCGAACTGGTAGCCCGGAGCGGCTCGGAGGTGCTGCTCCGGCCGACCCAGACCGAGGATGTCGCGGTCTTCGCCACCGACCGGCCGGTACGCGCGGACCGGGGTGAGGTGAGCCTGGCCGGCGGTCGGGCCACTCTGACCGTCCAGGCCCCAGATGGCGAGCCGGTCCGGGTCAGCATTGACTGACCGCCGTACGAGGCGACGCCCAGGACTCCGAAGGCCTGTCGGACGCACTCCACTCCCGACCAGACGGCCGACGATGTTTGACCGCTGAACAGCAACACGGCATCGTCCCGGACGGGCTGGGTGATATCGCCGTGGTGGTGGGTGTCTAAGCCCCGCCACGTCCTGGCCCAAGCGAACCTCGGCCAGCTTGCGGCCCGAGGCGTCCAGGACGCACAGCTGATGCTCAGAGCCGCCCCAGTCGATGCCAGCGAACATCAACGGTGTCCAGCGATCCTGTTCAGCGAAGACATGCATGCGCTCTCCGTCGAGAGAGTCCGGTCACCCCGCGGCCGGCTTCCCTGGACGCTCATCCCGGTGCTCGAGGCACGACTCCCACTGGCCAGTGCGAAGCCCGCCACCGCCGGGAGGGACAGGTCTGCCGCTGGACCTCGAGGGTCACGCTGCCAGGGTCCCGGCGGCGGAGGTGAACCAGCGGGACCATCCCGCCGTCATCGATGTTGACGGATGAGCGTTGCCACGACGCCCGCGGCAGCGCAGCGCCGATCGCGGCGACGAGGCCGGCGTGGGCGTCCTCGTCGTTGCGGCCCGGCCACGCAAGGGCGCCATGCGCCGGTGCGGGCGCTGCTCGGATGAGGGGCAACAGTGCTCTGTGCGCGGTCGGCGTCAGCGTGATCCGTCGGCGGAGGGCGGGACGCGGAACGAAGCGGGATCGACGGGACGGCTCTGCTTCGGCAGGCCGGCGACGACGAGGAGGTACGACTCGGTCACGAGATTGTCGACAAGCGCGGGCTCGACGTCCGCACCCGCCCGCACCGTGATCCAGTGCTTCTTGTTCATGTGGTAGCCGGGCGAGATGCTCGCGTGAGCTGCGCGGAGCGCCTCCGCGTCGGATGGATCCGCTTTCAGGATCACGACGGGCTCGCCGGGCATGGACGTCTGCAGCATGAACACCTTGCCGCCGACTTTCCATACCTCCCAGTCGCCGGTGAACTGGTGTGTGTGCTCGGAGCCGGGAAGCTCGGCGGCGCGGGCCGCGGCTCGATCCTGCACTGCCTTATCGATCTGCATCTTGACCTCCTCGAAGTCCTTAGGGGGTCGATTGCCCGGCGTCCGTCGAAGAGGTGCGGACGCCGGGCAACCGAGTCGAAGTGAACAGGGCCGGCACCGCGGTCCGGTGGCCGCCCCGTCCGTCACATGTGCGTGAAGATCTTCTCCGCGTCGAACCGCGAGACCGGCTGGCGGGAGACCCGAGCCTCGTCGGGGTAGCCGAGCACCAGAAGCAGCGTGGTCGTGTAGTCGGTGTCGGTCAGGTCGAAGGCCGCGTCCACGGTCTTGCGGTCGAAGCCCTCCATCGGCGTCGCGTCCACCCCGAGGGATGCGGCGGCCATCATCGTGGCGCCGACGACGAGGTAGGTGTTCTTCTCAAGCCAGTGGAGCACGTCCCCGCCATAGTTCTCCGTCTGGATCTCCACGAAGTTGGAGGCGCCCGCCTCCCATCCCTTCTGGATCTCCGGGTCGGCGAAGCGCCCGTCGGCGCGCTCCTTCTCGAAGATCTCCTGCAGGTGCGTGTCGGGGATGTCCTTGCGCGTCGTGAAGATGATGGCGTGCGACGCGCTGCGTACCTTCTCCGCGTTGTCCGCGAAGCGGCCGACCAGTGCGTCCGCGAGCTTGTCCTTGCCATCCTGCGTCTCCAGCACGTGGAAACGGTTCGGCTGGATGTTGATCGTCGTCGGCGAGGTGCGCAGGTAACGCAGCAGCTGCTGGAACGTCTCCTCCGGGATCCTCTTGCTCGGGTCGAAGTAGCGGGTGAGGTGCTTCGTGATCAGCTTGTCGAGATTCAAAATCGTGCTTTCTTTTGTTTGAACGGCGGGTGGAGAGGAAAGTCAGGCCGACTGGTGGTCGGCGCCGGGGACGTCGACGACGGTGTCGCTGACGTTGTTGAGGTAGTTCGTGAGCAGGGTGACGACCACGATCGTGACGATCGCCTGGATCTCCGGGTCGATATACCCGACCTCGCGGATCGCTGCGAGGTCCTCGTCGCTGACCTGGCCACGCGTCTCGATCACGTGCTGCGCGAACTTCGCGACGGCGGCGCGCTTCGGGTCGCTGGACGTGCCCGTGCGGGCGAGCTCAATCTCCTCCGCCGACATACCGCCGAGGTTCGACGAGATGAAACCGTGGAGTGCCTGGCAGTAGTGGCAGCCGTTCGACTGAGAGACCGCGAGGGCGATCGTGTGGCGCGTCTTCGCGTCCAGGAGCTTCGCGATGCTGCCCTGCAGGCCCATCACGATCTCGAGCACGGTCGGGTTCGCGGCGAGCGTGGTGAACATGTTGGGCGCGAAGCCGAACTGCTTCGCGATGGCGTCGAGGGCGCCCTGCGTCTTCGCGTCCATGTCGGCGCGCGCGGGAGCGGTCAGGCGAGACATGGCGATGAACCTCCGTGTGACGTTGCTGGACGATTTCGTCCACTCGCTTGAGTGAACACCATCGAAAATGGGCTGTCAAGCCCAGTCTGTGTTACGTTGATGACATGCAGGTGAACAGCGGGGATCTCGGCGGACGCGGGAGCAGTCAGGCGAGACATGGCGACGAACCTCCGCGTGACGTTGCTGGACGATTTCGTCCACTCCCCTGAAAGAACACCATCGAAAATGGGTTGCCAAGCCCAGTCTGTGCAATGTTGATGACATGCAGGTGAACAACGGTGCGGATGCAGCCCAGAAGCTCACTCCCAAGGGCCAGGCCACGCGCGAGCGAATACTGGAGCACGCGGCCGCGTTGATCTACCGCAAAGGGGTCCACGCAACCAACAACGAGCTCGTCCGCCGCGCTGCAGGCGTGAGTGGATCGCAGCTGAGCCACTACTTCCCCACCAAAAAGAGCCTCGTCCTGGCGGTCATCGACTGGCATGCCGACAGCGTCCTCGGCTTCCATCGCAGCGAGCGGTTTGCCAGCTTCGACACCGTCGAGGCGTTCCAGGACTGGACGGACTTCTACGTCCTCTCGGGGCGTCCGTTCGAGGACGGCTGCAGCCTCGGCTCGCTCGCGAGCGAGATCGTCAAGACCGATCTCGACGTGCACGACCGGCTCGCGGAGGTGTTCGCGCAGTGGCGCGAGATCTTCCGCGTCGGGCTCGATCGCATGCGGCAACTCGGCCGCATCGACGCGTCCGCCGACCCCGCGCGGCTCGCCGACATGTTCCTCGCGGCGTATCAAGGCGGCATGCTCCTCGCGCAGGTCGCCCGGGACATCGGCCCCCTGCAGGACGCGCTCTCTGCGGCGGTTGACCATCTGCGGACGTTCGTGACGTCTGACGACCAGCACATGGGCTGACGCGGCGCATCCGAGCCTCGGGTGTCGGAGCGCGGAAGAAGGTCTGGCGAGCTGGTAAGACGACCACGTCGGGCGACGCGAAAGGGCGTCCGCTCTGACCAGCTCATCACCACCCAGGTCTTCGGACCGTGCCCGGATGGACGAGCCGTCGCACAGCGTCCGCCCTGAATCTCTTGATCTCCGCAGCGCCGGCCGTGCAATCGACAGCCAAAGCGTCCTCCGCCGGGTCGTAGGTCAGCAGCTCCAACCGAGCGGGAGTTCCTCGCCGACGCGGCCCTCTCGTCCTGAGCCAGCCGCCTGAAACGCGCCGAGGCGCGACCCGGTCGGCACCGGGCCGCGCCTCGGTGGAGGTACGGCGGATCGGGACGGTCAGCCGGCGCAATACGCCCGGATGATCGTCTGCTCGATGCCGCTGCCGCCGTCGGCGGTGGCCTTCACCCGCAACGAGACCGCCTGCCCGCCCGTCACGGTCGGCAGCGCGGCGTGGTAGCCGTCCCGGTCCCGGTCGACCGTGGTCGGCTGCCAGGTCACGCCGTCGTCGGTCGAGGTCCAGACCTGGAACGTCGTCACCCGCTGGGCCGGCGCCCCCTGGGCCTGCCGGACCGTGAACGTGGCCGGACCACCGGTGGGATGGTTCGCCGCGTCCAGTGGCAGGGCGTAGTCGACCGACAGGAGCGGCAGGGCGCTGCGCGCCGTGCCGGCCGGTCCGGCCGACCGGAAGGTCCACGCGGTGTTGACGTGGGTCGAGAACGGCAGGATCCGGCTGGTGTCGACGTCGAAGGTGAGCCGGTAGTCCGCCGCCTTCGCCGGCACGCTGAAGTCGGTCCGGGCGGCGTTGCGCTCGTCGACGAGCTGGCCGTCCCGGTACAGCGCCAGCGTTCGCGTGATACCGACCGCGCCGGGCTGCAGGCAGTCGGCCCGCTGGTGCTGATCGACGAGCATGGCCAGGTCGACGTGCAGATTGCCGCTGGTCCGCCACGGCGCGCCGGCGCAGCTGTACTCCCCACCGGCCGGGTCGTCGAACCAGTCGGAGCGCAGCGGCTGCCGCGCCCAGATCTTGGTCTGCCGGCTACCCGAGGTGTAGTCCCGGGGCGCCTCCTGGGCCGGGAGCCCGCCGTAGATCCCGGTGTCCTGCCAGAGGAACCCCGGCGAGACGTAGTCGGTACGCGTCGCCGGCAGGTCGTAGGTGGGGTTCTGAGTCAGGTAGAACCCGTCGAGGGTGAAGCCGGCGCGGCGGACCGAGGTCACCATCCCGGCCAGGTCCAGCTGGTTGAACCGCTGGTCGATCCGGGCGAGCCGAGCCTGCTCGGCGGCGGTGACCCGGTAGCTGGGGTCGGCCGGCACTCCCTCGGTGTACTCGTGAGCCAGGTCGTAGTGGTACGGCGCGGCCGTGCCCGCCGGCGAGTCCAGCCCCCAGCCGCCGTACATCCGCAGCGACCCGACGCTGGGTAGCGTCACCGGGCCGACCGCGACGGTGGCCGAGTCACCCCACGCGGCGATGGCCTGCCACCAGGAGAGACCGTTTACGGCCGTCTGCACGTACAGGAAGTTGCTCGCGAGGGCCTGGGTGGGCTTCCCGGGCACGGTCGCGGTCATCGGCTTGACCTGCGTCGGGTCGAGGACGACCGTCCGGGTGCCGTCGACGGCGAGGTCGCTGTCCCCGACGAACGCGCCCGTCTGCGCCCCGGTCTCGTCGTCGTACGTGCTGAACCCGGCGGTGACCTGGTAGCGGCCGGCCGGGACCCGCAGCGTGGCCGACTTGCCGGGGGTGAAGAACACCCCGCCGGCGTAGAGCAGCGGGTCGGCGAGGTTGGTCACCTCCACCCCGACGGCGCTGTACCCGTTCACCGGGGCGCCCGGCACGGGACGGGTCTGGATCGTCAGGTCGTAGCTGCGCGGCCCCACGTAGAAGGCGACCGGCGTGGTCGCCACCAGCGCGTGGTTCGGCGTGCGGGCGGTGACCGTGGCGAGGTAGTAACCGGGCGAGCCGGCCAGCGCCGCGCGGTCGAGCCGCAGCGTCGCCGTGC
Source organism: Micromonospora sp. NPDC023966 (assembly GCF_040639095.1). Taxonomy (NCBI): domain Bacteria; kingdom Bacillati; phylum Actinomycetota; class Actinomycetes; order Micromonosporales; family Micromonosporaceae; genus Micromonospora; species Micromonospora sp. NPDC023966. The sequence goes on along the minus strand of NZ_JBEZZJ010000042.1, from coordinate 21,962 downwards.
CGGGCACGCCGCCCTTGAGCGTCACCCGGCTGGCCGACAGCTTCGCGGCCCGGCGAGGCGCGATGGTCCCGTCGTGGTTGACGACCGTGACCGCGAGGTCGAGCGGGACGGCCGCCGGGGTCCGGTCGCCGGTCCAGCTCAGCCGCACCTCGTGGGTGCCGGACTGCGGGTAGCTGAAGGTGCCGAGGTTGACCACCGGCTGGTCGCTCACCGGACCGGTGAGCGCCCGCGCCGCGTTGAGCCGGCCGGTGCCGACGGTGTACGGCTCGGCGTCGGGCAGCGGGTCGGCGGCGCCGACGAGCCCGGTCTTGAGCCGGTCCGCGGTCCAGTCGGGCTGGCGCTGGGCGAGCAGCGCGGCGGCCCCCGCGGCGTGCGGGGCGGCCATGGAGGTGCCGGAGAGCGTGGTGTGGTACTCGTCGAACGGCGTGCCGAGCGTCGTCCCGGCGGCGCGGCCGGCGACGATGTCGACACCCGGGGCGACCAGCTCCGGCTTCGCCGCCCAGGTGTTGATCAGCGGTCCCCGGCTGGAGAAGCCGGCCCGCTCGTCGTCGGAGTCGACCGCGCCGACAGTCAGCGCGCGCCCGGCCGAGCCGGGGGACGCGATCGCGCCGCCGCTGTTGCCGGCGGCGATGACGAAGAGGGCACCGGTCTGCTCCGTCAGGTTGTCGACGGCGACCGCCATCGGGTCGGTGCCGTCGTCCGGCATGGCGCCGCCCAGGCTCATGTTGATCACGTCGGCCCGGGCCGCGGCCCACTCCATGCCGGTGATGATGTCGGAGTCGAACCCGGAGCCGAAGTCGTCGAGGACCTTCCCGATGACCAGGCGCGCGTCCGGCGCGATGCCGCGACGCTGGCCGTGCGAGGCGGCCCCGGTGCCGGCGATGGTGGTCGCGACGTGGGTGCCATGCCCGTTGTGGTCGACCGCGTCGCCGCCCGGGGTGACGAAGTCGGCGCGGTCGACGACCTGGCCGGCCAGGTCGGGGTGGTTGAAGTCGGCTCCGGTGTCGAGCACGGCCACCCGGGCGCCCTTGCCGGTGTAGCCGGCCTGCCACGCCTAGGGCGCGGAGACCTGGCTGATGTTGTGGTCGAGTTGAGCGGGCTGCCCGCCGCCGTGGTTGCCGGCGGTGATCCCGGTCGCGTGCACCTTCCGGTCGAGCCAGACCTTTCGCGCACCGGTGAGCAGGCTGGTGGTGGCTGCCCTGGCGTTGGCCGCGGACTGCTTCGGCACGGCGCCGGCGACCGCGCCGATACTTGACAGTGGCCGGAGGCCGGCGAGCGCCGTCGTCCGCTGGTTCTCGGCGGGCTGCACGATCACCGGCAGCTCGCTGGTGTTCTCGTCGTCGTAGCCGTCCGCGATCAGCGTGGTCACGTCGAACAGGTCCGGGTCGAGCACGGTGCCGACCTGAGCCGCCACCTTTGCCGGGATGACCTTCAGGTGCCCGTCGGCACCGCAGCTGCGCCGAATCACACCGGCCGGGTCCACGGGCTGCACGCGGACCCGGGGGCAGCTGGACCCGGTGGCCTCGACGGTCACCACGTCGCCGGTGAGCAGCGTGACGATGTGCGTCTCACCGCTGCCGGCCGGGGCCGCGGTGGCGGGGTTCGGGGTGGTGAGGTCTGGGGTCGGGTCGGCCAGCGCCGGGGTTCCCGGCACCGCTTGCAGTGTCGCAACCACTGTGATGGTCGCCAACAGCCACCGAATTCGTCTGGGCATTTCGCTCCCGGGGTTGAGGGGCGGCCGCGCCTGCCGAAGACAGGACCAGTGCAGCCGTCCCTTTTGGAAGGGTCGGAAAGAAGGCCGGGCCCGAGCGGCTGCAGCCGCTCGGGCCCGACCTCGCTCGGTTACCGGGGCCGCACCTCGTAGGGGCGGTGGACGGTCTGCGTGACCTGGTTACCGTCCCGGTCGGTCAGCGTGACGCGCAGCGCGACGTGGCCCGCCGCAGGCGGGTTGGGGACCATCACCTTGCCCAGCGTCCCGTCCGGCCCAGCGGTGACCTTCAGCGACTTCCAGGTGCCGCCCTCGTCGAAGGACGCCTCCACCCGGTGACCCGGGTGGCCGGGACGCCGCCGGCGGGCTGGCCGCTGACGCCGATCAGCACCTTGGTGGGTGCCTTGCCGGCGGCCCGGTTGTACTCGTCGAGGCCGACGGCTGCCAGGCGGGGCACCATGAGCGGATTGGCCAGCCACTCCGTGGTGCCTGCCGTGGTGAACCGCCACTCGGCGTCGATCCGGCTGGACAGGGTGGCGAACGGCACCGACCGGGTGACGCTCGCCTGCAGGGTGTACGTGGCCTTCTCCACGGGCAGCCCGTAGGCGTAGCCCCACTGGCCGGCCTGCCACTGCGCGACCTGCTCCCCCTCCCGCTTCAGCGTCAGGGTGCCGGACGCGGGGGTGTACGCGAAGTCGTGCGTCTCGGCGTCGACGAACCACGGGATGTCGGGGATGGACATGAAGCCGTCTCCGTTCAGCCCGGTGGTGCTGTCCAGCGTCGGCCCGAGGAGCGCGTTGTTCCAGGTCTCCCGGCCGGGTTCAGCCAGGCTGACGGTTCGGGCCGGTGCCGTGATCCAGTTGTCGCCGATGCGGATCTCGCTCTCGTACCGCCCCGGCGCCCGGTAGTCGATCACCTTCGACGGGAAGTCGACCGGCCCTTCGACAGTGAGCATGGGAAGGCTGTCGTCGGTGATCATGCCGACGGCGGCGGATCCGCTGGAGGCGACGCCGGGAGCCTTGAAGTCCATGACGACCCGGGCGAGGTCCTCCCTGGCCACGGTGCGTACCGGGTCGGTGGGGATGCCGGCGCGGGTGTCGGCGATCCGGTAGTGGTAGGGGCTCGGCGACTGCTCGCTCGAACCCTTCTTGTCGAAGACCGCCCGGGCGCCATAGGTGACGGCCGGATCCTCGACCGGGAGCACGTAGCTCGCGCCCTGCACGCCGAAGGAGCCGCCGTGCGCCATCCGGGTGCCGGCCACGTCGAGAGTCAGGTCCACGGACGTGACGACATGCTCGGCCGAGCGGTCGGAGACCTCGAGCCGGACCTGCCTGCCGCGGCGAGCGTCGACCCGTACCGGCAGGACGGCCGTATCGTCGGTGACCGTGACCGGCACGATCCCGTAGGTGAAGGCGATGTCCTCCGGCCCGCCCGGGAACACCGGGGCGGCGCTTGGAGGAGTGGAACCGGGCCGGGGTGTGGCAGCGGCTGCACGAGTTGCTGCTGGCCGAGCTGGAGGCCGCCGGAAAGTTGGACTGGTCCCGCGCCGTGATCGACTCCTCGCACGTGCGGGCCGCCAGACGCGGCCCAAAAGCGGCCCGAGTCCGGTCGACCGCGCCCGCCCGGGCTCGAAGCACCACGTCCTGACCGAGGGCGCCGGCATCCCCCTGGCCGTCTGCCTGACCGGCGGCAACCGCCACGACGTCACCCAACTACTCCCGCTGATCGACAAGATCCCGCCCGTACGCAATCGGCGCGGACGGCCCCGACAGCGCCCCGACCAACTCTTCGCCGACCGCGCCTACGACCACGACAAGCACCGCAAGGCGGTACGCGGCAAGGGCATCCGCCCGCGCCTCGCCCGCCGTGGCCAACCCCACGGCTCCGGCCTCGGGGTGATCCGATGGGTGGTCGAGCCGACAATCGCCTGGTACCACGGCATGAGACGGCTACGCATCCGGTGGGAACGCCGCGATGACATGCATGAAGCCTTCCTCGGCCTCGCCACCTGCATCATCACGTACCGACACGTCCTACGACTTTGTTAGGAACTCTTAGTCGAAGCGCAGGCTGCCCGTCCGTTCCCGCTTCAGCTCGAAGAAGTCCGGGTGTGCCGAGAGGGTCCGCACTGCGTCGAAGAGCCGCGCCGCCTCCTCGCCCCGCGGGATGCTGTTCATCACTGGGCCGAAGAAGACCGTTCCGTCGATGTGCATCGTGGGCGTGCCCACATAACCGCCCGCCGCAGGATCCTTGCCCGCGTCGTGTCTGCGCTGGAGGGCGGCGTCGTACTCGGCCGAACGCGCCGCCTCCGCGAGGCTCGCGGGGAGCCCGAGCTCGGCCAGGGACTCGACAGCGACCGCGTCGAAGTCCTCCATTCCCTTATTGTGAATGCGGGTGCCGAAGGCGGTGTAGAGGCCGCGGAGTACGTCCTCGGAGTGGTGCTCGGCCGCGGCCGTGGCGACGCGGACCAGGCCGAGGGAGCGATCGACAAGATCGCGATACCAGCCGGGCAGCTCGTTGCCCTCGTTGTGCAGATACAGGCTCATGACGTGAAATCGGACGTCAAGGTCGCGCAGCGGCTCCACCTCGAGGATCCACCGCGAGGTGATCCAGGAAAAAGGGCAGGCGGCGTCGAAGTAGAAGTCGACTCGGGTCTGCGGCGTGGGTGCTTCACCTGTCATGGCAGCGATGTTACGCACGGATTGGAATGCTTAAGGTCCAACACCATGACGAAATCCTGGTCCACTTCGGCAGCCCTGGGCGTGGATCTCCATCTGGACCCCGGCGCCCCCGGCGAGCGGCCGCCGGTCCGGGCTCGAACAGGCGCTCCGGGTGCCATCCGCACCGGGCGGCTCGCCCCGCACACCCGGATGCCCGCCACCCGTAAGCTGGACGCCGAACTCGGCCTGCCCCCGGTGGCCGCTGGCCACCGGGGGAAGGCCGCGAAGACCATGCCGCCGGCACCGTACCTGCCGGCTGTCCGCCCTCAGCTGTGGTCGCGGAGGTAGCGGACCAGCCCGGCCACGTCTTCCGGCACCAGGCGGCCGATGGCGCCGCTGGAGTAGACGGCAGTGATCACGGTGCCGTCCGGAGCGAGGACGAACCCTGTCGACTGGAGGTAGCGCCGCTGGTCGGCGGGCGACGGCTCGTTGACGTAGGCCCCCGTCGCCTCGACCACCGCGTCGATGTCGGCACTGTGCCCGACGGGGAACCCGATGTGATGCTTCTCGACGAGCTTGCGGCTGGTCTCCTCGTCATCGACGGAGAGCGCGGCGACGCGGACATCGAGCCCCCCGAGGGTCTCGCTGGCCCTCTGGAAGGCCGCGAGTTGTGCGTTGCAGTACGGGCACCACGAGCCCCGGTAGATCAGCACCACCCCGAAGCTACCCGCGAGGTCGTCGGGCAGGGAGAGCGAACCTCCCCCCACGGCGGGAACCTGAAGCTTGGGAAAGTGCTGGCCGTTGTTGAGCCGACCCATAGCGGTTTCTCCTTATGCACCAACGCGCCGTAGGCGGCCCAGCCGAAATCTAGTGGACCGCTCGGTCCAACATATGTCTTGATAACTGGACTAGCAAGTCCAATTACTGTTAGCATGGACGATGTGACATCTGTGCAGCAGGCGGCGAAGTTGACGGCTCGGGGCGCGGCGACCAAGGCCCGCATCGTGACAGCCGCAGCCGAGCTGATGCTCGAGCGCGGCGCCGCTGCCACGACACTGGACGACGTCCTGGCGGCGAGCGGGACCAGCAAGTCACAGCTGTACCACTATTTTGGCAACAAGGATGATCTGATCCGGGCGGTCGTGCGGCATCAGGCGCAGCGAATCCAGCAGGACCAGCGCCCCGAACTGGACGCGCTGGACTCCCTCGCCGGCCTGGCCCGCTGGCGGGACAAGATCGTCGCAGCTCAGGCCGCGCACGATCAGGTGGGCGGATGTCCGCTCGGCTCGCTGGCCAACGAACTTGCCGGTGGTGACCCGCAAACCCGCGGCGTACTGCAGGAGTGCTTCGCGGAATGGGAGGCTCCGCTACGGGCCGGGCTCACCGTCATGCGTGACCGAGGAAGCCTGTCGCCGGAAGCCGATCCGGCCGCGCTCGCCGAAGCGATCATGGCCGCGCTCCAGGGCGGGTTGCTGCTGGCCAAGACGCACCGCAGCAGTCGTCCGCTCGCTCGGGCCCTGGACATGGCCATCGCCCATGTCCACAGCCTCGCCACCGCCTCTCCGGCATGACCGATTAACGGCCGGACCCGGCGAACCCGAGTTCTGACTGGCCTGCCGGAGTCAGTCGGCGGCACCATCTTTCGGCGGGAGTTCATCCGGCAGCCGATGCGGGCCGCATCTGTGACGCCGAGTTCCGCCCGGTTGGCGGCGCAGATGGTGGCGCCGATTCCAGAGCGCGGGGAGCCGGTGGTCGAGCTCTGACCGGGCGCCGGGCCGTTCACCTCGGTCATCCAGCAACGCCTCGGTGGTCGCGGCCGGCATCTCGCGATCGAGCTGAACGAGCGGTTGGCGGCGAGGCTCGCCCGCCACTTCCCGAAGGTCAAGGTGCTATGCGCGGACACGCCCTCCCGAACTGCTCGACGAACACGGCGCCCGGCCGGCCGACGTCATCGTCAGCGGACTGCCCTGGGTCGCCTTCCGGGGCAGCGGCCCGACGATCATTGCCAGCGATGACAGCCCGTCCGGCATGGGCGGCGAGTTGCTGGGCGCGTGTCTGGCGTTGCTGGTCGGAGTGGCGGCGTGATGCTGCTCGACCGACAGTCGGCCCGCCGTCTCATCGCGGTCGTGCTGGCCGCCGGCCGCCCACGGCATCGCGCCTGGATTCGGGTGCGAGCGCCGACGCTGGCGCAACTCTGCCTTCTGCGCACGTAGGAGAAGTCTGCCCACCGCCCCTGGTCGCCGCTCGGTGCAATGCACGGTGCCGCCGGTGACGGCCGCGCGGTCACGGCGCGCGCCGACGGGCGGCGACGAGGCGACCAGACCGGTGAACGCGAAGGCGGCCAGCACGACGAATCCGGTGTGGACGCCGGCGGATCCCGTCGCCAAGGCTTCAGGCGAGCCCGGCGGTGGTTCCGAGCCTGCGCGCAACGTTGCTCACTTCCCCGGCGGTGCCGGCCTGCCGGTCCGGGGCCGCCGAGAGCAGCAGCGTCCTCGTGGGCGCGCCGCGCCGAGCCCGATCATCAGCATCCGCCACGACAGGTAGACAACGCCGGCCTCCAGGTGAACGGGGGCCTCCGGGCGTCCGAATGCCGGCGGCCCAGATCGTCCTCAGTGAGGACGCATTTCGCCGGGCGCCGGGGTCAGGAGGGAGTCGCCCGGCCGTGACTGCCCGCCGGGTACCCCTGCAACGGCACCGCTCCCGCCAGCCATGCCTCGAGCACCGGCTCCACGATGCGCCAGGAGTCCTTGACGGTGTCGCCCCGCACCGACAGCGCCGGGTCGCCCTCGAAGGCCCCGCGCAGCACCTCACCGTACGGCGGCAGCTCCCCGGCCCGAAGTCGGCCGACACCGCTTCGAGCACCGGCGATGGCGCCACCGGGTGTGGTACGTGCGCCCGCGGCTGGACCTGTCGATGTACGACGTGCCGCCGCTGCTCGGCGATGAGGCCGACCCGTTCTGGGACGGGTCGGCCGGAGCGTGAACAAGTTGGTGGCTCAACGGCTGACGGCCGGGTCACCAAGATCGGGTGTTTCTCGAGCTGACCGGGCGTGTGGGTCAGGCCAGCCGGAGGACCGTTGCCTGAGGCAAAATGTGTCAGGGTGGAAAGTATTGCGCTCAACTAACGGGGCAGCGCGAAATCAAGACCTGGGAGAACACCACTCAATGACCACCCCCTACGACCCTGCGCAGAACCAGCCGCCGGCCGGCCAGCAGCCGATGCCGCCCACCGCTCAGTTCCCGCAGGTGCCCGCCGGCCAGTTCCCGCCGCCGGCGCCCGGGCAGATCCCTCAGCACCCCGGCCAGTTCCCGCCGCCGCCCGGCGCGCCGGCCCCCGCCGCCCGCAAGCGGCCCTGGCTGATCCCCACCCTCGTCGGCGTCGGCGCGTTCGTGGTGCTGTGCTGCGGCGGCTCGATGGTGATCGGCCTGGTCAGCGGCGACGACAAGAAGAACGATGTGTCCGCCAGCAGCGACATCCCCGCTGCCAGCCCCAGCACCTCCGCCCCCGCGGCCGTCGCCCCGAGCACGTCGGCCCCCACGCCGGCCAAGCCGCAGCCGGCGAAAACGACCGCGGCGCCGGCCCCGGCCAAGCCGAAGACCTTTGGCGTCGGCGACAAGGTGCGCGGCGGTGACTTCGAGTTCACCGTCAACGGCGTGAAGTGCGGGATCTCCCAGGTGGGCAGCCAGTTCCTGAACACCAAGGCGCAGGGCACCTTCTGCAAGGTCAACGTGACCGTCAAGAACGTCACGAAGAGCGCGCACACCTTCCACGCCGACGGCACCCTCACCGCCCAGGACGCCACCGGCCGGGAGTACGAGGCTGACGGCGAGGCCGGGATCTACGGCAACACCGATGGGCAGGGTTTCCTCGACGAGATCAACCCGGGCAACTCGGTGAAGGCGAACGTCTACTTCGACGTGCCGAAGGGCACGAAGCTGAAGACGATCACCTTCGACGCCGGCCTGTTCACCTTCGCCGAGGACGCCGTCGTCACCCTCTGACCGGCCCCCAGCCGCGAAATGCGTGACTGGCGACAGCAGCGACAGCCCGGAAAGCCCCGGGCTGTCGCTGTTTTACCGTAGATCGGCGGCGATCCGGTCGGCGTCGGCGGTCAGGGCGTCGTAGCCGCCGGCGGTGAGTTTGCCGTCGCGTCGCAGGTCGCTGAGCTTCTCGCGCAGCTTCTTGAGCTGGTCCTCGGCATGGTCGGTGTCGCTCTCGGCGATCTCTTTCGCGATCGCGTCCACCTTGGTGTGCAGGTCCTTCGCGGCATCGGGGTTCAACCGGCCGGATTCCACCTGCTCCCGGATCGACTGGCGCATGCCGGCGATGGGGTCAGCGGGTGGGGTGGGGCTCGGCCTTCGGGAGGTGGCCCGAGGGCTCGGTGTCGGGCTGGCCGGGTTGCGGGTGGCGGACGCGACGGCCCGCAGGGTCGGCGTGGCGGGCGCGACGGTGACCGGCACGGCAGGCACGCGGGGCGCCACGGCGGTGGTGGCCGATGCCGGCGGCGTGGTCGGTTCCGCGATCGAGGTGTGGTCGTCCCGGTCGAGCAGCGTGAAGCCGGTCAGGGCGAGCAGCGCGACGCCGAGCAGGGCCGCTGCCAGCAGCGCTTCGCGGCGACGCCGTGCCGGGCGGCGGCCCGGCCTGGGGCGTGCCGGGCCGGCTGCGTCCGGCGTGGGCGGAAGACCGATCGCCGGCGTGGACCGTCCCGGCCGGCCCGGGTCCGCTGGCGTGACCGGCACGAGGGGAACCGGCGTGCCGGCCCGGGGCAGCAGGGCTCCGAGGCGGTCCCGGACCTCGGCCGCGTCGCGCGGCCGGTCGGCGGGATCTTTGGCCAGCAGTTCGGCGACCAGCGCTTCGAGCTCGGCGGGTACGTCGGGCCGGCGCTCGCGCAGCGGCTGGGGTGGCTCGTTGACGTGCTGATGCAGCACGCTGAGCTGCTCGCCGACGAACGGCGGACGGCCGGCGAGCATGGCGTAGAGGGTGCAGCCCAGCCCGTACAGGTCGGTGCGGTGGTCCACCGGCTGGCCGAGGGCCTGCTCGGGAGACATGTACGAGCTGGTGCCGAGCTTGGTCGCCGGCTCGGTGAGGGTGTTCTCCCCCTCTGCCCAAGGAAGTCGGGCGATGCCGAAGTCGCAGATCTTCACTGTGCCGGTGGCGGTGACGATCAGGTTGCCCGGCTTCACGTCACGGTGCACCACCCCGGCCGCGTGCGCGGCGGCGATCCCGTCGCAGGTCTGTACGGCGATCGACAACGCCTGCAGGATGGGGAGCGGGCCGTCGGCGATCAGTGCGGACACGGTCCGCCCCTCCACCAGTTCCATGATCAGGTAGGAGTCGTTCTCCTCGGTGCCGAAGTCGTGGACAGCGACGATGTGCGGATGGGTCAGCCCGGCCGCCGCGCGGGCCTCGCGGTCGAAGCGTTCCGCGGCCATCGGCTCCTTTAGTCCCGCCGCGGCGAGCACCTTGATCGCCACCGGGCGGTCCAGGCGCAGGTCGCGACCACGCCACACCTCACCCATGCCGCCGCTGCCCAGCAGCTCCTCGCACCGGTAGCGGCCATCGAGCAGACGTCTCACCACGCGTCTCACTGCTCCAACCCTGCGCGCCGCTACACGGGGGGGCGGTGACGCGACGGCCGGCATCGGGGTCATCGGACGAACCATCAGGAGTTGCCCATGGTGGACGCTCCCCCAGTTGGTCAACGCGCCATCGGCACCGAGGAAACGACCGACCGGCGCCGGCTACGCCCTGCTCCGGCGGGCCGCCGAAGCTGCCGCCGTCCGCGTGCAGCTCAACAAGGTCGTGACCGCCTCCGCCGCCGACGGCGAACCCGGCGCGTACCCACCGTCCTCCACGTGACCGCAGAATCCGCGCTGAGAAGTCGGTGCGCCGGATCTAACTGTCGGAGTCGGGCTCGGCGAGCCAGGGCAGGATCCCGGTCATCGAGAGCACGCGCCGGACATGGCCGGTGGGATTGACCAGGGCGAGGCTCACGCCCCTGTCGGTGGCACGACCGTGGGCGTTGACGAACGTGTTCAGCACGGTGGAGTCGATGAAGCTGACTCGCGCCAGGTCCACCTGCACGCGGGGCGCGCGGGCGGTCGCCGCCTGCAGGACCTCGCCCAGCGGGCTCGCCGCGGCGATGTCGAGTTCGCCGAACAGCGCCACGACGGCGGTCCCGTCGCTCACCGTCGTCTCCGACCGCCAGGTCTGCTCCACGCCGCACCTCACCCGCTCGACTGTACGCCGGGGAGGCGGGCGGTAACGGTAGCTGTCGTCCCGTGCGGACCGCTGTCGATGACCAGGCTGTCGGTGAGCTGCTGGGCCAGCCACAGGCCCCGGTGGCCCGGGGTTCCGGGGCCCGGCAGCGCGATCGGAACATAGTCCGCTCCGGGACCGTGGTCGATGACCTGGCAGGACACGGATGCGGCGTCGCGCAGCAGGCGGAGTCGTCCGCTGCCGCCACCGTGGCGCACGACATTGGTGACCAGCTCGTGTACGGCCAAGACGAAGTCCTCCAATGGGTCACCAGCGAGACCGGCCGCGTCGGAGGCCGCCGCGACGGCGTGCCGCAGCGGCGTCACCGCGACCTCAGTGATCGATTCCGACAGTAGAGTCACCACGCCCCGGACATCGTCCGGATCGCCCCCACCGGCCTCGCGCACAGCAACGCCGGTCTCTTTGTCCCCGTCATCGTCGAGGCTGCCCGGCGTCCGGTGGCCGGCTGTTTGTTCGTCGACGCGGCGTTGCCCGCTCGCAGCGGGCCGACGGCGGTGGCACCGCCTGAGCTGCTGGATTTCCTGCGGCCCAAAGCGACCGGTGGCAGGCTGCCGCAATGGACGGCGTGGTGGGACGAGTCCGATGTCGCGCCGATGTTTCCGGATCCGCAGACCCGGCGTGTTGTCTCGGCCGAGCAGCCGCGCCTGCCGTTGAGCTACTACGAGGAAAAGGTTCCCGTTCCGGACGGCTGGGACAACGCGGCATGTGGGTATCTGCTGTTCGGTCCGCCGTACGAACAAGCCGCGCAGGACGCGCGGGAACGCGGCTGGGACTTCGACCATGTTCCAGGGCTTCACCTGCATCAACTCGTGGATCCGGACACGGTGACCGCTCGCATCATCGCCATGGCCGATGGATGGTGCTCGCCAGCCGGCTGACCACGCACGCTCACTGCGCAGACTCTTCCTGTCGGCGGTCTCGTCGGGCACCGTGTCTGGTGCCGGCGATCTCGGGTCGTCGGCGCACCTGGTCTCCACCGGGCCACCGCCTCGCACGCTTGACCGTCAGAGGTCCGGCATGAGTTCCGCGGGGCCCGGTGGTCCCAGGGCACGTATGACTGGCGACAGGGCTGAGCGCCGTCGAGCGCCGATCAGTGAGCGACCGGCTTCCGTGTCCTGAGACCATTGGGTGCCCACCTGCTGCTGCAACAGCAAGGAGGACACTATGAGTGTCGGACACGACTCCTCGATGCGTCGACCCACTGCGGGCATCGACTGGGCCAGTACTGAGCACGCCCTCGCGATCGTTGGCCCCGACGGTGTCGAGGTTCACCGGATGCTCGTCGAGCACACCGCTGCGGGGCTGCGGAAGCTGCTGCGATGCCTGCAGCAAGCCGCTGTGCTCGAGGTCGGTATCGAACGCCCCGACGGGCCCATCGTCGAGGCCCTCCTCGATGCGGGGCTCACGGTCTTCGTGATCGCCCCGAACCAGATCAAGCACCTGCGCCGCCGCTACGGCGCAGCCGGCAACAAGGACGACCGCTTCGATGCCTACGTCCTGGCCGACACCGTCCGCACCGACCACCATCGCCTGCGTCCCCTCACCGTCGACTCTCCCGCGACACTCACGTTGCGGATGACCGTCCGCGCCCGCAAGGACCTCATCGCCGCCCGGGTCGCGATGGCCAATCAGCTCCGCGCCCACCTCGAACACGTTCTGCCCGCCGTGATCGGGCTGTTCCGCGACATCGACTCCGCGATCACCCTGAGTTTCCTCACCCGGTTCACGACTCAAGACAAGGTCGACTGGCTGTCGCCACGCAGACTGCAGAACTGGCTGCGCAGCGTCTCCTACCCCAACCCGGCACGAGCCGGGCTGCTGCACGCCCATCTGCTCGCGGCTACCCGCGGGACCACCGGTCCTGAAGCCACCGCCCGGGCGCACGTCACCGCTGCGTTGGTGGCTGGGCTTACCGCCCTGCGAGAGCAGATCAACGCGCTGGAAGAGCAGATTGAGATCCAGCTGCTGCAGCATCCCGACGCGGCAGTGTTCATGTCCCTGCCCCGGGCAGGGATCGTGCGAGCGGCCCGGCTTCTGGCTGAGATCGGTGACGCCCGCGGCCGCTTCCCGACGCCGGAGGCACTCACCTGCCTGGCCGGGGCCGCGCCCTCGACCAGGCAGTCCGGGAAGGTGAAAGTCGTCGGCTTTCGCTGGGCCGTCGACAAACAACTCCGTGGAGCAGTCATCGACTTCGCCGGCGACTCCCACCACGCCAACCCATGGGCCGCCGACCTCTACCGGCGGGCCCGGGCTCGAGGCCACGACCACCCCCACGCGACTCGAATCCTCGCCCGCGCTTGGCTGCACGTGATCTGGCGCTGCTGGCAAGACGGCGTCGCCTACGACCCCACCCGCCACCGAGCTCTGCAGGCCGTCCTCGCCCCTCCCGCTTGACACAGGGCTACTTATGCCGCGAGGTGCTCGCTGTCATGCCGATGAGCGCGCAGTTGGTCAACGATCGGGCTGTCCGAGTCTTCAAGTCATCCCTCCGGCCGTGCCTCCCCGAGGCGACCAGTCACACCGACCTGGTTCGCTACGGCAAGATCCGCTGGCGCATCGAACACGACTACCGCGAACTGAAGACCGGCCTCGGCCTGGACCACTTCGAAGGCCGCTCATGGACCGGCTGGCACCGCCACGTCACCCTCGTCACCGCCGCGCACCTGTTCATCACCGAACTACGCCTGGACCCAAAAGCGGCTGCGCCGGCCTGACCCTCTACACCGTCATCCGCGAGCTGCAACGACTCCTCGCGACCTGGACCGGCGCCTGCATCACCTGCCACCAACCCGTGAAACCGCTACACCGCAACAAACGCCACCGAACCTAACAAAGCACTACTAGGTGGTGGCCCGCGACCTCGCAGCGGTCATGATCGCGCCGGTGGTGCCGTCGCCACGGTGTTGCTGCTGGCCGGCATCGAGCCGGCCGGAGCCGTAGTGCACGGAGCCGGCGTGGGCGTCCTCGGGTTGTCCGTATCTCGGGGCGAGCGCGGCGAGGAACCTGTGACAGGGGGCTAGCCTGGAGCGGCGAACGACCTTGGGGGAGACAGTGGTGGGGGATCTCGACGAGGCGGCGGCGATCTTCACGGGCGTGCGGCCACGTCTGTTCGGGATCGCGTACCGCATGTTGGGCAGCGCCAGCGAGGCCGAGGACCTGGTGCAGGACGTTTGGCTGCGCTGGCAGGCGACCGACCGGAGCGTGGTGAAGAATCCGGGAGCGTTTCTGGCGACGACCACGACGCGGCTCGCGATCAATGAGCTGCAGTCGGCACGGGCGCGCCGCGAGACGTACGTCGGACCGTGGCTGCCGGAGCCGGTTGACACCAGCGCGGACCCGTTCCTGGGCGCCGAGCGCGGGGAGGCGCTCGAGCTCGCGGTCCTGATGCTGATGGAGAAGCTCACCCCGCAGGAGCGGGCGGCGTACGTGTTGCGGGAGGCGTTCGACTACCCGTACCCGCAGATCGCCGCAATCCTGCAGTCCACCGAGCCGGCCGTGCGGCAGCTGGTCAGCCGGGCGCGTAAGCACGTCGCCGGCGAGCGGAAGATCCCGGTGCCCGAGTCCGCGCAGCGTCGGCTGCTGGCAACCTTCCTCGAGGCCGCCCGCACCGGTGATCTCGAAGCATTGGAGAAGTTGTTCGCGGCCGACGTGGCGAGCATCTCCGACGGCAACGGCGCGCGGCAGGTCTCCCGTAAGGCAGTCGTGGGCGCGGCCCGGGTGGCGAAGTACATCGCCGCGTTCTCGACCGAGTACTGGGAGGGCATGGACCTACGGTGGGTCACCACGAACGGGCAGACCAGCGCGATCATGCGCCGGGGTGACACGGTCCTCGGGATCGTCACGGTCGTCGCCTCTTCGGAGGGTATCGACCAGGTGCTGTGGATGATGAGTCCGGAGAAGATCGCCGCCATGGCCGGCGTCACAAACTAGGGGGCCGCCCGGTCTCTATTGGCGAAGGCGAGAGATAGGGGACGAAGGTGCGGACCATCCTGGTGGTCGGCGGCGGGTACGCCGGCTTCTACACGGCCTGGAAACTGGAGAAGAAGCTGCGCCGGGGCGAGGCGCGGGTCATCGTCGTTGACCCCCGGCCGTACATGACCTATCAGCCGTTCCTGCCCGAGGTGGTGGCCGGCTCGGTCGAGGCGCGCCACGCCGCCGTCTCACTGCGCCGGCACCTGCGGAAGACGGAGATCATCGCGGGCCGGGTGACGGCGGTCGACCACGCGCGCAAGACGGTCACGGTACGCCCGGCCGTGGGTCGGGAATACCCGCTCACGTACGACATCATCGTCGTGACCGCCGGTGCGGTGACCCGCACCCTGGCCATTCCCGGTCTGAGCGACCACGCGATCGGCATGAAGCACGTTGAGGAGGCCGTCGCGATCCGCGACCGGTTGCTGACCGCCTTCGACCAGGCCGCGACGCTGCCGCCCGGGCCTGAGCGCCGGCGGCTGCTCACCGTGACGTTCGTCGGCGGTGGCTTCTCCGGGGTCGAGGGCTTCGGTGAGCTGCTGTCGCTGGCGACGGCGCTGATCCGGCGCTATCCCGAGCTGAGCCTGGACGAGCTGAGCTTCCACCTGGTGGAGGCACGCGACCGGATCCTGCCCGAGGTGACCGCCGGGCCCGGGGAGTGGGTCGTGCGCTCGCTGACGAAGCGCGGCGCGCGGGTTCACCTGAATGCGCAGCTGCTCTCCGTGCGCGACGGTCACGTGGTGCTGTCCACCGGTGAGGAGTTCGATTCTGAGCTGATCGTCTGGACGGTCGGCAACGCTGCGAACCCGATGGTGCACAACCACAGCGACCTGCCCGTCGATGGGCGCGGGATGCTGGTGGTCCGCGCCGACCTGCGGGTCGGCACCGAGGACGCGCCGGTGCCGGACGCGTGGGGCGCCGGCGACGACGCGGCCGTCCCCGACCTCGCGGCGCAGCGGACCGGCGTCTCGACAGTGCCCAATGCCCAGCACGCGGTGCGCCAGGGCAAGCTGCTGGCCCGCAACATCATCGCCACGCTGCGCGGGCGGGAGCCGAAGCGGTACGTGCACCACAGTCTCGGCACGGTCGCCACGCTGGGCCTCGGCCGCGGCATCTTCCAGTTCCACCGCCTGGTCATCAAGGGCTTCCCGGCCTGGCTGATGCACCGCGGCTACCACGTGCTGGCGGTGCCGACGTGGGAGCGCAAGGTCCGGGTGCTCGCGGTCTGGGCGACCGCCGCGCTGTTCGGCCGGGACATCGTCTCGCTGACCTCGGTGCAGCACCCCCGGGAGGCGTTCCTGGCCGGCGCGCACGCACCGGCGCCAGCGGAGGCGGGTGCTCCGCCGGCGGGTGTCACGGCGGGCGATGCCGCGCGTTCATGACGACGTCGTACGCCGGCTTGCGGCTGCCTGCCACGTGGGCGACGTCACCGCGATCGAGGCCGTCCTTGGCGCGGACGCCGTTGCGGTGTGCGACAGCGGCGGCCGCGTGCCCGCTCCGATCCGTCCGGTTCACGGCGCAGCCGAGGTCGTCCGGCTGCTCCGTGCCCTGCTGCCTGGAACCGACCTGACCGTTGAGAGCGTCAACGGGCACGCCGGACTGGTGATCCGCCAGACCGGGCGTGCCGTCGCCGTGATCGCCGTGAGCTGCGACGAGGACCGGGCCGCAGCCCTTTGGATCGTGCTGAATCCCGCCAAACTGCGGGACTGGCACCGCAGCTGAACCAAACATCGCCGCAGGACACTATCGCCGAGCACTACGGCCCCTTTTGATCACATCGGCTCCCCTTCGCGCAGATAGACGCAGGCATCGGCCCCCTGGACCCGCTGGGCGATGCCTCGGTTGCCGTCGCCGTCTCCTGGGCCAGGTTCTTTGGCTTCGCTGGCGGCCACGGTGACGCCCCTGCCGGCGTCACCAGCCCAGTCGCCTCGACGCCGACCGCCCTGCCGTGAGGGCTGTCACCGATGCCGAGTCAGCTGGTGGGATCGTGCGGATGTGTCATGGCACGCTTGTCCTGCAACAGTCCCGTGGACTGACCGATCTCGATGAGGTACCCGTCCGGGTCCCGCAGGTAGCAGCGGATCTCAGACGCGCGGTCGATCGGCGGCGTCAAGAACTGCGCGCCGTTCGCCTTCCACTGCTCGTAACAGGCGCGGATGTCGGCGACCCGCAAGTTCAGGAAGATCGATGTGGTGTCGCCGGGCTGGTAGTCGACCACCGAGATTCCCGGCTTGTCGGGGGTGGGCGGGCCACCCGGATTCATGATGATCCACGAATTGGACAGCCTGACGATGCAGGGATTCTCGTTCAGCACGACGGTGCCGCCCAGAACGCGGGCGTAGAAGTCGCGGGACCGCGCTACGTCGCGCACGGTGATGAACAGCGTCACCAGAATGCCCTCGGCGGGCGCCGGGAGGTTGGCGAAGTCCGGCGCGGGCTCTGTCCTGGGATTGCGCCATTCCGGCGGGCGTTGGGACGCCGGCCCCGACTCGAATAACTGGGTGGCCCGCAGGATGGCCGGCACCTGGCCGCGCGCCCTCTCGACGACCAACTTGCCGACCCAGCCCGTACCTCCAGCCACCGCGATCACGGCCGCCTGAGCTCCGGCGGTACGTACTCGATTGCGCGGCGCGTCGCCGCCGTCCTCGCCGAGCAGGAACTTCGCCGGGTCGCCCACGTCGAACAGGTACGGCGAGCCGATCGGGCCGTCCGAGTACATGATCTCCAGGTTGAGCTTCGGGGAGCGCGCGTTGCGCAGCACCTCGGGGTCGACGCCGCCGGTGATGGATGAGCGGTCAGCGGTGATGTCGTGGGCGATCAGCTGGCCGAAGAAGGGCCACCCGGCGGCCTCGGTGGCGTCGTCGCCGTCCCGGTTCAACTGGTCCAGGACCGGGGCGGCGTCGCAGATCCCGCCGTCGCCACCCGCGCGCATCAGCAGCCCGGGGTCGGTGCCCAGCGGGCCCAGGCCTGGGAACATGCGTCCGTAGCGGGCTGCCCCGGTGGGCCGGTCCACGGCGCGCACCAGGCTGAGGCAATGGTCGCGGGCGGCCACGCGGCTACCGCTTTCAGGCATCTCGATCTCCGTATCGTTCGGCCGGCCGTGAGCCGTCCGTCCTCCAGGGCCGCGCCAGCGCCGAGAAGGCTGCGGAGGCCCGCCTCCTCGCGCTAGGCATCCGCCGGATCGAACAACCCGTCGATCGATACAGCGAGGGCGACGTCCGTCAACTCTCCCCTGACGTTGCGCTCGAGCCTGGACAAGAAGGCGTCATCGCTGGGCCGGGAATTTCCTCTTCTCCACCCGGTACGCGGGTGAACACCAGCAAAGACAAGGCAGCCCCGCGACCTGTGACACGCCGGCCGAGGTGTCTCAGGACACGTACGGGAGATGCGCTGTCACAACCCGCCCCGCTGTCCGGCCTCACGAATTAAGCGGCTTCCGGCACACGGGCGCCCACGCATCGGTCCGAACTCGTGTCGGCGGGTTCGGGCACCCACAGCCCAATCTGGGTCCGGCAACGCTGCCGCCGCCTGTCACAGATTCCACGGCTGCCCGGTCTTGGACGGTGACGACACAGAACCGCAGCCGCGGTCCTCCGCCGGCCACCACCAACAAGGACAGAATATGACAGCGTCGGATAAAGGGACCGCTACAGGGGAAGGGACGACAGAGCGGTGAGGACCGGTCGACTCGAAGCCTTCAGCGATGGCGTGCTCGCCATCATCATCACGATCATGGTACTCGAACTGAAGGTGCCGGAGGACCACAGCCTCAGCGGCCTTCTTCACACGACCGGCGTCGGGCTGCTGACATATCTCCTCAGCTTCGTCTATGTGGGTATCTACTGGAACAACCACCATCACATGTTCCATCTGGTGAGGCAGGTCAGCGGCGGGGTGCTGTGGGCGAACTCGGCACTGCTGTTCTGCCTGTCGCTGTTCCCGTTCACGACAGCCTGGATGGACGAGTCGAGGTTCGAGCCGACCCCGGTCGTCATTTACGGCCTGAATTTGCTCGCCGCGGCCATCGCATACCGCGTGCTCCAAGCCGTGATCATCCGGCGGCAGGGACCGGACTCGCCGCTGAGGCGGGCCGTCGGCAGTGACCTCAAGGGCAAGCTCTCCGCCGCGCTCTACCTCGTCGGGATACTCAGCGCCCTGGCGATCGACCTGGGCCGCATCGGCGTCTGGATTGCCCTGACGTGCTTCGTCGCCACGGCGATCATCTGGATCATTCCCGACCGCCGCATTGACCGGGTAGTCCGCCAGCACGAGACCGCGGATTGAGGCGAGAGATTGACCGGGTCTGTCGCACTGCCCGGACTCGTGGTTCGGTTTTCAGGAGGCGTGATGGCTGTCGAACGGGCAGACGCCCCCGCTCGCAACCGGCAAATGATCCTGGGGGCAACGGAGGAACTGCTCGCGCTGCACGGACCGGAGCGCATCTCAGTCGACTCCGTCGCCGCGAGGGCCGCGTGGGCAGGGGCACCGTGTGCCGGCGGTTCGGCAGCCGCACTGGGCTGTTTCAGGAACTGCTCGCCGAGCAGGCGACCCGCATCCACGTCGCGATCGACAACGGTCCGCCGCCCCTCCGGCCCTGGCGCACCACCTCGCGGCCGGTTGCTCGGGTTTGTCGACGAACTAGGACCGCCCGCCCAACGGCGGGCGGTCCCGTTCGTCGAACTGCCCAATCGGAATTGGCTACCAATCTGGGTCCACGGCACGGGTGGGGCACGCTACGGCTTCAGCACGATCTTTCCTCGCGCGTGGCGAGACTCACTCAACTCGTGGGCAACGGCCGCCTCTTCCAGGGAAAACACGGCAGCGACCGGCACCGTGAAGCAGCCCCGCTCGGCGAGGTCGCCCGCGGCGGCGATTCCTTCGAGAGACGGTGAGTCCGCGCCGGGACCAGAGCCGCGCGATAGGTGCACGCCGTACGCCGCGGCGTTGATGTCTGCGATGCTCACCACCCTGTCCGGGCTTGCGACCAGGCGGACCAGGTCGGGTATAGAGCCAGAGCCGGCACAATCGAGTACGGCATCTACTCCGCCGGGCATTAGAGCGTCGACCCGCTCGGCCAGCCCGGGGCCATAGGTGGTCGGGACCGCCCCGAGCGAGGCGACGAAGCCATGGTTGCGGTCGCTGGCCGTGCCGATGACGGCCGCGCCACGAGCGACCGCGAGTTGGATCGCGGTCGTACCGACCCCGCCAGCCGCACCCTCGATCAACAGCGTGGTGCCATCTTTCACGCCCAGTCGGTCGAGCACGCGCGTGGCCGTCTCGATGTTGCCGGCCGCACCGCCGGCCTGTTCCCAGCTCAGGGCGGCCGGCTTCGGTGCCCACGCGGCCAGGACGGCGTATTCGGCGTTCGCTCCGCCCATCTGGGCGTAGTCCGTGATCCCGAATACCTCATCGCCTACCCGAACCGTGGTCACTCCGCCACCGACCTCATCCACCACGCCGGCTGCGTCGACGCCGGGCACGTGCGGCAGGCGGAGCGGAATCCATTCCTGGAATCGGCCGGCGCGGACGTACGTGTCGGCCGGATTGACACCCGAGGCCCGAACCGCCACCCGGATCTGTCCCGGTCCGGCGTGCGGTTCCGGTGCCTCCGAGACCTCAAGCACGCTCGCGGGACCATACTTGGAAAATTGCAGAGCCCTCATGCGCAGGGACGCTAACGCACCCTGCTGTCCACCTCGCTGAAGTGAGAGCAGTGACCGATCGTTTGCCTCACACCCTTCGCTCCGACGCCCTAGACAACCGCGAGCGCATCCTCGATGCCGCCCGCGCGGTCTTCGCCGGTGAAGGTCTGGACGTGCCGATGCGGGAGGTCGCACGGCGCGCCAGGGTCGCACCGGCCACCCTGTACCGCCGATTTCCGACCAAGGAGATGTTGGTCACCGAGGCATTCGCAGAGCAGATGTACGCGTGTCGCACCGTCGTCGACGAGGGCCTCGCCGATCCGGATCCGTGGCACGGCTTCTGTCTCGTCATTGAGAAAATGTGTGAACTGAACGCACGCGATGGGGGCTTTACCGCAGCTCTCACCTCGACGTTTCCCAATGCCGTGGATTTCGACGCGCGCCGCGAATACGCTCTCAGGTCGATCGCCGAATTGGCCCGCCGCGCCCAGGAAGCCGGCCGTCTGCGCCCCGACTTCGCCCTGGACGACGTCATCCTCGTGCTCATGGCCAACAGCGGTATCCACGCGTCCTCGCCGACTGCCAAGGTCACCGCCTCCCGGCGCTTCGCCGCGCTCGCCATCCAGGCATTCCAGGCCAGCCCGGATGCCTCGCCGCTCCCGCCCGTGGCGCGGCTGGCGCCCCCGGCATCAGTATCCCGCGGCCAAGCGGGCTAAGGGACGTCTCGTAACTGGGTGAAGGCGTTGCCCGGCACCGGGCTGGCGGTCACCCGGCCAGGATGATGTTGTGCAGGTTGGCGATGCCAGAAGTGGTGTCGGTCAATGTGCGCGCGTCGCGGCGGTAGTCACGCAGGATCTTCCAGGTCTTCATGCGGCCCAGGGCGTGTTCGACCTGGGCCCGGACGGTGCGGTGCTGTTTGTTCAGGTCTTCCTTCCAGGCCGGCGACGCACTGCCGTCGGCGGGCTTGCGGTACGGGATGATCACTTCGGGGTTGCCGCGGTAGCCACCGTCGGCCATGACCAGCCGCCCCGGCCAACTTCTGGTCGATGCCGCTGGTGCGGTAGACGATGGTGTCGTTGCGATTGCCCGGCTGCGGGTCGTCGACGGCGATGACCAGTCGGGTGCTGGCGTCGATGGCGAGCTGCAAGTTCGTCGAGTAGCGGTAGTTCTTGCTCGGGGTGGCCAGGCGGTGGTCCCGGGTCGGGACCAGGGTGCCGTCGACGATGGCGATCTGGTCGACCGGCCGCCGGCGCACCGGGGCCAGGGCCAGCAGCGGGCCGAGGGTGTCGATGACCCGGTGCGCGGCCGAGTGCGACACCCCGAACAGCGGACCGATCTGCCGCATCGTCAGGTTCGTACGCCAGTACGTGGCCACCAGCGGCACCCGGTCGGCGTGGTCAAGTGCCCACTGCCGGCCCCGGCCGGCCGTCAGCGATGCCGTCTCCGCCGCGCTCGGCAACCAGACAGACCAGCCGCCGGAACTGGGCCGGCTGCAGACCAGTGAACGGGAAGATCCACTCCGGGCGGGCTGCGGAGATCACCTGCACCCGGACATCGTCGGCGACCGTCCTCGGCGGACAGACGCAGAGGTTACGAGACGTCCCTTAGCTTGATCTTTAACCTCCGTGGGTCCTTTGGGGACCCTGACTGACCACGGAAACAGCCCTTGGTCGATGATCTTCTTGTCTAGGGAAGAGCATC
>NZ_JBEZZJ010000041.1:0-62024 GCF_040639095.1 Micromonospora sp. NPDC023966 | reverse complement strand
GCAGCCCGCTGCTGGGCCCGCAGCTGATGGACCTGGTCAAGAAGGTGCACAACGGCGAGGAGGGCCCGGCCGCCGCCTCGGATGCGGGGCGGTCGCCCCGTCATCCGGTCAGTACTTGCGGTTGGGCAGCGCCTCCTTGGCCTGCTCCTGGGTGAAGGTGGTCTCCTGGGTCTCGATGCGGGGCGGGACCTCCTCGCCGTTGTGCACCTTCTTGACCAGGTCCATCAGCTGCGGGCCCAGCAGCGGGCTGCACTCGGCGATGAAGTTGAACTTTCCGTCGGCGAGGGCCTGCATGCCGTCCTTGACCGCGTCGACGGTGATGATGGTGATGTCCTTGCCGGGCACCTTGCCGGCCGCCGTGATCGCCTCCAGCGCGCCCAGGCCCATGTCGTCGTTGTGCGCGAAGAGCACATCGATCTTGGGGTTGGCCTTCAGGAACTGCTCCATCACCTGCTTGCCGCCCGCGCGGGTGAAGTCACCGGACTGCGAGGCGATGACCTTGAGGTTGGGGCTGGCGGCGATCGCCTCGGCGAAGCCCTTCTTCCGGTCGTTCGCCGGCGCCGAACCCGTCGTGCCCTGCAGCTCGACGATGTTGACCGGGCCGGTCGCCGCCTTCTTCTGCTCCACGAGCCACTCGCCCGCGAGCCGGCCCTCCTTCACGAAGTCCGAGCCGAGGAAGGTCTTGTACAGGGACTTGTCGGCCGAGTCGACGGACCGGTCGGTGAGGATGACCGGAATCTTGGCGTCCTTGGCCTCCTTGAGCACGGTGTCCCAACCGGACTCCACGACCGGCGAGAAGGCGATCACGTCGACCTTCTGCTGGATGAAGTTGCGGATGGCCTTGATCTGGTTCTCCTGCTTCTGCTGCGCGTCGTCGAACTTCAGGTCGAAGCCGGCGTCCGCCGCGGCCTCCTTGATCGAGGTGGTGTTCGCCGTACGCCACCCGCTCTCCGCGCCGACCTGGGAGAAGCCCAGCGTGATCTTGCCGTCGTCGCCGTTGTCGCCCGTGTCGCTGTTGCCGCAGGCCGCCATGCCGGCGGCGAGCAGCGCGACGGTGAGCACCGCGACGACCTTGCGGGACGGCAGGTGGGTCCTCATTCTCTTCACCGCAATCTCCTCGGGTAAGCGTTCCGCGAGCCATGCCGCCGAAGGCGCACGACCTGCGCTGGTGGTGGTGCTGTCAAAGGTGGTGTCGGGGGTGGTGCGACGCGGACGGCCCGGGGGAACGCCGCGCGATCGTGGCGGCCGTCAGGGGCTCGCGGGTGAGGAAGGTCGCTGTCCGTAGACGTTCTGGTAGCGGTCGTGCAGGGCGTCGACGTCGGCGGCCGCCATCGGCACCGGCTCGC
This sequence comes from Micromonospora sp. NPDC023966, assembly GCF_040639095.1. Classification (NCBI taxonomy): domain Bacteria; kingdom Bacillati; phylum Actinomycetota; class Actinomycetes; order Micromonosporales; family Micromonosporaceae; genus Micromonospora; species Micromonospora sp. NPDC023966. The sequence continues at coordinate 60,678 of NZ_JBEZZJ010000041.1, read as the reverse complement.
CGAGCGCCCGGGCCAGGTGTGCGGTACGGGCGACGTCCTCGCACATCACCGCCGCTTTCACGGCGGCCCGGGCGTCCCGGCCGATGGTGAAGACGCCGTGGTTGCGCATGAGCACGGCGGCCGAGCGGTGACCGGTGAGGGTCTCCACGATGCCCTTGCCGATGTCGTCGCCACCGATGAGCGCGAACGGGCCGATCGGGATCTCCCCGCCGAACTCGTCGGCCTGCGCGGTGAGGTGGCACGGGATGGGCTCGCCGCGGGCGGCCCAGGCGGTCGCGTACGTGCTGTGCGTGTGCACCACCCCACCCACCTCGGGCATGGCACGGTAGACGTAGGCGTGGGCGGCGGTGTCGCTCGACGGTGAGAGGTCACCCTCGACGACCCGGCCGTCGAAGTCGCAGACGACCATGTTCTCCGGCGCGAGGTCGTCGTAGTCGACCCCGCTCGGCTTGATCACCATCAGCTCGTGGCCGGGCACCCGGGCGGAGATGTTCCCCGCCGTCCAGGCGACCAGCCGGTAGCGGGTGAGTTCGGCGTGCAGCCGGGCGACGCTCTCCCGGAGCCGCCGGATGTGCTGATCGGGCCGGCCACTCATGCGACCACCTCCAGCGGCGTCGTGACCTGTGCCGCCGATTGGTTGACGGCAGCGTTGCGGATCGCGCGCAGGCGGGACATGACCTCGTTGCCGCCGCGTCCGAAGTGGTCGTGCAACGTCCGGTACTCGGCGTACAGCGCGTCGTAGGCCCGCGCCCGCTGCGGGTCCGGCCGATACACATCGCGGTCCACCCGGCCCATCGCGGCGGAGGCCGCGTAGACGTCGGGGTACGCGCCGACGGCCACCGCGGCGTGGATCGCCGAGCCCAGGGCGGGCCCCTGCGCCGAACCGATGAGGCTCAACGGCCGGCCGGTGACGTCGGCGTAGATCTGCATCAGCAGGCGGTTGGAGGTCAGGCCGCCGGCCACCACCAGTTCCCGGATCGGCACGCCCGCCTCGACGAGCGCCTCGATGATCATCCGGGTGCCGTACGCCGTCGACTCCAGCAACGCCCGGTAGACGTCCGCCGGCCGGGTGGCCAGGGTCATTCCCACGACGAGACCGCTCAGGTCGTGGTTGACCAGCAGGGAGCGGTTGCCGTTCCACCAGTCCAGGGCGATCAGCCCGTGGGCGCCGACCGGCTGCGCCGCGGCCAGCTCGGAGAGCCGCTCGTGCGAGTTCATGCCGGCCGGCGCCGCGTGCTCGACGAACCACCCGAAGATGTCGCCGACCCCGCTCTGCCCGGCCTCGTAGCCCCAGGCGCCGGGGCTGAGCCCGCCCTCGACGACGCCGCACATGCCCGGCACCTCCACCAGCTCGGCGCCGTTGACCACGTGACAGGTCGAGGTGCCCATGATCGCCACCAGGTGGCCGGGCACCAGGGCCTGGGCCGAGGCGGCGGTGACGTGGGCGTCGACGTTGCCGACGGCGACCGCGATCCCCGCCGGCAACCCGGTCCACGCCGCCGCCGTGGCGGTGAGCGCACCGGCCCGGGCGCCCATCGGCAACACCGGCCCGTCCAGCTTGTCGACGAAGTCGGCGAAGCCGCGGTCCAGAGCGGTCAGGAAGTCCCGGGACGGGTACTGGCCGTCCTGGCGGATGCCCTTGTAGCCCGCGGTGCAGAGGTTGCGGGTCTCCACTCCGCACAGCTGCCAGACGATCCAGTCGGCCGCCTCGACGAACCGCTCGGCGCGCCGGTAGATCTCCGGGTCCTCGTCGAGGATCTGCAGTCCCTTGGCGAACTGCCACTCCGCGGAGATCTTCCCGCCGTACCGGCCGATCCACGCCTCGCCGCGTTCGTGCGCCAGCGCGTTGATCCGATCGGCCTGCGCCTGCCCGGCGTGGTGCTTCCAGAGCTTCGGCCAGGCGTGCGGCCGGTTACGCAGCTCCGGCACCTCGCACAGGGGGGTGCCGTCGGCCCGGGTGGGCAGGACCGTGCAGGCGGTGAAGTCGGTCGCGACGCCGATCACCCGGCCGGGGTCGATCCCCGCGGCGGCAACGGCGGCCGGCACCGCGTGACGCAGCACGTCCCGGTAGTCCTCGGGGTCCTGCAACGCCCAGTCCGGCGGGAGCGGATCGACGCCACCCGGCAGGGTGGACTCGATCACGCCGTGGCGGTACTCGTGGACCGCGGTGCCCAGCTCCGCGCCGTCACCGACCCGCACCACCAACGCCCGGCCCGACAGCGTCCCGTAGTCGACCCCGACGACGTACCGGTCCCCCGGTCCGTCCACACCCATCATTTCCACCTCCGCGTGCAGTGGCTCACATTGTTAGCGCTCACATTGGCGTCGGTCAAGACGCCGTCGCAACAGTCCGGTAACGGCACGACCGACGTTCGATGGGCCCTTCTGCGCCCACCGGCAGCATGCCCGGCGCTGGCGTCATTCCGTCGGTCCCGGCCAGGGTCGCCGACGCGAGAAGGCTCCGCCCGCAACGGCGCCACGAACAGCCGAACGACGGGTGTCATGTCAGAAGCTGTTAGCGGTCACAACGTCCGAGGCCGAAGAGGCCAACGGCGGCACCGCCTCGGCACAGGGGCCGCGCCGAGGGACACATTGGCCGGGTCAGCGCGGCGGCGCGGCGACGCTCTGCCGGGAGATCAGGGTCGGTGCGATGGTCTGCCGCAGCTCACCGACGGTGTCGGACTCGAACTGAGCCAGCAACAGGTCCAGACTCGCCCGGGCCACCGCGGCGAAGTCCGGCCGCACCGTGGTCAACGGCGGAATGAAGTACGCCGCCTCCGGCACGTCGTCGAAACCCACCACGCTGATGTCGTCCGGCACGCGGCGGCCGTACTCGTGCAAGGCCCGCAGGACGCCCAGCGCCAGATGGTCGTTGGCCGTGAAGACCGCCGTCACCTCGGGCATCCGCGCCAGCATCTGCCCGCACCGGTAGCCCGACGCGGCCGACCAGTCCGCCGCAACCAGCGGCGGCACCTCGGCACCTGCCTCGCGCAGGGCCTCCCGCCACCCCTCGATGCGGCCGGCGCTGTCGAACCAGTCGGCCGGACCGGACACGTGCCACACCGTCCGGTGTCCCGCCTCCAACAGGTGCCGCGTCGCCTCCCGTGCGCCGGCCACCTGATCCACCGTCACCAGGGGCATCGGCCGGCGCGGGTCACCGTCGACGGTCACCAACGGGACGTCCTTCGGCAGGTGCTCCAGCGCCTCCCCGGCCGACTCCACCGGCGCGATCACCACGATCCCCGCAACCCGATGCGCCAGGTGCCGCTCCACGGCCGCCGAGATGGAAACCCGGTCCAGGTCCCGCACACTGCCGACGGTGACCGCGAAGCCCTCTTCGGCCGCGGTCTGTTCCAACGCCGCCAACAGCGACGCCGGGCCGTACAGCGTCGTGTTCTGGGCCACCACACCGATCACCTGCGACCGGCCGGTCACCAGGGCACGAGCGGCGCGATTGGGCCGGTAGCCCAACTCCGTGATGGCGGCCTGCACCCGCAGCCGCGTCTGCTCACGCACATTCGGATGCCCGTTCAGGACCCGTGACACGGTCTGGTGGGAAACCCCGGCGAGGCGGGCCACATCCGTCATCGCGGGACCACGCACGGCACTCACCCTTCCCGCAAGCCCCCGACCGCCACGCCCCGGCAGTCCCCGGCACAGCACCGAGGCCGACCCCCGGCACGAAACCAGCGCCAGTGTACGCGCCGGCCTCACGCTGCCCACCGAGGCGCAGCCGGGGCGGCGCCCACGCCGAGCCTGGTGGGAAGACCGGGCCGCCGGGCTGCGCCACGCCTCCCGGGCCGACTCTGCGGCTGGCAGCGGATCAGTCGCTGACGCCGAGATGCAGCAGCCACACCTGGTCGCCCGCACGGACCACGAGATCGACGTAGGCCGCCTCGTACCAGTCGTCGGTGTGCACCGTCAGGGCCCAGGACTCGGCGGAGTCCGGCCAGAGTCTCGCCATCAGTGCCACCGCCCAGTCGGTGAGCGCCTCGGCCAGCTCCCGGGCAGCCGACGGCTCCGCCCAGGCTTGCGGCTGCCGCCCCGGAACGAACAACCCGGGCAGCGCCTCACGAACCAGCGTCGACCAGGAACTCACAGACTCCAACCCGGCGACGCGGCAGTGCTTCGGCAGCAGCGCGTTCACCGATGCGACCACGTCGTCGTCGATCAGCGGGCCGTTCAGAAGCGTGAATGTGCACGCGTGGTCGACCTCCTCCAGGAGGTCCTCGAGGACCCGCAGCGCGTGCCTGATCATGTCCGGAACCGCGTCGAGCCTCGCGTTCCTCGCCGCCGACAGCGTGGCCCAGTCGAATTCCGTCACGTCGACCAGACTAGAGATCATCGACCGCGATCACGTTCACCCCAACCTGGTCCCTGTGGGATCAGCGGCGCTGGCATCGCTCGGGTTGTCGCCAAGCGCCGGGGACGAGGAAGCGTCCGCGCCCGCGACGATGACGACGTGCAGGTTCCTGGGCTCGTGCACGCCCTCCACGCGGTTGAGCTCGATGTCACTGGTGGCGGACGGCCCGCTGATCCAGGTCAGCGGGTTTCGCGGGTCGACCCGGGTGAGCGCCTCCGGCACCGTGGTGACCACCTGGTGGGTCCACAGCACACAGATGTGCAGGTCGGGCAGGAGGCTGATGATCCGCCGGCCCTGGTCCGGCCCAGCGTCGAGGATGATCGTGCCGGTTTCGGCAACGGCCACGGCGGCACCCGTGACGACGCCGTCACACCCGGCGATCTCCTCCGCGGTCAGATCCTGATCGGGCGTGACGGCGACGGAGGCGGGCAGCCAGTGCCGGGGTAGCCCGGGCGGGATCACGACGCGCCGGCCGCGGAGGATCGGGTCGAGAACGTCCGGGAGTTGCGGGGCGGAGCAGTGATGCACGGTGGCGCGGTAGTCGGTGAGCCGGTCCGTCAGCAGATCGAGGTCGACGGTGGCGGTGCCCGGGCGGTGCTCGGGGTGCGCCGTGGCGGGGGTCGGCGGATGGTCGCCGAGGGCGGCGCGGAGCCGGCCGAGGATGAGCTCGCGTCCGGTCATCGCTCGGCCCACCACTGGCGGAAGCTCTGCGGTGGCGGCTCCGGCAGGTCACGGCTCGCGGTCCAGCCGCTCAGCGGCGGGGGCAGGCCCCGGCCGCGACGGCCGGCGAGCCGGCTCAGCTTCGCGGCGCGCTGCGCGGCCGCGTACAGGGCCGGGTGGTCCATGGTGTACGCGGCCGCGGCCATCGCCGCCGCCTCGGCGCGCGGATGCGGCACCTCGGCGCGCAGGTGGACCAGGATCGACGGGATGTCGATCATCACGGGGCAGGCGTCGTAGCAGGCCCCGCAGAGCGACGACGCGTACGGCAGGGAGGCGTTGTCGGCTGATCGCCCCCCCGGCTCGTACCGGACGAGGCGCCGGGTCTCCCGCAGGAAGGCCCGCGGTGCCGGCAGGACGCCACCGACGACGCCGGCGGCCCGGGCCTGCACCAGGATGTTACCGAGCATGGCGGCCCTCGACCGGCCCGGCGATCACCGGCAGCCCGCAGGCGCCGGCGGAGCAGGTCGTTGCGGGCGCCGTCGATCACGCGCACGGGCCGGACAGCTGCTGGGCCGGGCGGACGGCCCGCCGGTGGGACCGGGCTGTCGGGTGATGGCGCGAACCGTGGTGGCGCCTAGCCCTCGAAGGTCTGCCTGGCCACCGCGATGGCGGACATGGCCCGGGGCCACCCGGCGTAGAACGCCAGGTGGGTGATGGCCTCGACGATCTCGGCCTGGGTGAGGCCGTTCTGCTTGCCGAGGTTCAGGTGGAACGGCAACTGTTCGCTGTTGCCGCCGGCGACCAGGGCCGCGATGGTGGTCAGGCTACGGTCGCGCGGCGCGAGGTCGGCGCGTTCCCAGACGTCGGCGAAGAGCACGTCGTCGGTGAGGGAGACGAGCTTGGGCGCGAAGTTCCCGAGCATCTTCTGGGCGGGGCTCTGCTGCGCGGTTCCGGACATGTCGTACTCCTTCTCGTGATCCGTGGGTGGGCCGCCGGCCGCGCGATGACGCGACCGGCGGCCGGTTGGTCATGCGGGCTGGCGGTACTCGTCGTCGGTCACGTGCTCGCCCCACTCCGTTTCCGGCCCGTCCTGCCCAGGGGTGAGGCCGTCCCAGATGGCCAGATGGGTCATGAAGTGGTCGGGGGCGGCGCCGTGCCAGTGCCACTCTCCGGGCGGACACCAGACGGCGTCGCCGGGGCGGATGACGACGACCTCGCCGCCGCGCGACTGGGTCAGCCCGACGCCCTCGGTGACGTGCAGCAGCTGGCCGTTGGCGTGCCGGTGCCAGGCGGTGCGGGCGCCGGGGGCGAAGTGCACGGCGTTGCACCGGCCGATGGACGGTCCGGTCATGGGAACGATCTGGTCGAACCAGACGTCGCCGGTGAACCAGTCGGCCGGTCCCTTGACCGACGGCTGCGTGGTCAGGATCTCCAACGTCTCCTCCTGTGCGGTTCGCCCTGTGCTGGATGCAGCAGCTTGTTGTCGGATCCGGTCGGGCGGACGCGGCCCTCTCCGGGCGGCGCCGGCCGTCAGGGCTTGAGAAGGGCCTTGATGGCCCGGCGTTCGTCCATGGCCCGGTAGCCCTCGGCGGCCTGCTCGAGCGGGAGGGTGAGGTCGAAGACCTTGCCGGGGTCGATCTGCCGGTTGCAGATCAGGTCGATCAGCTCGGGCAGGAAGCGCCGCACCGGGGCGGGGCCACCGTGCAGGTGCACGTGGGAGAAGAACAACTCGTCGCCGGGCAGTTCGACGCCGTGGGCGACGCCGACGTAGCCGACGTGACCGCCGGCCCGGGTGGAGCGGATGGCCTGCATCATCGACTCCTGGGTGCCGACGGCCTCGATCACCGAGTGCGCGCCGAGGCCGTCGGTGAGGTCCTTGATCTTCGCGACGCCCTCGTCGCCGCGCTCGGTGACGATCTCCGTCGCACCGTAGTGGGCCGCCAATTTCTGGCGGGGCTCGTGCCGGCTGACCGCGATGATGCGTTCCGCCCCGAACTGCTTCGCCGCCAGCACGGCGAGCAGACCGACCGCGCCGTCGCCGACGACCGCGACGGTCTTGCCCGGCCCGACCTCGGCGGCCACGGCCCCGAACCAGCCGGTGCCGAGCACGTCGGAGGCCGCGAGCAGGTCCGGGACCAGGTCCTCCGAGGGGATCTCGGGCGTTGCGACCAGGGTGCCGTCGGCCAGCGGGACGCGCAGGTACTCGGCCTGGGCGCCCAGTCCACCGACCGGTTCCCGATGGATGCACGAGCTCTGGTAGCCGGCGCGGCAGATGGGGCAGGTGTTGTCGGAGGCGAAGAAGGAGCCGACGACGAACTGGCCGGGCTTGATGTTCCTGACCTCGCCGCCGACCTCCTGGACGACGCCGACATACTCGTGGCCCATCGGAGACGGCCCCTTGACCGCCTCGATGCCGCGATACGGCCACAGGTCCGAACCACAGACGCAGGTGGCGGACAGGCGGATGATCGCGTCGGTCGGGAGGAGGATCCGCGGATCCTCGCGCTCCTCCACCCGGACGTCGCCGGGGGCGTGCAGGACTGCACCACGCATGAGGTTCTTCCTTTCAAAGGTCCGGCCGCGACCCGACGGCCACCCGCCCGCATACCCAGCCAGGGCGAGGGAGTACGGCCATCCGGGAAACAACCCGCCAGGGACGACGACGATCGCCCACCGGGCGGCGGCGGCCAGCGGTTCCGTTCATCGCCGTCCAGCAAACCCCGGCGGTGCCTGTTCGGGGAGTTTCTGCTGGAAGGTGTACTGACAGGGCACCCCTCCGACGAGCCGTGACACGTACGGTCGAGGCGTGGACAACCGCACCGAGGTCCGCGAGTTCCTCGTCTCGCGCCGCGCCAAGATCAGCCCGGAACAGGCGGGCCTGCCCGCCGGCAGGAACCGCCGGGTCCCCGGACTGCGCCGCAGCGAGGTCGCGGCACTGGCCGGGGTGAGCATCGAGTACTACTCGAAGCTCGAACGAGGCGCCCTCGCCGGCGTGTCGCCCTCGGTGCTGAACGCCATCGCCCGGGCGCTTCAGCTCGACGACGCCGAGCGGGCGCACCTGCTCGACCTCGCACGGGCGGCGGACGGCAGCAGCGCGCTGATGCGGCCCCGCCGCCGCACGGCGAGGCAGTGGTCCCCGCGCGCCAGCCTGCAATGGACCCTCGAGGCGGTCACCCAGGGCCCCGCGTTCGTGCGCAACGGCCGCATGGACCTGCTCGCCGCGAACCGGCTCGCCCGAGCGTTCTACGCCGACGTGTACGCCGACCCGCAGCGCCCCGCCAACATCGCCCGGTTCACGTTCCTCGACGAGAAGGCGCACCGCTTCTACCCGGAGTGGGACCTCGCCGCCGACGTCTGCGTCGCGATCCTCCGCACCGAAGCCGGCCGCGACCCCCACGACAAGGATCTCCACGACCTCGTGGGCGAACTCTCGACCCGCAGCGATGAGTTCCGGAAACGGTGGGGAGCCCACAACGTCCGACACCACGGCACCGGCGTCAAGAACTACCACCACCACGTCGTCGGCGACCTCACCCTGGCCTACGAAGGGCTGGAGATGGCGGCGGAACCGGGGCTCACTCTCACGATCTACACCGCAGAGCCCGGCTCGCCCTCCGAGGACGCGCTTCGCCTGCTCGCCTCGTGGGCCGCCTCCCAGGAAACAGACGCCGACGCACAAACCGCCTGAACGGAGTGACGCGGCTCGAGCGGCGCGGACCGGCTCACCAGCCCGGTGTTGTGCCACTGAGCTGCGGTGGGACACGCGACCATAGGGGGCATGGGGCATCCCGACGGCCAGGATCTGCTGCAACGACGCCAGGAGATCCGGCAGGCGAACTTCCTGGAGCTGTTCGTCGACCTGGTGCTGGTGTTCGCCCTGTCCGGGGTGGTGAACCGGGTCGTACGCGACATGATCGGAGCGGACAGCGGTGTCCGCTGGCTGTCGCTCGCCTACCTGCTGGTGCTGTCGTTACCGCTGATCTGGTTGTGGATCACCACCGCCCACATCACCAGCTGGTTCAACCCCCGTCGCCGCAAGATCCAGTGGATCGTGCTGGCCAGCGCCTTCGGCCTGATGGTGATGTCGTCGTCAGTTCCCTACGCCTTCGTCGGGCGGGGGTGGGCGTTCGTGCTGCCGTACCTGATCCTGAACTGCCTGCGGCCGCTGATCCTCCTGCCGAGCGTGCGCCGGCACTCGCTGGGGAATCTCTATGTCAGGTCGGTGCTCTGGTGCCTCGCCACGGCCGGCGTCTGGTTGGCCGGCGCGGCGGTGAGCGGCGGGGCCCGCGCTGCGCTCTGGGCGGGCGCCGTAACGGTGGACGTCGTCGTCGCGCAGCTACGCTGGCCCGTTCCCGGCATGGCCAGACCGCCGGTCAGCGCCTGGGCGATGGACAGTGGCCACCACCTACCCGAGCGTTATCAGCAGCTGCTGCTGATCGCCCTCGGTGAGACCGTGCTCGCCGCCGGCGTCACATTCACCAACCATCCGGTCACCCTGTCGACCTCGGCGGCGCTGGTCGTGGCGTTCCTGTCCATGGTTCTGCTGTGGCGGATCTACTTCTACCGCTCGGGACAGGTTCTCGCCGAGGCCGTCGCCGTCGCCGGTGACCGGCTCGCCGCCGGACGCGCCACAGGCATCGCCCACGTCGTCATGGTGGTGGGCATCGTCGCCACCGCTGTCGGCTTCGAGGTCGTCCTCACCCACCCGGGCGGTCACCCCGAGCCGCCGTGGCTGGCGATGATCCTCGGCGGCCCCGCCCTGTTCCTCTACGGTCGTATCCGCCTGGAACGAGTCGTGTTCGACCGGCTTTCCCTGCGGCGGGTGATTGCCATCGCCGCTCTGGCCGCCCTGGCATTGCCCCTGTCCACTGCCCCGCCGCTGACCGCCGCGCTCGGGGCCGGGTTCGTGCTGCTGGGCGTGGCCCTGGCCGACGCCCGCCACGCCGCCCAGCGGCCGCCGGAGGCCCCCACCCCGGCCCACTGATCTGATCCGGGCTCATGGACCCGGCCCCGACCACCGTGCGTGCCCGGTCAGCGCAGCCCGGCGAACAGATCGTCCTCGCGCGACGGCGCACCGGTGGTGTCGCGGACCCGGACGAAGGTCTCCACGCCCATCAGCTCGGTGAACCGCTCCTGACCCAATTGCAGGAAGAAGATGTTCTCGGCCTGGCTGGCGTGGGCGGCCAACGATTCGAACTTCTGGGCGCCGTAGGCGCTCGTGTCGACCCAGGTGGTGATCTCGTCGTCGGGCAGCCCGAGCTGGGGCATCTCCTCCGACACGTCGGGCTCGGGAAACTCGACGCCGATCTCCTTCATGATGCGGCCGAAGTCTTCGAAGACGCTGCGCGGCACAGTGGTCCAGTAGACCTTCGCGGGGATGTCCGTCCGCTCGACCGCGGCCATGGTGATGCGGTGCGCCTGAATGTGGTCCGGATGGCCGTAGAAGCCGTTCTCGTCATAGGTGACGACGACGTCGGGCCGGTAGCGCCGGATCAACTCGGCCAGCCGGTCGGCCGCCTCCGTCACCGGGGTGTTCCAGAACGCGCCGGGCATGTCGTTGGTCGCCCAGCCCATCATCCCGGAGTCGGCATAGTCGAGCGTCTCCAGGTGGGTGACCTTCAACGCCTCGCAACTGGCCGCCAACTCGGCCCGGCGCATCGCCACCACGGCCTCCGGGTCGTGCCCCGGGTCGCCCGGCTTGACCCCGCCGGGCCCGTCGCCGCACCGCCCGTCCGTGCAGGTCACGAGCACCGTCGTGATGCCCTCTGCCGCGTACCGGGCGAGGATGCCGCCGGTGCTCGTCGCCTCGTCGTCGGGGTGCGCGTGCACGGCCATCAAGGTCAGAGATCGCTCAGCCATCCCACCACCATACGAGGGACGTCCGACGCACTAGCATTGCCGCGGCCCGGAACGGCTTGCGGAAACGAGGCGACATGCGGTGGCTCCGGCAGTTGATGGGTGGCAGGCGGGTCCAACTCGACCCGGAGCGGCAGCAGGCGCTGCTGCGGGACGTCCGGTACCGGTTCGGCGCCCGCGCTCAGGTGCGGTTCTCCGAACAGGTCGAGGCCGTCACCCAGATGCTGGACGGCGACGACGGCCTGGTGGTGGCGGCCCGGATCGTGAGCGAGGTGGCCGACGAAGCGCACGCGGACCTACAGGCCCAGGCCCACGACGTACATCGACGGACCGGTCGGCGGCTCCTGGTGCACCGCCGGAACTACCGGCCCCTGTGGAAGGAGGCCGGCCCGGCGCTGCGGTGGCCGCTGTTCGCGCTGCCGTGCGGACTCCACCCGTACGCGCAGGTGGCCGCCGCCGTCGCGGTGCTCGGCAGCCGGGCACCCCGACTCGACCGGGTGACCGACCCGAATCCGCTCGTGACCCGCGTGTTCGAGGTGCTCGACCTCACCACCGCCGGCTGGGAGTACGGCCGGGTGCGGGTGGACACCGACGCCGCCGCCCTGGCGGATCGACTCATCTCGACCGCCGGCCAGATCCTCGCCACCATGGACGACCCGCCCCGGCTGCCACCTTCGGTCCGCGAACTGATGCGCCGCAACAACACCATCGACGTTCACGACCCGACCGGTCCTCGGGTCGTCGGCCGGATCAACCTGGGCGCACGGATGCGGGAGAAGTTCCTGGTCTGAGGCGTCGCGGCGGAGCAGGGTCAACCAGCCGTGAGGGCGGCTCGGGTGGCGGCGAAGAGGCGGGCGCAGCGTTCGGCCATGGCGTCCGGAGACTGGTCGGGATGGTTGATCCACCACCGGACCAGCGCGGTGACCATGCCGCGCCAGGCGTACTTGAGGGCGTCAGCGTCGAGGGGGTCGGCGGAGCCGGCGGCGCGGAGCACGCCGGCGCTACCGGTTGCCGCGAGCCGATCGATGGCGGTCCGGTAGTGCGCCGCCCGCCGGGCGGGTTCCGTGTCGGCGGGCAGCGACGGGTCGTAGAGCACGAACCATGCTTCCCGCCGGCCCTCCAGTGCGGTGAACAGCGCGTGGAGAACCAGCAGGGGCGTGCGCGGGGCAGTGATCTCGCCTTGGCCCATCGCGGCGCGAATCGCGTCCAGCAGTTGGTCGCCCACCGGGGTCAGGCAGGCGAGATAGAGGTTCTCCTTGGAACCGAAGTACTGGTGCAGCAGCGCCTTGGTGACCCCGACCCGTGTGGCGACAGCTGCCAGGGAGGTCGCCTCGTAGCCGTGGCGGCCGAACTCCTCGGTGGCGGCGGCGAGGATCTGCTGTTCGCGGACGGCACGGGGAACGCCCTTGGTGCCGGCTCGGGAGCGGGAGGACGTTGCCACGCCCGCGATATTACCCTACGGTAAATTACCGCTAGGTTAATTCGGCGGATCGGATGGATACGGACATGGCGACAGCCCACGCTGCGACCTCCCCCCGCGCTGCCCGCGCCCGTTCCTGGTGGGGCTGGGGATGGGCGGACGAACACCCCGACGACGCCGAATGCGAAGCGATGGGCGCGCTGCTCCCCGGCACGCTCCCGCGCCCGCTACCCGTCCCGCAGGTCGCCGACCTGCGCATCGGCCGGCCCGCCGTCGAGCCGCCGCCGAGTCTCGCGCATCTGGTCACCGCCGACCCGGAAGCCCGCGCCGCACACGCCATGGGCAAGGCGTACCGGGATGTCATCCGCGCCCTGCGCGGCCGGCCCGGGCGGATACCCGATCTGGTCGCCAGGCCGGCGGACGACCAGGACGTGGCCGACCTTCTTGAGTGGGCCGGCGACCACGGCGTGGCGGTGATCCCCTACGGCGGCGGCTCCTCGGTGACCGGGGGCGTGGAATACCGCGGCGAGGCGCACCGAGCGGTGCTGTCCCTCGACCTGACCGCGATGGGCCGGGTTCTGGACATCGACACCGACAGCCGGGCCGCCCGTATCCAGGCCGGCGCCCTCGGCCCGGCACTGGAGAACCAGCTCAGGCCGCACGGCTTGACGCTGCGCCACTTCCCGCAGAGTTTCGAGTTCTCCACCCTCGGCGGCTGGCTCGCCACCCGCGCGGGCGGTCACTACGCCACCGTCCACACGCACATCGACGACTTCGTCCAGTCCCTGCGGGTGATCACCCCGGCGGGCGCCGGCACCTCGTGGCAGGTGCCCGCGTCCGGCGCCGGACCGTCTCCCGACCGGCTGTTCCTCGGCTCCGAAGGCGCCCTGGGCGTCATCACCGAGGGGTGGATGCGTCTGCAGGACCGCCCCCACCACAAGGCTTCCGCCTCGGTCGTCTTCGCCGACTTCCGCGCCGCGCTGGGCGCGGTGCGGGCGATCGCCCAGTCCGGCCTCTCCCCCGCCAACTGCCGCCTGCTCGACCCCGGCGAGGCCGCCTTGTCCGGCGCCGCCCGAAACGGTTCGTCGATACTCGTCCTCGGCTTCGAGTCGGCCGCCGTACCCGTCGACACCGTTCTCGCCCAGGCACTCGACCTGGCCCGCGCGCACGGCGGCTCGCCCTCCGTCAGCTCCGGCGGCCGGGGCGACGAGGCCGTCGGCGCCTGGCGCTCGGCGTTCCTCCGGATGCCGTACCTGCGCGACGGCCTCGCCCGGATGGGTGCCGTCGTCGAGACCTTCGAGACGGCCACCACGTGGAACCGCCTTCCCGCCCTGATCGACGCCGTCCGCGACGAGGTCGGCGCCGCCGCACGCGAAGCCACCGGGCATCCCGCCACCGTCAACTGCCGCCTGACGCACATCTATCCCGACGGAGCGGCGCCCTACTTCACCCTGCTGGCGGCAGGCCGGCCGGGCGACGAGGTCGCCGTCTGGGACCACCTCAAAGACGTCGCGACCGACGTCCTGCACCGCCACCACGCCACCATCACCCACCACCACGCCGTCGGGCGGGACCACCGCCCCGGCTACGACCGCCAGCGTCCCGAACCGTTCGCCCTGGCGCTGCGCGCCGCCAAGACCGCCCTCGATCCCCACGGGATCCTCAACCCCGGCGTACTCGTCGACTGAACCGCTCCCGGTCCAGACGAGTCGGCCGACACGATGGGCAGGGCCCGGCTCCTGAAGGAGGCGATCAGCGGCCACGTCGACCGCGAGGTGATCAGGAATCGAGAAGCGCCAGGTTGCGGTCGGGCCTAGCCTTCTCACCAGGTAGCCGGCGTCACGCCGAGCCTTGAACGGCGAAAAAGGAGCTCGAACAATGTCCGCGAAGACCTCCACCGTGTCCGACGGCTTCAGCGCTGAGGAGCGTGCCGCGATGAAGGAGCGCGCCGCCGAGCTGCGCGCCGAGGGCAAGAAGGGCGCCAAGAAGGCCGACGGGCTGGAAGCCGTCCTCGACCGGATCGCCCAGATGGCGCCGGAAGATCGTGAGCTCGCCGAGCGCGTCCACGTGACCGTGACCACCGCCGCCCCGGAACTGACGCCGAAGACCTGGTACGGGATGCCCGCCTACGCGAACGCCGCCGACAAGATCGTCGTCTTCTTCCAGGACTCGGGCAAGTTCAACTACCGGTACTCGACCCTGGGCTTCCAGGACACCGCCAACCTCGACGACGGCGACCTGTGGCCGGTGTCGTACGCGCTGCAGAAGTGGAGCCCCGCGGTGGAGAAGAAGGTCATCGAGCTGGTGAAGGCCGCGGTCTCCTGACCGTCGCCGAGCACGAGTAGCTCGGCCCAGTGGTGCGGACGGCTCCGCCCCGGCGCTCGTTGTCACGACCCAGCGAGCGCTCGGGTCCGCCCCTGTTCCGACCGCGCCAGGGCGGCGCGATAGGCGCGGGGCGAGAGACCGGTGGCGCGTTTGAAGGCGACGCTGAAGGCGCTCTCGGAGCCGTACCCCACCTCGCGGGCGATGGTGGCGTTGGTCTCCTCACCGCGGCGGATGCGGTCGGCGGCGAGTTCGATGCGCCACGCCGTGAGGTACTCCAGCGGGCCCTTGCCGATCACCTGCTTGAACCGGGCCGCCAGGGTGGATCGGGAAACAGCCACGGCGCGGGCCAGCTCGGCCACCGTCCAGGCGTGCGCGGGCCGGGCGTGCATTCGTCGCAGTACGGCCACCACGGTGGGGTCGGTCAGGCCGGCCAACCACCCGGAGGTATGACCGGCGTCCCGGGCGAGGTGCAGGCGGAGGATCCGAACCAGCATGACGATGGCGAGGTGCTCGGCCACCAGCCTCGCCCCCGGGGCGTTCCGCTGTAGTTCCGCGTCGATCTCTCCGACCGCTCGTCGCACGGCCGCGGCCTCCGGCGTCTCGGCTGCCACCTGGATGACCGGCGGCAGGCCGTCGAGCAGCAGAGCCTGGGCCCGGTCGGTGAAGGAGAACGCTCCCCCGATGAGGAACACCTCGTCGCCGTCCCCGGCGCGGGCCACCCCGTCGACGGCCGCGACGAAAAGGGGTCCCGCCGGCTCGGTCGGCAGATCCAGGTCACTGGCGAGCGTGAACGCGACCGGACGGGTCAGCAGGAAGCAGTCGCCCTCGCGTAGCCGGAGGGGATCCGGCACCCCGTCCACCGCGAGCCAGCAGGCGCCCCGCCGTACGACGTTGAACTTCACGCCGGCGGGTGGGTCGAACCGGACCCCCCACCGTCCTCCGGCGGAAAAACTGGCCGACAGGTGACTCGTCGCCCGGGTCAGCGACAGAACGTCCTCCAACGGGTCCATACCACACTCCCTCGGACGCTCACTAAACTTCTGCGGACGCCAAACTATAGGCCGTCCAGGCCCGCCGGTCGTAGCGTTGCCGTCATGACAGAGAGCACACGCCTGACCACCGGGTTCACCGCCCGGGCCACCGCCGACGAGGTCATCGACGGCGTCGACCTCACCGGGCACCGCATGATCGTCACCGGTGGCGCCTCCGGCATCGGCCTGGAGACCGTCCGCGCCCTCGCCCGTGCCGGCGCGGAGGTCACCGTGGCGACGCGCGACCCCGCCCGCGCCGACGACCTGGTGGCCGAGTTCGCCGGACCGGGCCCGGGCACGGTCCGGGCCGCCGCGCTGGATCTCGCTGACCTCGACTCCGTCGACGCCTTCGTCGCCGGCTGGACCGGCCCGCTGCACGCCCTGATCGCGAACGCCGGAATCATGGCGCTACCGCACCGCCAGCTGACCCCCGAGGGCTGGGAACTGCAACTGGCCACCAACTACCTCGGCCACTTCGCGCTCGCCCGGGGCCTGCACGACAACCTCCGGTCCGCCGGCTCCGCCCGGGTCGTGGTGGTGAGCTCCGGCGCACAGCTACGCGCCGGCGTCGACTTCGACGACCCGCACTTCGCCCGCCGCCCGTACGACCCGTGGATCGCGTACAGCCAGTCCAAGACCGCCGATGTCCTGCTGGCCGTCGGCATCGCTCAGCGCTGGGCCGCCGACGGGATCACCGCCAACGCCCTGGCCCCGGGCGTCATCATCACCAACCTGCAGCGTCACCTCGGCGAGGACACCCTGCGCTCCTTCGGGGTGACGACCGACGAGGCGGGCAACGTGGCGGTGCCGGAACACTACAAGACCCAGGCCCAGGGGGCCGCCACCACCGTGCTGCTGGCCGCGTCGCCCCTACTCGAGGGCGTGACCGGCTGCTACTTCGAGGACAACCAGGAGTCGGAGGTGGTTCCGGGCGGTCCGGACCCGATGACCGGGGTCGCCGAGCACTCGGTGGACCTGGCCGCCGCCGACCGGCTCTGGGCGTACGCCGAACAAACCCTGGCCTCCCGCTAGGACCTTCGCCGAACCCGGACTGAGGCCGGCCGGTCGGGACAGCCGCGTCCGGCCAGCCAGACGGCGGCGGTGTGGCCGGGGTTGGTCTCGATCACACCGGACCGCTCCCGGCTCCCCCGCCGGGCCCGCTCGGTCAGGCCAGCGCGGCCAGCCGGGGCACCAGCTCGGCGGGCTCGGGCATCGCGGCGATCTCGCGGCCGACCTGGGTCGCGGCGTCGCGCAGCGCGGCGTCGGTGGTCAGCCGGGTCAGCAGGGCCGTGGTGATGGCGCGGGCGGCGACCGCGATGCCGGCGCCGCGCGCCGCGACGAGTTCGGCGTTGTGCCGTCGGTCGCCGGCGCCGACCGTGGCCAGCTGGGGCACCCCGGCGACGAAGGCGCCGAAGATGCTGCCGGCGCCGCCGTGGTGCACCAGCGCCGCGCTGGTAGGCAGCGCCGCCGCCAGCGGGATCCAGCCGACGGTACGGACGTTGCCGGGCAGTGCAGACCGGGCCAGCCGCTCATCCGGCCGGACCAGGACGAACTCGGCGTCCACCCGCTCCGCGGCGGCGACCACGGCGCGCATCGGGCCGCCCGAGCCGGGCCCGGCCACGGTGCTGCGGCTGACCAACACGCGGGGGCGCTCGCCCGGCTCGCGCAGCCAGTCCGGCAGGTCGCCGCCGCCGGCGTACGAGCCGTAGCGCATCGGCCAGCCGTCCTGACGCAGCACGCTGGGCGGAGCCACCGCGACGGCGGCGGCCGGTGGCGGCAGTTCGGTCAGGCCGTGCCGGCGCAGCGCCGGGGCGAACCGGGCCACGGTGGCCCGGATCAGCTCCCGGCCGTCGAAGAGCGTGTTCTCGTGGCGGACCGTCGGGACGCCGAGCCGGGCCGCGGCGACGGCGCCGGCCACCGCGAACGGCTCGTGCACCACCAGATCCGGCCGCCACTCCTCGGCCAGCGCGACCACCCCGTCGGCGAGCTGATCGTTGACCGTGCCGAAGAGCAGCCCGGCGCCCCGGGTGCCGCCCCGGCCGGCCAGCTCGGCCCGGGCCACCAGCGGGTGGCGCAGCAGCACGCCCCGAGCGATGCGGCCGAAGTCGAACCCTGGCGCCACATCGCGCACCGGCAGGCCGGAGCGGGCCACGTCCAGCCCGTCGGCGGCGGTGGCCAGCAGCACCTCGTGCCCGGCTTCGCGCAACGCGGCGGCCAGCGGCACGAGCGGGAAGACGTGTCCGATCAGCGGCGCGGACACGATCAGGACACGCATAACGCTCGATGCTAGGCGGCCGGCGGCATGCCGTGGGGCCCGGTCGGGACACACTCCCGGTCGACTGTGGTTCCGGCGGTCCCGACGATCCGTCGGGCCTCGGCGAGGATCTCGTCGCTGACGTCCTTCTCCGTCAGGTCGGTGTATTCGAGTGTGTCGTACACGTCGTCGAGTTCGACGAGGCGTTCGGCGAGCGCCAACGTGTCATGGCCGATGGTGGAGTGTGCCCACGCCGCGAGGTCCAGGGGCGGAAGAAGCCCGGCCACGGCCCGCGAAGCCATCACCCGGACCGCGGCTTCCTGCCCGGCCCGGCTGCCCGGCGGGTAGTAGCTGAGCCCCGCCTCCGTCAGCGCGGCTTCCAGCATGTCGGGCACTTCCTCGTCGGCGTGCCGGACGTGAACGCCGGCGAGCATCGCCAGGTTGAGTCCGTCGAGGCCGGCGACCAGCAGTTCGCAGGCGGCGTCGACCAGTTGCGCCGCCATGCCCTGGCAGACGCTCCACAGTACGGCGGCTTCCTGCATACGGGCGAGGGCCTCGTCGCGTTCCACGCGCCCATCGTGGAGCACCACGCCGTGAACCGCCCCTGGTTTACCGGAGCGAGGCGGGACAGCGGGGCTCGCAGCGCTGCCGCGGCCAGATGATCGGCGCCGGCCCCCTTCCGTTCCATGAACGTTCAGCCAGCTGTCCCTGCCTCCGTCGTGATGCCGCACCTAACTTGCTTGAGGCAACGAAAGAAGGGGCTCATGGACGCACCTCTCGCAATCCGGGCTCGCGGGATCACCAAGTGTTTCGGCGACGTCGTCGCACTCGACGGCATCGATCTCGAGGTGGCGCAGGGACAGATCCACGGCCTGGTCGGGCCCAACGGCGCCGGCAAGACCACCTTGCTCGGCCTCCTGCTGGGCCTCGCCGCCGCCGACCGCGGCCGGCTCGAGATCCTGGGTACGCCGGTCGGGCGGGCGCTCGCCGCCCCCGAGGGTGTGGCCGGCTTCGTGGACGGGCCGGGTCTCTACCCCTCGCTCACCGCCCGGCAGAACCTGGCTGCGCTGGCCGCCCTTCGTGGCCACGGCGTGCGGGCGTCGGGGATCGACGACCTGCTCGACCAGGTGGGGCTCACCGATGTCGCGGACGACCGGACGCGCGGTTTCTCCCTGGGCATGCGTCAGCGACTCGGGCTCGCCGCGGCCCTGCTCACCAAGCCCCGGCTGCTCGTGCTCGACGAACCCGCCAACGGCCTCGACCCGGCCGGCAAGAAGCACGTACACGGTGTCCTCACCCGGCTCGCGACGGACGGAACCAGCGTCGTGCTGTCGAGCCACCGCATGGACGACCTCGAGGCACTGTGCTCCGAGGTCACCATCCTCGCCACCGGACGGGTCGTCTTCTCCGGGCCGCTGGGCAAGCTGGCCGCCGAGAACCGTGAACTCGACTACCGGCTGCTCACCTCCGACCCGCAGGCCGCCCGCCGGCTGGCGGTGGACACCGCCGGGATCCGCGTCGTCGACGGTGTCGGAGCGCGGCCCGACGGCGAAGTGCTCGTCGTGCACGCGCTCGTGCCCGCCCTGGACGACCTGGTGGTGCGGCTCGTACACGCGGGCGTCGCGGTGCGCGAACTCGCGCCCGTGGTGTCACCGCTCGAGGCCGCGTTCCTCGCCCTGACCGAGCAGCAGGAGGCCAGCCGATGACCGCGACCGTCGCCGACGCCCGCGTCGCCGATGCCCGCCGCGTCTCCGTGGCGCGCGGCTACCGCTTCGAGCTGGTCAAGCTCGTCTCGCAGTGGCGGATCCGCCTGCTGGTCCTCGCGTGCTGGATCGCGCCGGCGCTGTTCGTCGCCGCGGTGAGCCAGCAGAGCTCGCTACCCGTCGACACCCTCTTCGGTCGCTGGATGCACGCCACCGGGTGGGCCGGATCGCTGGTGACGCTCGGTTTCGCGGGCACCTGGGCGCTCCCGCTGCTGACCTCGGTGGTCGCCGGCGACGTGTTCGCCTCCGAGGACCGGCTCGGCACCTGGCGCCACCTGCTCGTGGCGGTCCGGTCGCCTCGGCGGATCTTCGCCGCGAAGGCACTGTCCAGTCTCACCGTCATCCTGCTGCTCGTGGCGGGGCTGGCCGGTTCCAGCGCGGCCGGCGGGGTCGTGACGGTCGGCAACCAGCCGCTGGTGGGCCTGGACGGGCACCTGCTGACGCCCGGGGATGCCGCCGGAAGGACCCTGCTCGCCTGGGTGTGCGTACTCGCCCCGACCCTGGCCCTCGCCGCGATCGGGTTACTCGGGTCCGTCGCGCTGGGGCGGTCCCCGATGGGACTGCTGCTGCCCACGCTCGTCGCGCTCGCCATGCAGCTCGCCCAGATGCTGCCGCTGCCCGTCGCCGTGCGTCTCGCGCTGCCCGGCTACGCCTTCATCGCCTGGAACGGTCTGTTCACCGGCCCGGCTCAGCTCGGCCCGCTGCTGATCGGCATCGTGGTCAGCCTGTCGTGGGCGGTAGCAGCGACGGCGCTGGCTTACCTGCTGTTCCTGCGCCGCGACTTCACCAACCTGACCTCTGACAGCTCGGGACGCCGCGTGGTCACCGTCGGAGTCCTGCCGCTGGTCGGGTTGCTCGCCGTGACGGTCGGGGTCGTCGCCGTGGCCACGCCGGCCACGGGCTCCGGAATCGAGCAGGACAAGGTGCAGCGCTCGGTCGCCACGGCGTTCGCCCACCTCTACCGCATGCAGACCGAGCAGCTCCACCGCCCCGACGTCACCGAAGCGCAGCTGAAGGCGACGGCGACGTGCAACAAGGGCGGCGGAAAGCTCGCCGCCGAAGGGCCGGGCAACGACTGGCGCTGCGTCGTCTCCTGGCACCTCCCCGACGTCGAGGCCGCGGGGACGGCCATCTACCAGCTCGACGTCACCCCCGACGGGCGGTTCGTGGCCGACGGCGACGGACCGAAGGAAGTGAACGGCTACTTCCTGGTGCGGACCCCGACCGGGGACGCACCGAACCCGCTCTGGCAGTTCGACGGCAACGTCGAGCTGCTCCACACCACGAAGGGATGACTCCATGCAGGTAACACGCCGCCGTCGGCGTGTGGAGAAGGACGTAACCGGACTTCTCCGTCGACGCATCGGCCGCCGGCTACCCCTGATGACGGCAGGCGCCACCGCTGTCGTCGTCGCCGCCGGCACCGGCATCAGTTTCGCCCAGACGCTCCAGTTCGGCACCGACCAGGTCGGCCAGCTGACCGACAAGGGCCTGGTCGTGTCCGACGACCAGTACCTCGACCCGATCGGCGAGCGTCTCGTCGTCGACAACGGCAAGATCATGTCTTCCTCGGTCAGCCCGGACGGCACACACCTGGCGGCCTCGGTCGCCGACGGTGGGATGGCACTGGCCATCGTGGACCTGAAGACCTGGAAGGTGCAGCAGCTCGTCGGCAACAACGCGGAGGCGAACCTGCGCATCAGCGGCAACGACGTGGGCCAGGAAGGGCCCACGTACTCGCCCGACGGCTCCCGACTGTGGTTGGGTCAGGCCGACGGCTACCGCACGTTCACCGTGAACCCGGACGGCACCCTGACCAACCCTGCGTTCATCCGGATCCCGCAGGACGGGGCCAAGCGCGCGCTGGTGAGTGAGGCGGTGTTCTCGCCCGACGGCTCCACCGTGTACTCCGCCGTCAACGGCCAGAACCGGGTGGTCGCCATCGACACCGCCACCGGGGCCATCCAGCAGAGCTGGGCCGTGGGCAACGCCCCACGCGACATGGTCATGGTCGGCGGCAAGCTCTACGTCAGCAACGAGGGCGGGCGTCCGGCGAAGCCCGGCGAGCCCACGATCAACTCGTACAACACCCCGGTGCCGGCCGACCAGGTGACCGCCTCCACCACCACCGGCACGGTCAGCGTCATCGACCTGGCGAACCCGGCCGCCGCCGTCGCGAGCATCGACGTCGGCCTGCACCCGACCGCCCTGTACGCGAACAATGGGGCGCTGTTCGTCACCAACACCAACAGCGACGACGTGTCGGTCATCGACACCGCGCGCGACAAGGTCGTCCAGACCATCGCCACCCGGCCCTGGCCGGAGGCGACGGTGGGCTACCAGCCCAACGCCGTGACGCTCACCGACGACGGCCACCTGCTGGTGACGCTCGGCCGCGCCAACGCGGTCGCCGTCTACCGCTACACCACCCCGCTGGAGCCGGTCAGCTACGTCGGCCTGCTCCCGACGGACTACTTCCCCGCCGAGATCACCACCGTCGGCAAGGACGTGCTGATCTCCAACACCCGTGGTATCGACGCCCGCCGCCCGACCAACAGCGCCGGGCACGGCACCCACGACACGACGTCGAGCCTGCAGCGGTTCCCGCTGCCGAGCGACAAGGCCATCAGGTCCGAGACCGGCAAGGTCTTCAGCCAGAACGGCTGGACCGGCGGCTCGGTCAAGCTGGCCAACGGCAACAAGGCGAAGCCGGTGCCCGTGCCGCAGCGGCTCGGCGACCCCTCGACGATCAAGCACGTCTTCCTGGTCGTCAAGGAGAACCGGACCTACGACCAGGTCCTCGGCGACGACCCGCGCGGCGACGGCGACCCGTCGCTGGCGCAGTTCGGCGAGAACGTGACGCCGAACCAGCACGCGATGGCGAAGCAGTTCGGGCTGTACGACAACACCTACGACATCGGCACGAACTCGGCCGAGGGTCACAACTGGCTGATGCAGGCCGACAACCCGGAGTACACCGAGTCCACGGCCGGCGAGTACATCCGCAGCTACGACACCGAGGACGACGCTCTCGGCCACCAGCGGACCGGCTTCATCTGGACCGGCGCGCAGGCGGCCGGCAGGACCGTGCGGAACTTCGGCGAGTTCCACCAGTTCCTGACCAAGCCGACCGGCTCCAGCTGGCAGAACCTGTACTGCGACACCAGGAACATGGCCGCGACCGGGCAGGACACCGCCTACCCCGTGGTGTCGTCCTCGCCGATCCCGTCGCTCAACAGCGTGTCGGTGCCCGGCTTCCCGAAGTTCGACACCAGCGTCCCGGACATCTACCGGTACGAGATCTGGAAGCGTGACTTCGAGAAGAACGGGCCGGCGAACCTCAACATGTTCTGGCTCTCCAGCGACCACACCGGTGGCCCGCCGAACGGGGCCGCCCAGGTCGCGGACAACGACCTCGCGGTCGGCCGGATCGTCGACACGATCTCGCACAGCCGCTACTGGAAGGACTCCGCGATCTTCGTGGTCGAGGACGACTCCCAGGCCGGCCTCGACCACGTCGACGGCCACCGCGCCCCGATCCAGATCATCAGCCCCTGGGCCCAGCGCGGTGTCGTGGACAGCCGCTACTACACGCAGATCACCATGATCCGGACCATCGAGCAGATCCTCGGGATCCACCCGATGAACCAGAAGGACAGCGCGGCCACCCCGATGCGTCAGGCCTTCACCAGCAAGCCGGACTTCACGCCGTTCACCGCGGTGCCCAACCGGACCTCGCTGACCGCCGGTCTGGCGACGCTGCCGGCCTGCGGTCCGGACACTCCCGCGCCGCAGAACCCCCTCGCCGCGCCCGCACCGTCGGCGACGGTGCCGGCGGACAAGCAGCAGGTGGCGGCGCAGTGGGGCGAGTGGAAGTCGCACCAGCGGCTGACCGGACCCGACGCCAGGCCCGACTACGCCAACCCCGCGCAGATGAACCACTTCACGTGGTACGAGGCGCACGACTGGAAGAAGCCGTACCCGGGTGAGGACGAGATCTTCGCGCCGGAGGACGTGCCGGGCGCCTACATCCCGGCGGCGGAGTCCGACGGCTGACGTCGGCTGATTCGCCTCAAGGGCCCCTGGCAGCGTCACCGCTGCCAGGGGCCCTTCCGACCCGGAGGACCACGAGTTCTGCCTGGTCGAGTACCGGGGCTGACGACGCCGACGGCGGGCCGCCGGTCAGGGGATCACCAGTGGTAGGTCAGGTTCACGGCCAGTGCAGCCACCGCGGTGGCGAAGAACACGGCCCATCCGACGAGCTGACGGGAACCCACTCGCAGGTGCGCGACGAGCGCGCCGACGAAGTACAGCACGAGACCGGCGGCGGCGAGGGTCCCCAGCAGTGGCACCACGAACCCGGCCAGCAGCCCCAACGAGCCCGCCGCCAGCAACGTGCCCAGCACCGGCACCCACGACCGTGGCAGGCGCTTCATGTCCACCTGGGCCTTCGGATAGTCGTGGCCGATCAGGTAGGTGACGGCGGCGATGCCGGTGAAGACCGAGGCGAGAACGGTGACCGTGACGTAAGCGGCGAACAAGAGCCCTCCTCTGTGGTTGTTCGCCTCACGGACGAGCCGGCCCCGGTGGATGTGACGTGGCTACCCCCGGTCAGTGCAGCCGGGTCGTCCAGTCCTCCGGTACCCGGCCCCTGGGACCGGGCGCAGGCTGGTCGACCGGGTGCGAGTCCGGCTCGGCGAGCTTCGGCCCGTGGGGGTGGAACTGGTCGTTGGAGTAGTCCCAGAACCACGACTCACCGGGTTCGAAGCTCTGGATGACCGGGTGACCCGTCGCGGCGGCGTGAGCGGTCGCGTGCTGGCTCGGCGAGGAGTCGCAGCAGCCGACGTGGCCGCAGGCCGCGCAGCGGCGCAGGTGGAACCACCACCCGCCGGAGGATTCGCACTCCACGCAGCCCGGGCCGCTCGGTGGCACGGCAGGGTTGATCCCCGTGCTCAGCGGCTGCGGCTCCGGCTTGGTCTGGTCACCCACGATGTGTTTCCTCCCGGTTCACGGCCTCCCCCGGTCGGGGCCGATCCGCACGTGTCCCGCCGGGTCGCCCCGACCTCGCAGTCTGGCACTCGACAGCGTCCGCCCGTACGTCGCCCCCGTCGGGTGCGCCGGCCGCCACTCAAGCCGACAGGTCTGAGGATTCGTCGGAGCGCCGACTAGTCGACCGTGACGGCGTGGCGCACCGGCACGCGGGCGGGATCCGGGCGGCGAGGCAGCAGCAGCGGGCTGGCGAGGATCAGCAGCCCCGCGACCGTGACAGCCGTGCGGGGGCTGGTGGCGTCGGCGAGCAGTCCGCCGAGCGCGCTGAGGATGGCGATGGACGCGCTGCTGCCGATCGACCAGGCCGACAGGGTGCGGGCCACGCGGTCCTTCGGGGTGTGCTCCAGTCGATAGGTGGCGAGTACCGGGTTGTACAGGCTCATGCTGATGATGATCGCGAGCTCGACCGCGATCACCGTCACGAGGCCGGCCACCCCGGGCTGGACGAAGGCCAGGCCGATCAGCCAGACCGCGCGGAGCGCGCCGACCGTACGAAGGATCCGGTGCTGGCCGTACCGCGCCACGACACGGCGGGCCAGGCGTGAGCCGATGAGTCCGCCGACGCAGGGTGCGGCGAAGGCGAGGCCGTACTGCCAGGGTGGGAATCCGAGCTGGCCGAGCAGGAGCACGGCCAGCAGCGGCTCGGTGGCCATGATCAGTCCGCTGACGAGCAGCTGGTTGGCGTAGAGCGCCCGTAGGCCGGGATGGGTGAGGAGGTGCCGCCAGCCGTCGAGCAACTCGCCGGCCCGGGCCCGGCGCTCGTCGGTGCGCCGCGGGGGTTCCTCCCGGCCGCGGATCGCCGTGATGCCCAGCGCGGAGAGCAGGTAGCTGAACGCGTCGGCCAGCACGGTGGTCACCGGCCCGAACAGGCCGACCGCCGCGCCGCCGAGCGGCGGGCCGACGGCGATGGAACTCCACGTCGTCGACTCGAAGCGGGCGTTGGCCACGAGCAGGTCGTCCGGCCGGACGAGGGCCTTGAGGTAGGCGCCGCTCGCCGCACTGGAGGCGATCTTGGCCGCGGCGACCACTGCCGAGACGACCAGCAGCTGAACGAAACTGAGCCGGCCGAACGCGTAGGCGACCGGGATCGTCAGCATGACCGCGAACCGGGCCAGGTCCATGGCGATCATCACCGGTCGCT
This sequence comes from Micromonospora sp. NPDC023966, assembly GCF_040639095.1. Taxonomy (NCBI): domain Bacteria; kingdom Bacillati; phylum Actinomycetota; class Actinomycetes; order Micromonosporales; family Micromonosporaceae; genus Micromonospora; species Micromonospora sp. NPDC023966. Next base: position 34,816 of record NZ_JBEZZJ010000041.1, on the reverse strand, counting down.
TGCGGCGGAACTCCACCCACGGCCCGAGCGGCAACGCGATCAGCGCGCCCACGGCCGGCCCCACCGCTGCCAGCGCGGAGACCTGAGCGGGGCTGGCGTGCAACACCAGCACGGCGATCAGCGGCAACGCCCCGAACCCCAGGCCGGAGCCGTAGGCGTTGACCGCGTAGGCCGCCCACAGCCATCGGAAATCCCGGCCCAGAGACCGCCCAGCCACCGAGCCCCACCTCCGCCCCGGACAACCTACCGTCGACCGGTGCGATGAAAGCAGGCCCGGGTAGACGGATCAAACAGCGCTGCGGGCGAGCCACGACCAGGTGTCGTGCGAGCGGGTCCGCCGCGTGAACCTCGACGCCGTGCGCACCCTCGTCGCCGAGCCGGAACCAGCCGAGGATCACGAGTACATCAGGTGCAGCGTCATCCCGGCGTCGGCGTGCGCGAGGTTGTGGCAGTGGTTCGCCCACGTTCCGGGGTTGTCGGCCCGGAACGCCACCTCCCAGACGTCGCCGGGGCGTACGTCGAACGAGTCCAGCCACAACGGGCTCCCGGTCGCCGGCCTTCCGTTGCGGGACAGCACCAGGACGTGATGCCCGTGCAGATGCCACGGGTGCACGAACTGCGACCGGTTCACGATCGTGAACGCGACGACGTCGCCGAGGCGTACGACCTGCGGTGGGATGTCCGGATCGGCCGCGCCGTTGACCGTGTGGGCGTACCGCGGAAGCAGTCCGCGCAGGTCGAGGCCGCGGTCGAGAACGAGGGTGAACTCCTTGTCGAACCGGGACCAGGGCACCGGAGAAGCGGCGCCGTAGGTGAGCGGATCCAGCACCGGCCACGCCTCGGTGCTCGCCGACACCGGTCCGGTCGAATAGACCGCCCGTCCGTCGACGAACAGCGCCACCGGCGTGGCGGGTGCGGTGAACACCAGGTCGTAGCGTCCCCCGGCCGGCACCAGCACGGCGGTGTCCACGAGCGACGTGGGGCCCCGCAGGTCGGATCCGTCGATGGCGGCGACCCGGAACGGCGTCCCGGCCAGGGCGTACCGGTGGGTGGTGCTGTCGGTGTTGATCAGCCGTAGCCGCACGGGCACCCCCGCCTCGACCGGCTCGGTTCTCGGTGCGGGCAGCGGAAGGCTCTCGAGCGTGTGCACCGGCACCGTGACGTCGACGCCGGTCGCCGGCGCGGGGCGCACCACCAGGACACCGTAGAGGCCCTTGCGCACGCCGACGTCGGACACCGCGTGGGTGTGGTACCAGTACGTCCCGGCCTGGTCGGCGCGGAACCGGTAGACGAACTCCTGTCCGGGCAGCACCGCCTCCTGCGTGATGCCGGGCACCCCGTCCTGACCGTTCGGCACGTCGTACCCGTGCCAGTGCAGCGTGACACCTCGCGTGATGTCCCGGTTGCGCAGCGTCACCTCCAGCACGTCGCCGACGGTGGCGGTCAGCTCCGGCCCGGGAACCTGCCCGTTGAACGCCCACGCCGCGACGTCACGGCCGCTCACCCGCACCGTGGCGGTCCCGGCCGTCAGGGTGAACCGCCGGGTCGGTTCGCCCACGGCCCGCGCATCCCGAAGCTCATGATCATGGAGTACGCCGGGAGCGGCGCCCGGGGCGGCGGCCAGCCCGGTTCCGGTCACCAGCGCCGCGACCGCCACCGCGACGGCGCTCCGGGACACCGTCGGAGACGGGCGCGCGCCGAGGACGCGCCACGAGACCGCGGTCGCCGCGAGCACGCCGGAGACCGCGAGGAGCCCCGGGCCCGCCGACGCCGGATAGCCGTGCAGGACCGTCACGAGCAGGGCACCGCTCTGCGCGTACCCCGCGAAGAGGAGCGGGACCGCGACGGAGCGGATGTCGCGCGGGGTGCGCAGCAGCCGCGGCCCGGCGACGACCACCGCCGCGAGCGAGAGCGGGGCGGCGATGAGGACCTTCTCCGCCGCGAACCACCAGCCGGCGCGGGCGAGCGCGGTGATCGTGATCGCCCGGGCGACCGTGGCGAGCAGCGCGAAGGCGGCCAGCCCCAGGGCGAGCGGACGACGCCGGGCAGCCGACGCGGCGCCGCCGCCCAGCCACCCGGCGGCCGCGAGGACCGCGATCACGAGGTCGGCCGCGAGCAGCGAACCGGTCGTCATGCCGGCTCCCCTTCGCGGACCGGCACGGGGGTGACGCCGGCCGGCGCCGGGCTGGCCAACGCTCGGGCCCCCCGGAGCACGCCGACCACGACGTGCACCGCCACGATCCCGTTGACCGCGTGCAGCCCGGCGATGGTCAGGCCGAACGGAGTGCTGGCGCCCGCGGCGTCGGTGGCCGCGTTCGCGAACATGGCCAGGAGCGCCTGCACGACGACGAGGCCGAGCGGCAGGACCGCCAGTCCGATGAGCCGCCCCGGCGCCTTGGCGAGCACCGCGAACAGGATGGTGAGCAGGGTGAGGGCGGGGATGACGGCCGACCCGTTGACGCTGTGCAGGGCGTAGGCGCCGTCGCCCGCGGGTTTCGTGAACGCGCCCACGGCCGCGAACACGAACTGCAGGGCGAACGCGACGAGCAACAGGATGCTGACGATGACGAGGGCCTTGCGCATGATGATCTCCTAGCGAGGGGACGGGGTCAGTGCCCGGGCGACGTGATCGGTGGCCGTGATCGCGCCGTACGCGACCAGCCGCACGAGGTCGGCGTCGTCCGGATGGGACATCCGCCAGAGGGCGACGTCACCGACGGTGACCGCGCTGGGCGCGAACGCCGCCAGCAGCGCGATGCGTGTTCCCACCCGGTCCGCGCCCGGCACGTCGCGGACCAGGTCGACGGCCCAGTCCCCGGGCCGGACGGGGTGCCGGCCGTCCTCCCAGCGCACGGTGGCCGTGACGGTCTGGCGGGCCACGTCGCCCAGCAGGTCTCCGCCGCGCAGGGCGACGTTCCGCAACGCCGCGTACGCGACGCCGACCGGGCTGTCCCCGGCCCAGGCCGGCGGCACCGTGGTGCCGGGGTCGAGAAGGGACAGGCTGCGGCCCGGTTCCTTCCGCTCCCGGGCCGTCCTGGCGTAGAGGCGGCCCCCGACCGACCGCACCACGGGCGAGCGCTGCAGGCCGCCGGGCAGCAGATCCGGGTCGAGCAGTGCCGAGACGCCCCGGTTGATGAAGTGGAAGGCGAGCAGGGTGCCGGTGAGCTCGGGGCCGTACGGGCTGGTCCAGCCGGAGGCCCCGGGGCTGCGGCTGGCCTCGGCCCAGCCGGCGAGTTCGGCGTGCCACGGCTCTGGTGGCGTCCCGCCCCGGGCGATGACCTCGGCCAGCCCGTGTTCGCCCAGCGCGTGCAGCAGCATCACGTGGGCGTCGACGCAGAACCGGCAGCGGTTGGCCCGGGACACCGCCGACGCGACGAGCTCGCGGTCGACCCGGGACGCGTCCCCGGCGAGCAGGGCCTCGCGCAGCAGCGCCCAGGTCGCGGCGAGCAACTCCGGCACGGCCGAGAGCGCCTGGAAGGTGGGCACCGGCCCGAGGAACTCGTCCCGCAGCTGCCGGTAGACCTCCGCGGTGAGACCGGTCGCCGCCTTCGCGGGAGCGGGGGTGAAGAAGCGGTATGTCATGGGCTCGATGCTCGCCTCGGCGGGTCGGGAAAGCGTCGTGCCGCCGCAGGCACTTGCCCGGCCGCCGATACCGCGTCCGCAGTACGCCACAGCTACCACGGAAGGGGGATGCTCCCCGCGGACGGCCGCTCTAGAGTTCGATCATGCGCCGCGATCTGCCGTACGCCCTCGGCGGCCTCGCCCTCGGCGGCCTCCTGCTCGCCAACGCCGCGCTCGCGCCGGACGCCGCGCCGGTGCGGCCGGTCGACATCGCTCTGGTCCTGGCCATGGCGGCGGCCCTGGCGGTGTGCCGGCGATACCCGGTGGTGGCGTTGAGCGTGGTGACCGTCGCCATGCTGGCCCTCCACATCCGCGTACACGCCGGGGTTTCCGCCGCGTTCGCCGTCCTCGGCACGGTCTACGTCGCCGCGTGGCGCGGGCACCGGGCGGTCGCCGCCGTGGCCAGCCTCGTCTTCCTCGGCGGCTTTTTGGCCCGCGACGTCTCGGTGGCGCCCGCCGGCCGGCCCGGCCAGCAGATCGTCGAGCGGACCGCCCTGCTGCTGGGCTGGTTCTTCGCGGCCAACGTCGCCGGGCTCGTCGCGCGGCAGCGCCGCGCCTACCTGGAACAGGTCGAGCAGCGGGCGATCGAGGCCGAACGCACCCGCGAGGAGATGGCGTTGCGGCGCGCCGGGGAGGAGCGCCTGCGCATCGCGCGGGATCTGCACGACTCGCTGACCCACAGCATCTCCGTGATCAAGGTGCAGGCCGGGATCGCCGTGCACCTGGCCCGCAAGCACGGCGAGGAACCGTCGGCCGTGCTGCTGGCGATCCAGGAGGCGAGCAGCGCCGCGATGCGGGAGCTGCGGGCCACGCTGGCCGTGCTGCGCTCACCCTCCGACGAGGACCGCGTCGGGCTGGCCCGGGTGGGCGAGCTCGCCGAGCGGACCCGGGCGGCCGGCGTACCGGTGGACGTGACGGTCACCGGTCAGCCCCGGGACCTGCCCGTCGAGGTCGACCAGGCCGGATTTCGCGTCGTCCAGGAGGCCCTGACCAACGTGGCCCGCCACGCCGGCCCCGCCACCGCGCGGATCCACGTCGAGTACGCCCCGGCGCAGCTGACCGTCTCGGTGACCGACGACGGCCAGGCGTCGTCGGTCCGGCCGGTGACACCGGGCGTGGGCTTGCGCGGCATGCGGGAACGGGTCACCGGACTGGGCGGCCTGCTGCACGTCGCCGCCCGCGACGACGGCGGGTTCGCGGTACGGGCCACGTTCCCGCTGGACGGCCAAGCATGACCCGGGTCCTGATCGCCGACGACCAGGCGCTGATGCGGGCCGGATTCCGGGCGCTGCTCGACGCCGAGGACGACCTGGAGGTCGTCGGCGAGGCCACCGACGGCGCCTCAGCCGTCCAGCTGGCACGACGCCTGCGGCCGGACGTCGTGCTGATGGACGTGCAGATGCCCGGACTCGACGGCATCGAAGCCACCGGGCGTATCGCGGCCGATCCCGACCTCACCGCGGTCCGCGTCCTCATCCTCACCAACTACGGGCTCGACTCCTACGTCTTCGCCACGCTCCGCGCGGGCGCCAGCGGGTTCCTCCTCAAGGACGCCGACCCCGCCGACCTGCTGCAGGCCATCGCCATCGTGGCGCGCGGCGACGCGCTGCTCGCCCCGGCGGTCACGCGGACGCTCATCAGCGAGTTCGTCGCCGGCCCGCCGCTGGCCGACCCGGCGGCCGGCCGGGACGTGCTGACCGCCCGCGAACAGGAGATGGTCGAGCTGGTCGCCCGGGGGCTGAGCAACGACGAGATCGCCGAGCGCCTGGTGATCAGCCCGTTGACCGCCAAGACACACGTCAACCGGGCCATGACGAAGCTGCACTGCCGCGACCGTGCCCAGCTCGTCGTGTGGGCGTACGAGTCGGGGCTGATCACGCCGCGCCGCCGGTGACACCCCGTCGTCGTGCTGGCCGACCGAGCGGAGGTAGCGTGCCGGTCATGAGTGCGGACACCTTCCGCTCGGTGGATATCGAGCGCACCAGCCTGGGAAACTACGTCGTGCGGAACGTCCGCGGCGGGTCGTTGTCGATGGGCACCGGCGAGGACGGCAGCTTCACGCCGGTGGAACTGCTGCTGGCGGCCATCGGAGGCTGCACGTCGATCGACGTGGACCACATCACCAGCCGCCGCGCCGAGCCGACCCGGTTCTCGGTGAAGGTCACCGGCGACAAGATCCGGGACGAGGCCGGCGGAAACCGGATGCAGAACCTCATGGTCGAGTTCACCGTGACGTTCCCGGCGGACGCGGACGGTGACCGGGCGCGCGAGGCGCTGCCCCGGTCGCTGCAGCAGTCGCACGACCGGCTCTGCACCGTCTCCCGTACCGTCGAATCCGGGACCCCCGTCTCGATCGTCGTGGCCGACGGCTCCCGCGCCGACTGAGGTGTCCGGGCGCCACCCGGTCGCTCGAGGACGCGTTCGGGGCGAGATGTGGCGGTGTCACTGCCTTCGGCTCGGGTAGTTCCTTCCATGGGGTGCGGACGGATCGCGGACCACGGTTTCCTGGCCGATGGTCGCAGCGCGGCGCTGGTGGACCGCGCCGGTTCGGTGACCTGGTGGTGCCCCGCCCGGTTCGACGCCCCGTCCGTGTTCGCCCGCCTGCTCGACGACGACGCCGGGCACTGGTCGATCCGTCCCGAGGGCAGGTTCAGCACGGAACGTGCCTACCTGACCGATACGCTCGTGCTCCGCACCGTCTTCACCACCGCGACCGGCAGCGTGGCGGTGACCGACGCGCTCGCGCTCGGGCCGGGAGCGCGGGGCCATGAGGTCGGGCTGCACTCGCCGAGGGTGCTGGCCCGGGTGGTGCGAGGGCTGTCCGGCGAGGTCCCGCTGCGCATGCACTACCGGCCGCGGTTGGAGTACGGCCGGATGGTCCCCCAGCTGGCGCAGCAGGACGACGCGCTGGTCGTCATCGCCGCGTCGACCCGGCTGGACCTGCGGACGACCATCCCACTCGTGTGCGAGCTCGGGGAGGCGTTCGGGTCGTTCACCGTACGGGCCGGCGAGACGCAACGCTTCACCCTGGGGTACGCGCCGGCCTACGACGCCGGCCCGCCGGCTGTGCTCGACGCCGAACAGGCGATCGACAACGCCGCCGAGGGCTGGCGGTCCTGGATCGACCTGCACGACTACCGTGGCCGCTACCGGGAGCAGGTGCGACGCAGCGCGCTGGTGGTGCAGGGCATGACCTACCGGCCCAGCGGCGCGGTGGTGGCCGCCCCGACGATGTCCCTGCCCGAGAAGTTGGGCGGCGAACGCAACTACGACTACCGCTACGCCTGGGTACGCGACTTCAGCTTCACGCTGGAGGCGCTCTGGCGGGTGGCCTGCGCCGACGAGCTCAGCCTGCACGTCGGGTGGTTGGTGCGGTCGATGGGCATGAACGAGGGCATCGTGCCGATCATGTACGGGGTCGAGGGGGAACGGGACCTCACCGAACACCACCTCGACCACCTGGCGGGCTTCGCCGGAAGCCGCCCGGTGATGGTGGGCAACGACGCCTGGCGGCAACGGCAGAACGACGTACACGGTGAGCCGCTCGCCGCAGCGTGGCTGATGCGGCAGTTCCTCGACCCGATGCCGCCGGAGATCGCCCAACTGCTGCGCGCCATCACCGAGCGGGCCGCGCGGGACTGGCACCTGCCGGACGCCGGGATGTGGGAGGAACGCGACGCCGAACGCCACTACGTGTCATCGAAGGTGCAGTGCTGGACGGCGTTGGACCGAGCCGTCCGCTTCGGGTCCCACCTGGGCTCCGAGGCGGACGTCGCCAGGTGGGCGGCGGCACGGGACGAGGTGCGCCGAGCCGTGCTGACCCGGGGCTGGAGCGACCGGCTGTCGGCCTTCAGCGGGGCGTTCGACAGCGATGAGCCGGACGCGTCGGTGCTGCTGATCCCGTTGGTGGGCTTCCTTCCCGCCGACGATCCGAGGATGCGTTCCACCATCCGGGTGATCGAGGAGCGGTTGTCCCACAACGGCCTGCTGCGCCGCTGGGAGGGTGACCCCGCCGGCTTCCTGATCTGCTCCTTCTGGCTGGTGAGCTGCCTGGTGCTGGCCGGCGAGCGCGACCGGGCCGAGCAGCTCTTCGAGCGGCTCGCCGGGCGGGTCAACGACCTGGGCCTGTTCGCCGAGCAGATCGACCCGGACAGCGGGGAGGCCCTGGGTAATTTTCCTCAGGCGTTCTCGCACATCGGCCTCATCAACGCCGCCGGAGACCTCACCGACCTGGACGCCGGCCGCCACATCCTGTCGCCGGCGCCGCAGCCGCTCATCCCCGCCGACCAGGACAACTCACCGGGGACGTGAGATCCGGGCCGCCGATCGCGCCCCCGGGGGTGGGGGTCAGCCTGGGGCGAGGAGGCAGAACTCGTTGCCTTCCGGGTCGGCGAGGACCGTCCACGGGACGCTCTGGCGGAGGTCGATGGCGGTGGCACCGAGAGTCCGCAGTCTGGCCGCCTCGGCCTCCAGGTCGTCACCTGGGTATGGGCGGACGTCGAGATGGACGCGGTTCCACACGGTCTTCACGTCGGGTGTGCGGAGGAACTGCAGATATGGGCCGACGCCCTTGGCGGAGCGCAGGACCGCGTTGTGGTCGGTCACCTCGTGCAGGGTCCAGTCCATGGCCTCGCCCCAGAAGCGGGCCATGGCTCGCGGATCGGCGCAGTCGACCACTACCGCGGCGATCGGTCCGGTGTCCCGGTAGAGCGGTCGGGGGTCCAGCACGCAGAACTCGTTGCCCTCCGGGTCGGCCAGGACCGTCCATGGGACGTCGCCCTGGCCTACGTCGGCGGGTGTCGCGCCGAGATCCTTCAGGCGCATGACCACCTCCGCCTGATGGGCCGCCGAGGTGGTGGCGAGGTCGACGTGCACGCGGTTCTTCACCGTCTTGGGTTCCGGGGAGGCGATGAGGTCGATGCAGACGGCGACGGGGTCGGGGTAGACGAAGCCCTCGGGTTCGAGGTTGGTCACGCCGGGTCCCTCGCTGGAGACTCCCCAGCCGAGCGCCTCCGCCCAGAAACCGCCCAGCGCGGAGTCGTCCCGAGCCTTCATGTTGATTTGAACAAGCCGCGTTGCCATGGCGACGATGCTAGGGCCTGTGTCGAGTCGGCGGTGGCGCCCGGACCGGGGTGACCGTTCAGCGCGTCGAAGATCGGATTATGGCCCTAGTTTCCTTCGGGCACCTGGTCCTTGACATCGGCGTAACCGACCTTCGCCGGCGCCGCGGTCGGTGCGTAGATCACGCGGATCACGCCCGTCGGAAACACCTCGGTGGCCGTCACCCGCAGGTGGTACGGCGCGTCGCCCTCGTCGAACAGCTTGCGGCCCTTGCGTGCCGCCACCGGATGCACCAGCAGGCGCAGCTCGTCGACCAGCCCCGCGGCGAGCAGCTGCTGCACCACGGAGATCGACCCCGGGATGAGGACGCCCTTGACGCCGGCATCGGCCTTGAGGGCGGCGACGGCCTCGAGGAGATCACCCTTGATCAGCTCCGAGTTGCGCCAGGAGAACTCCAGCGGCTGGCGCGAGACGACCACCTTGCGCACGTCCCCGAGCTGCTTGGCGAACGATGCGTCTTCGCCACCTGCGGCCTCACGGTCGGGCCAGGCCCCGGCGAAGCTGTCATAGGTCTCGCGGCCGATGAGCAGCACGTCAGCGGTGTCGTAGTCCTCGCCGACGGCGCGGCCCATGTTCTCGTCGAAGTACGGGAAGTGCCAGTCGGGGTCGATCTCGGCCACGCCGTCGGCCGAGATGAACAGCGTGGAGATGACCTTTGCCATCGGGGGTCCCTTCGAGTCAGGTGGTGTCGACGGGTAGACCGTCGCAGCATCCCAAACTCATCGGCCGGCCACAGACCCATCGGGTGGAGAGCCGAGCGCCGCGCGGAACGCGCATTGCCCCTTCCGATGCCCCGCACCGGCGGCCCGGTCGCGTCGCTCGATTCCGGGCTCGCGGCACGCCGCCCTCCCCCTACCCTGAAGCTCAGCGTGAGGTGTCGGCCCGGTGTGCCGATCCGCGAGCGTGTGGAGCCGTCCGGGCATCTTCCGGGCAGTGCTCCTCAGTGGGCCGGTGCCCGGTCACGTCCGGTGCGCCTCGCACCGGATCTGAGACAGGAGCCAGACATGCGTGTGGCCGTCGCCGGCGCATCCGGCAACATCGGCTCCCTGACCGTGCCCGCCCTGCGCCGGCACGGCCACGACCCCGTTCCGATCAGCCGGTCGCACGGTGTCGACCTGGTGGCCGGCCGAGGGCTGGACGAGGCGCTGACCGGGGTCGACGTCGTCGTCGACGCGATCAGCGCGCCACCGGCCGACCGCGAGGCCACCGTGGCGTACTTCGCCGCCGCCACCCGGAATCTGCTGAGGGCCGAGCAGGAGTTGGGGGTCCGGCACCACGTCCTGCTCTCCATCGTCGAGGTGCACCGTATCGCCGGGAACGCGCACTACTTCGGCAAGCGGGAGCAGGAGCGACTGGTTTCGGCCGGCGACGTGCCGTGGACCATCGTGCCCTTCACCCAGTTCTTCGACTTCGCCGCGACCGTGGCCACCTGGACGGAACAGGACGGCACCACTTACCTCGCGCCGCTGCTCATCCAGCCGATCGCCCCGGGTGACGTCGCCGAGGTCCTCGCCGAGGTGGCCGGTGGGCCGCCCCAGGGACGCCACCGTGACGTGGCGGGCCCCGATCGTCACGATCTCGTGGACATGGCGCGCCGGACCCAGCAGGCGGATGGACGCGAGATGACCCTCGTCCCCACGTGGGAGGGGATTCTCGGCGCGGACATGGCGGGCAACGTGTTGCTGCCGGGCCCGGATGCCCGGATCGCGCCCACGACCTTCGACGACTGGCTCGCGGACCGGGCTCGGGCGCGGTAGCGACCGCCCCGCTCGGCGCCGCGGACCCGCTGGCCGGCAGCGGTCAGGATCGGCACGGGAAGCTGCTCTTCGCGCAGGTCACTCCCGTGTTGTACGCGTCGTTGAAGTGGGTGTAGTAGCCGTCGTAGAGCGGGTGCGCGCTGCCGCTCTCGGGGGCCATCTTGACGAAGATCTCGTCGTTCTCGTTCAGCGCGTCCTGGGTCCAGTTCTGGGAGCCGGTGTAGACGCGGTACTGGTAGGCGCTGCCGTACCTGCCGTAGGCCACGAAGAACTTGTCGTGCACCTTGTCCTTGCGGCGGATGGACACGCCCGCGTCGAGTAGCTCGTTGTAGACCGACTGGCTCATCGCGATGCCACCGTCGGCGTTCGTACCGATCACCATCCAGACCTTGCACCCCGCGGCGCGGAACCGGCCGACCAGGCTGACGATCTGTGGGCGGCCGGTGGTCACCGCCGCCATGGCCACGCGCAGTCGGCAGTTGGCGTCCGGGGTGAGGTCGTTGAGCCGGGTGGCGATGGTGTCGGTCTGCCCCACCCCCTCGGGTGAGGCGTACGCGTCGGCTGCTGCCGCCTGGTAGTAGCCGCGACCGGACGCGGAGTCGTAGTAGTCGTTGCCGCTGTAGTGCCGCCGGTTCCACAGGTCGGTGAAGTTCGCGTTCAGGCCGGCGGCGAGCGCCGCGTCGCCGTAGACGGTGACGGAGTTGTTGAACGCGTCCGGGCCGGTGGCGTAGGTGAGGTTGCTCGACCCGAACCAGACGACGTTGCCGCGGGCGACGCCGTTCGGGTCGGTGGTGCTGGAGAAGGTGACCAGCTTGGTGTGCATGTCGCCCGCGGCGCTGGTGCTGATGCAGCCGTGACCGCCGCTGCTGTTCAGGCAGAACTGGTGGTTGGTCAACTGCTTGATCGTCGTGATGGCGGGGTCGGTCGAGGTCGCGTTCTTACCGTCGAGGACCACCAGCACGGTGACGCCGCGGGTCTGGGCCCGCACCAGCGCGTCGGCCACCGAATCGACGCTGAGGGAGTGGATCGCCGCCCGGATCGTGGCACCCGCCGGAGTGGCGTCGATCAGCCGTTGCAGCTCGGTGAGGATGGTGTAGTCGCGTCCGGCGGTCGGGTCGGTGAAGTGCGCCCACACCGGGTAGCCGGCCAGGGTGGCCGATGTCGCGGACACGCTCGCCGCCGCCGGCGACACCACGCCCGGGAACACCGCGAGCAACCCCGCGAGCAGCGAGCACACCAGCGTGCGACGGACCCCGGCTCCCACGCGACTCGTCTTCATGGATAGGCATCGTTGAAGGAAACCTTCTGCGTGTCAATGCCTGACGGCACGATTCTTCGCGGCTGCACCCGATGTTCACCACCGGGCCCGTCGCCCGACCTCGGCTTCACACAGCGCGAGCACGCCGGCCCGGATGGGCCGGATCGGGTCCGACCTCCGGCGTCACCTGGCGACGGAGGCCAGGGCTTCCGTGACGACGTCGACGACCACCTGCGGCTGGGTCACCATGACCACGTGCGAGGCCTCAACCTCCGTGATCGTGGCACCGGCCCGCTTGGCCATCTTGAGGACGACGTCGCTGCCTGCCGCCTTGTCGCCGATCGCCACGACCGCCCAGGCGGGCAGGGCCTTCCACGCCGGCGGCCCGGAGGGTGTCGAGAACGCCAGTGACGAGACGGGCCGCTGCGTCGCGGCCATCACCGCGGCGTCGGCGTCCGAGACGTCACTGGCGAATGCGTCGTGGAACTTGGCCGGGTCGATGCGGAACTCGGTCTCGGTGCCCTGGGCGGTCGGGTACTGCAGTGGCTGGATCGCGGACGTCAGCACGCTGTCCTTCGACCCGCCCTCGATGTCCATCAGGGTCTCGCCCTCGTCGGGAGCGAACGCCGCAACGTAGACGAGACCGACGACGTTGTCGGCCATCGGCACGGCGTTGGTGATGACCGCCCCGCCGTAGGAGTGACCGACCACCAACACCCGGCCCGGCAGTTGACGCAGAGCGCTGGCCACGTAGGCGGCGTCCTCGGTGATCCCGCGCAGCGGATTGGGGATCGCCGTCGTGGTCACCCCCGCCGCCTGGAGACGGCCGATCACCGCGTTCCAGCTGGAGCTGTCGGCGAAGGCGCCGTGCACGAAGGCCACCGTGACATCAGAGGCGGTGTCGCTCATCGCTCTCCCCCCTGTTGTTTCTGCCGGCAGCGGCCCGGCAGCCCTTGATCGGCGTCCGGCGTTCGTGACGGCCCGTCGACTCGCCCAAACCGGGCGAGCAGGACCAATGCGCCATAACGCGCGCCCTGCCACCAGGCTAACGCCCCCGAAGGACCAGGAGCGGCGGTTACCGACACCCGGTCGCGTCCGCAGTTCGACCTGGATACGCAGATCACCGGACTGCCCGCGACGCCGCCGCTAGCCTCTGCCCCAGCGGCGCGCGCCGCCGTCAAACCCGGATGCTGTCGTCGTACTTCGTCGACGACAGCGAACCCCTGGTCACCATGTACCGACCGCCGGCGCTCGAACGATCGGCGCGGTGGTGCACCGGCCGCCGTCCTCGGGACGACGGCCGGCGCGTCGGCGTCATTTTCTCGGCAGCAGTTGGATGATCGCGGCCAGCGCCAGTTCCAGCGCGATGAGCGCGACCAGTCCGGCCCGGAACCCGCCGGTCAGATCCGCAGCCTGGTAGAAGACGATCCCGATCACGGCCACCCCGACCGCGTTGCCGGTCTGGTTCACGGCCGCGAGCACCCCGGCGGCGGCGCCGGTGTGCTGTGGGCTGACCCGGGCGAGCACCGTGCTGGTGAGCGGCGCGAGCGCGATGCCCATGCCGATGCCGTCCACGGCCAGCCCCGGCACGAGCCAGCCGATGCCGTGTCCGGCCGCCTCCCACATGCCGTACAGGCCCACCGCCATCACCAGCGCGCCGACGCTCACCACCTGCCGGCCGAGCCGGGCGGCGATCCGGTGGGCGTACGTCGAGGTGGCCAGGTAGCCGGCGCCGATGGCGATGAAGACGACACCCGACTCCAGTGCCGACAGGCCCCGCTCGACCTGCAGGTAGAGCGCCAGGATGAGGAAGAACGACGCCTGCCCCATCCAGAACACCTGGGTCGCCACCAGCCCCACCGAGAACGCCCGCTCGCGGAACAGCGTCAAGTCCACCAGGGGCTGCCCGCTGCGCCGCTGGGTCGACGCGAAGAGCGCGAACAGCAGCACCGACGCGGCCAGGCTGAGCCACGTCCATGTCGGCCAGCCCTGCTCGCGCCCCTCCACCAGCGGCAGCACCAGCGCCACCAGCGCCGCGCTGACCAGGACCACGCCGGCCAGGTCGAGCCGGGTCGCCGGCTGGCGGGACTCCGGCACCCGCCGGAGCAGGGCCAGCGCGGCAACCCCGATCGGCAGGTTGATCAGGAAACACAGCCGCCAGTCGAGGCCGAACAGATCCGCCCGGATCAGCAGGCCGCCGATCAACTGGCCGAAGACGGCGCCCAGGCCCAACGTCAGGCCGTACCGGGCGAACGCCTTCGGTTGCTCGGCCGGCGCGACGCTGGTGCGCACGATGGCCAGCACCTGCGGCATGAGCAGCGCCGCCGCCAGCCCCTGCAGCACCCGGGCGCCGATCAGGACGCCCGCGGTGGGCGCCAGCCCGCAGAGCACCGAGGCCGCGGTGAACAGCGCCACGCCGAGACCGAAGACCCGGCGGCGGCCGTACCGGTCGCCCAGCCGGCCGCCGGTGATCAGGCCGGCGGCCACCGCGAGTACGTAGCCGGCGACGACCCACTCCAGCGCGGCCGGACCGGCGTGCAGGTCGCGCTGCATCGCCGGCAGGGCCACGTTGACGATGAACGCGTCGATCGCGGTCATGAACGTCGAGGTCAGCAGCACCGGCAGGAAGGCTTTCGAACTGGCAGCCGGGGCGGTGACCGGCGCCGGCCGCGCGGTCAGGACGGTCATGCCGGCACCCGGTCCAGGAAGCCGTGCACGGTGGCGATCCGGCCGTCGGTGATGACCGCGACGTCGAAGCCGACGACAATCGGCTCACCGCCGCGCGGGCCGAGGTGCCAGGTGAACCGGGCCAGGTCGTGGTGCGCGTCGACCGGGCCGCCGAGGGTGAACTCCAGCCCGGCGAACTGCTGCTGCACGGCGGCGATCAGCCCGTCGATCTGATCGCGTCCGGCGACGGCGGCCAGCGGGTCGGTGTACGTCCCGTCGGTGGTCCAGACCTCGTCGATGAGGGCCCGGCGGGCGGCGGGGTCGGTGGTGTTCCAGGCGGCGAGGTACTTCTCGATCAGTTCCATGACCACGACGCTAGGGATGATCAAGCCCGCGGGAATCGGTAGCGCTTAGGTACTCCGTACCTGTGTAGGGTGCGGGAATGTTGCACGGCCGCGCCGCAGAGCAGGACCGGATCGCGGCCCTGGTGGCGCGGGCCCGGACCGGGGAGAGCGCCGCGCTGGTGCTGCGGGGTGGGCCGGGCATCGGCAAGACCGCGCTGCTGGACTGGGCCGCCGAGCTGACGTCGCCGCCGGGCCGGCCGCTGCGCGTGCTGCGGGCCAGCGCCGCCGAGTTCGAGGCCGAGTTGCCGTTCGCCGGGCTGAGCCAGCTCGTGCGGCCCGCGCTCGACCGCCTCGACCGGCTGCCGGCACCGCAGCGGGCGGTGCTCGCCGCCGTATTCGGACTCGGCGGGGGCGCCCCGGCCGACCGGCTGCTGGTGGGGCTCGCGGTGCTGTCGCTCCTGGCCGACCTGGCCGAGGACGGTCCGCTGCTCTGCCTGGTCGACGACGCGCACTGGCTGGACAGCGTCTCGGCCGAGGCGCTGCTCTTCGCCGCGCGCCGGCTGCACGCCGAGGGCGTCGTGATGATCTTCGCGGCCCGGGACGGGATGTTTCCCGCCCCGGGCCTGCCCGAACTCGCCGTCGGCGCGCTCGCGCCGGCCGACGCCGTCCGGCTTCTCGACCCGCAGCTCGCACCCGAGGTACGGATGCGGGTGCTCGGCGAGGCGCAGGGCAACCCGCTCGCGCTGATCGAACTGCCCCGCGTCGTGCGGGCCGACGACGCCGGCGGCCCGCTGCCGCTCACCGACCGGTTGCAGGCGGCATTCCACGGCCAGGTCGACCGGCTGCCCGCGGGCGCCCGGACGCTGCTGCTCGTCGCCGCCGTCGAGGACACCGGCGACCTGGACGTGCTGCTGCGCGCCGCCGCACCCCTCGGGGGCGGCCCGGCGGACCTGCGGCCGGCGGAGGAGGCCCGGCTCGTCGAGGTCACCGGTCGGCGGGTGCGGTTCCGTCACCCGCTGGTCCGCGCCGCGGTGCACGCCGCCGCCACATATCCGGAGCGGCTCGCCGTGCACCGGGCGCTCGCCGAGGTGCTCACCGCACCCGACGCCGCCGACCGGCGGGCCTGGCACCTCGCCGCGGCCACCACCGGACCGGACGAGCAGGTGGCCGCCACCCTGGAACGCACCGCCGAGCAGGCCCGCGGGCGCAGCGGCTACGGCGCGGCGCTGGCCGCGTTCGAGCGGGCCGCCGAACTGAGCGGGGACGAGGCCGCCCAGGCGCGACGGCTGCTGCTGGCCGCGGAGAGCGGCCTGCACTCCGGGCACCTCGCCGACGCGGTCCGGCTCGCCGAGCGGGCGGCCGGCCTGGTGAACGAGCCGGCCTTCCACGCCCGCGTCGCCTGGATCGAGGGCCACGCGTGGTTCTGGCAGGGCGGCCACCAGACCGCGTACGACCTCATGACCCAGGGCGCGACGCTCGACCCGGCGCAGCGGGACGCGCTGTTGGTGGCGGCGTTCCACCCGGCCTGGTACCTCGGCGAGCCGTACCTGGGCGCCTGCCTCGACCAGCTCGCGACCCTCGACCATCCGGTGGCCCGTTACCAGATCGCCGCGGTCCGGGGCCGACCGCTGCCGCTGGCCGCGATCACCGCCGAGGTCAGCGCCGAACCCCGCGACCGGGTGCAGCTCTGCGGGCTCGGCTTCGTCGCCGGGCAGGACGCCGAGACGTACGAGCTGGCCGCCGGCCTGGTCGCCCGCTGCCGGGCGGAGGGCATCCTCGGGCTGCTGCCCACGCTGCTGTTCTTCCTCGCCGAGGCGGAGTTCTTCCACGGCCGGCACCGGGACGCCGCGATCAGCCTCGACGAGGCGGTCCGGGTCGCCCGCGACGGTGGCCAGCCGCTCTGGGTCAGCCAGCTGCTGGCCGTGCAGGCGGTGCTGGCCGCGGTGGCCGGCGACGAGCCGCGCTGCCTGGAGCTGGTGGCCTCGGCGCTGGACGGCGCAGCGGCGGGCACCGAGGCGGCCGGTCGGGCGTGGACGCTGTGGGCGCTCGGACTGCTCGACCTCGGCCAGGGCCGGGCCGAGTCCGCCGTCGCCCGGCTCGCCGCCCTGCAGGAGAACCCGTACGCCCACCAGGTGTGCGCGTACCGGAGCGTGCCCGACCTGGTCGAGGCGGCCGTCCGGACCGGGGTGCCCAAGCAGGCCGAGGAGGCGTACGCCCGCTTCTCGGCCTGGGCGGAGCGGGTGGACCAGCCGTGGGCGACGGGCCTGGCGTACCGATGCCGGGCGCTGCTCTCCGGCGACGAGCAGGATTACCTGCTCGCCCTCAAGGCCGGCGGTCGCCCGTTCGAGCAGGCCCGCACCGAACTGCTGTACGGCGAGTGGTTGCGCCGCGCCCGGCGCAAGGCCGACGCCCGCGGCCGGCTGCACCGCGCCCTGCACACGTTCGACCAGTTGGGCGCGGCGCCGTGGGCGGCGCGGGCGCGCGGCGAGCTGGAGGCCACCGGCCTGCGTGCCCCGCAACCCGCCGCGTCGGCCGCCGCCGAACTCACCCCGCAGGAGCTGCAGATCGCCCGGCTCGCCGGCAAGGGATTGTCCAACCGGGACATCGCCGCGCAGCTCTTCCTCAGCCCGAAGACCGTCGCGTACCACCTGTACAAGGCGTACCCGAAGCTCGGCGTCACCAGCCGGACCGAGCTGACCGCCCTGTCGTTGTAGGCGGCCTCGGCGAAACGGGTGGGCAGCAGGCATCGACCCGTGGCCATTGTCCGGCCGGTGCGCGGGTGACGCGGGCTGATCGCGGGCCGTCAGTTCACCTCCGCCGGGCGCGGGCGGTGGCCCGGGCGTTCGCCTTCTCGATGGCCTGCACCAGCTCGTCCCTGTCCAGGTTCTGCGGCTCGTCGATGCCCACCCGGCGGGCCACGTCCTCGAGGTGCCCCTTGCTGGCGTTGGCGTCGACACCCTGGGCGGTCGGGCGGGTCCGCTCGCGGGAGGCCGGGGTGCCCAGCGCCGCCTGCGGATCCGACGGCCCCTTGTGCTCCTTGGGTTCCCAGTGGTCGCCGACCTTCTCGTGGGTGTGCTTCAACGACGCGAACGCCGTGCGGTGCGCCCGCTCCCCGTCGCCGTAGGTGTCCTCGGCCGACTCCAGCGTCTTCTTGTACGTGCGGACCGCCTTGTCGTCCGAGCGCGCGACGGTCGACGGCACGTCTCCGCGCATCTGCTCGGCCTGCTCGTGCTTGTCCGGCATGACATTCCCTCCTTCCGGTCCGTGCTACCGGCCCAGCTCGTCACGAGCGGCGTCGGTGCCGGCCGGGACCACCCGGGAGGCGGTCGCCGACACCACGTCCGAAACCTGGTCAGCGAGCCGGGCCGAACTGCCGCCTGCCGCGCGCAGCTGTTCCAGCCCCTTCGCACCGAGGACCACCGCTGTGGCCAGGTAGCCGGCGGTGAGGCCCGCGGCGGCCAGCCGGCGGGGCAGGAACACCTCCAGCAGGCGCAGGACGGTGGTGGAGGCCGCACCGGCGCCAAGGACGAGGCAACCGCCCGCGGCAGCCAGCAGCACGATCCCCAGCCCGGCCGGGAGAGCCGCCTCGGTCAGTTGCCCGCGGACGGTGCGGATCTCCTCGCGGACGACGTCCGCCACGTCCTGCGCCAGACGGTCGGTCGGGCTGCCGCTACGGCCATACCGGCCCGAATGTCCGATCGCGTCACTCATGCGCGCCTCCCCCTGAGCTGGTTCACGGGCCCTGCGGGTACCCCGGTGGCCGAGCAACACACCGGAGAGGCCGCCTTTCCTCGCTCGTGCGGCAGACGACTCTGCTCGCGGGCGGGCAGCTGGCCGGCCGGTACGGCTGGCATGCGAGAGTGTGGGCCGGGTGGCGGTCGACGGCGGACCGCACCGCCTCGGAGCAGGGAGGCAACCGGCCGATGTTCAACACCGCACGCCTGCAGATCGTTCTGGAGATCGCCCGCCACGGCACCATCGTCGCCGCCGCGGAGCGGCTTCAGTTGAGCCCGTCCGCGGTCTCCCACCAGCTCGCCACGTTGGAGCAGGAGGCCGGGGTGGCGCTGGTGGACCGGGGGCCGCGCAGTCTGCGCCTCACGGCCGCCGGCCAGCGCCTGGCGGACTACGCGCAGCAGATCGTCGATCTGATGTCGGCGGCCCGCGATGAGCTGTCCGTACACGGCGAGGGCCGACGGGGACTGCTGCGGATCGGGTTCTTCGCCACCGCCGGCACGGAGCTGCTGCCGCGCGCGCTGTCGAGCTTCACCCGGGACCACCCGCAGGTCGAGCTGGCGCTGATCCTGGGGCAGCCACACGAACTGCTGCCCCGCCTCCACCAGGGTGAGCTGGACCTGGTGGTGGTCTTCGACCATCCGCTGAGTCCGGCGCAGGAGTCGCCGTACGCGAAGGTCGAGCCGCTGATGGTGGACCCGCAGCTGGTGGTGCTTCCCGCCGACCATCCGCTCGCCCGCCGGCGGAGGCTTCGGCTCGGAGACCTCGCCGCCGAGCCCTGGATCACCACTCTCGGCGTGCAGGGCGGGGTCTCGGTGCTGGAGCTGGCGGCGCGGGCGGAGGGCTTCCCGCCGCGGATCCGCTGCCGCAGTGACCACTACGAGGTGGTGCTGGGTCTGGTCCGGGCCGGCGTCGGGGTGGCGCTGGTCCCGTCGCTCGGCCTGCGCAACCCCGGTGGCGTGGCGGTGCGGCGACTCGCCCACGCGAAGCTGTATCGGGACATCGGCGTGGCGCTGCGCCCCGGCAACCCCAATCCGGTGGTGGGCAGGTTCGTCGAGCGGCTGAGCGACGCGGCGGTGACGCTGAGTCAGGAGCTGTCGGAACGGTGGGGTCCGGCGAGCCGGTCGACCGCCGCGCCCCAGCGCCGCAGCTCCGCCACGGCGGCCCGCTCGGCCCCGGGCGCGAACGCGGCGATCACGGCGTAGACGACGGTGTGCCGGCCGGACACGATCCCGGTGTCGGCGCGTACCCCGGTGTCGGTGCCGGTCTTGTTCTCCACCCGGACGCCGTCGCTCGACCACGGGTCGTGGCCGATCGAGTCGGCGACCATCGTGCGGTCGGTGTTCCCGGCGAGCCAGCCGCGCAGCAGCTGGCACGCCTGCGGGCTCTGCCAGGTCCCCTTCGCCACATCGGCGAGGAAGGCGCAGAGTTCGCGCGCGGTGCCGGTGGCGAAGCTCTCCGGTACGCCGGGGCCGCGCTCGGCGCGGATCCGGTCGTGCACGGCGGTGTGCTGCAGCCCGGCGCGGCGGGCCAGTTCCCGGACGGCATCCAGGGTCACCAGCCGCAGCAGGGCGTTGGTGGCGGCGTTGTCGCTGACCGCGGCGACCGCCGTGGCCAGGTCGGCGACCGTCCACCACCGGGGCGACAGCTGGCCGATCAGGCCGGTGCCGCCGACCTCTCGGTCTGCTTCGAGCAGCTCGACCGGCTGGGCCGCGGCGAGCGTCCCGTCGGCGAGTCGCCGGGCCGCCTCGCCGAGGAGCAGCACCTTGCCGACGCTGGCCAGCGGCAGGACCAGGTCGGGGTCGGTCGTCAGGGTGCGGCCGTCGTCCAGCCGCCGCACCATCGCCCCGACCCGCACCGCCTGGCCGCCGTGAGCCGCGCTCACGGCCGCCTCGGCACAGCCGGCGCCCGATCCGCCACCGCCAGCACCCGGCCGGGCCGAGCGTCGGTGGCCGCACCGCCGTCCACGACCACCCGGCCGCCGACGATCACGCACCGCACGCCCTGTGGGGGCGCCAGCGGATCGTCGTACGTGGCACCGTCGGCGATCCGCTGTGGGTCGAGGACCACCACGTCCGCGGCGTACCCGTCAGCGAGCAGCCCGCGGTCTCGTAGGCCGAAGCGCGCGGCGGGCATCACCGTCATCTTGTGCACCGCCTGCGCCAACTCCAGCAGCCCCACCTCGCGAACGTAGTGGCCGAGCACCCGGGCGAAGCTGCCCGCCCACCGCGGGTGGGGTCGGCCCCCCTTCGGTACGCCGTCGGAGCACAGCATGGTCAGCGGGCTGGCCAGCACCCGGCGTACGTCGTCCTCGTGCATGGAGTGGCTGAGGATGGTGACGTCGCCGTGTTCGGCGGCGAGCAGGTCGCAGGCGTAGTCGACGGGGTCGACGCCGCGCGCGGCGGCCAGGTCGGCGATGGTGTGCCCCTGGGCGTCGGGGTTGTTCGGGGCGGACGCGACGCGGATCAGGTCCCAGCCGCCGTTGCCGACGGTGTTCTCCCAGCCGGGCAGGCCGGCGACCAGGTCGTGGCGGATCCGGTCGCGGACCGTCGGCTCGGCGGCGGCGGTGAGCATCGCCGGTACCCCGTCGGCGATCAGCCACGGTGGGAGCATCGCGTGCAGGGCGGTGCTGCCGGCGGTGTACGGGTAGACGTCGCAGGTGACGTCCAACCCGTCGGCGCGCGCCCGTTCAAGCCGGGCGAGGGTGCGGACGGTGGCGCCCCAGGCGCGCCGCCCGGCCGTCTTGTGGTGGGAGACCTGCAGCGCCGACCCGGCCGCGGCGGCGATCTCGATCGCCTCCTCGAGTGCGGATTCGACCTGGGACATCTCGTCGCGCAGGTGTGTCACGTACGGCTTGCCGTGTGCGCCCGCGACGCGGGCCAGCGCGATGACCTCGTCGGTGCCGGCGTTGACGCCCGGGGAGTAGATCAGGCCGGTCGACAGGCCGGCCGCGCCCGCGGCGAGCGCCTCGTCGAGCAGGCCGCACATCCGCCCGATTTCCGCATGGGTGGCCCGGCGCTGGGCGAAGCCGATCACCGCGGCGCGCAGCGTCCCGTGGCCGACGAGGGCGGCGAGGTGATTGCGCCGGGCCACGCCCTGCGCGTCGGCGAACTCGGCGAACGACGCGTGCGCCGACGCGGGTGGGCCGAACGTCGCGGCGATCAACTCCCGCACCGGCCCGGTGCGCTCGGGCGGGACCGGGAAGGGGCTGATGCCGCAGTTGCCGCAGATCTCCGTGGTGACGCCTTGGAGCAGCGGCGCGAGGCGCAGCAACTCCCGCTGCTCGTCGTCGCCGGCGAGCAGGTCGGAGTGGGTGTGCACGTCGACGAAGCCCGGCGTGACGACCAGCCCGGTCGCGTCGATGACCTCGGTGGCGGGAGCGCGGCTGCCCGGTGGCAGCAGGACGAGCCGCCCGTCGCGGATGCCCACGTCGGCGGGGCGGGCCGGCGAGCCGGTTCCGTCGATCACGTCCCCGCCGGTGATCAGCAGGCGCAGCCGCGCCATCAGAGCACCTTGGACAGGAAGGCACGGGTACGGTCGTGCCGCGGCGCGGCGAGCACCTCCCGGGGTGGTCCCTGCTCGACGATCAGGCCCTCGTCCATGAAGACGAAGTGGTCACCGACCTCCCGGGCAAAGCCCATCTCATGGGTCACCACGATCATGGTCATCCCGCTCGCCGCGAGGTCCTTCATCACCTCCAGCACCTCCCCGACCAGTTCGGGGTCGAGCGCCGAGGTCGGCTCGTCGAAGAGCATCAGCTTCGGCGACATGGCCAGCGAGCGGGCGATGGCGACCCGCTGTTGCTGGCCGCCGGAGAGCTGGGCCGGGTAGTGGTGGGCGCGGTCGGACAGCCCGACCCGGTCGAGCAGGTCACCGGCCCGCTGCCGTGCGGCGGCCGTCGGGACGCCCTTCACCGCGACCAGCCCCTCCATCACGTTCTCCAGGGCGGTGCGGTGCGGAAAGAGGTGGAAGCGCTGGAAGACCATGCCGATCGACTCGCGCTGGCGGCGCAGTCGCGCGTCCGGCAGTGGCCGCAGCCGGCCGCCGCGCTCGGAGTATCCGATCAGCTCGCCGTCGACGTAGACCCGGCCCGCCTGCGGCTCCTCGAGGTGGTTGAGGCAGCGCAGCAGGGTGGACTTGCCGGAGCCGGACGGGCCGACCACGCAGACCACCCGGCCGCGTTCGATGGTCAGGTCGATGCCGCGCAGCACCTCCAAGCGGCCGAAGCTCTTGCGCAGGGCGCGGCACTGCACCATCGGCGGGGTCATCGCGCGCTCCCGGTGAAGCGCAGGTTGCGGGCGATCCGTCCGCGCAGGGGTACCGGCGCGGTGGCGCCGAAGCCGCGGCTGAACCGGCGTTCCAGGTAGTACTGGCCGATGCTGGCGACGGTGGTCAGGACCAGGTACCACAGGGACGCGACGATCAGCAGGGCGATGACCTCGAAGTTGGTCAGGTAGAGCCGTTGGGCGACGGTGAGCAGGTCGGCGCCGGCGATCACCGAGACGAGCGAGGTGGTCTTGAGCATGGAGATGAACTGGTTGCCGGTCGGTGGGACGATGATCCGCATCGCCTGGGGCAGCACCACCCGCCTCATGATCTTCATGCGGGACATGCCCAACGCCGCCGCGGCCTCCTGCTGGCCGGGGTCGACCGAGCGCAGGCCGGCCCGGACGATCTCGCTCATGTAGGCGCCCTCGTTGATGCTGAGCCCGAGCAGTGCCGCGACGAACCCGGTGACCAGCGTGTTCGTCTCCCAGGTCACCAGCTTCGGGCCGCCGAACGGCACGCCCAGCCCGATCTCGGGGAAGATCAGCGCGATGTTGAACCAGAAGATCAGCTGCACCAGCAGCGGCGTGCCGCGGAAGAACCAGACGTAGCCCATGGCGCCGGCGCGCAGGATCCGGCTGTCGGAGATCTGCATCAGCGCCACAATGACGCCGAGCACCACGCCGATCGCCATGGACGCGACCGTGAGCTGGACAGTGACCCAGAGCCCTTCGAGGATGACCCGGTCGAACTGGTACTTGACGACGATGTCCCAGTGCAGGTTCGGGTTGACCGCGATGGTCCAGGCCAGCCAGGCCAGGATCAGGGCGGCTGCCCCGGCAGCCACCCAGCGCCCCGGTCGCAGCGGGTGGCTGATCCGGTTCGCCTCCGGCGTCTCCGGGCCGGCGGGCCCGGCCGAAGCCGGGCCCGTGACCGTCGCATCCACCGGTGTGCTCACTTCTGGTCGTTGACTGTCGCGGTCTTCACACCGCTGCCCTGCACGCCCCACTTCTCGAGGAGCTTGGCGTACTCCCCCGCCTCGATCAGCTCCTGCAGCGCCCGCTGGACGGCGTCCCTCAGCTGGCTGTCCTTCTTGTCGATCGCGATGCCCCACGGGCCGGCCTCGTACTGGGCCTCCAGCACCTCGTACTTGCCGCTCTGCTGGGCCAGCAGCTTGGCCACGGGGTAGTCCACGATGGTGGCCACCGCGCGCCCGGCATCGATCTGCAGCAGACCGGTCGGGGCGTCCTCGCTCTGCGAAATGGTCATCTTCTTGGCACACGAGGCGTTCTGCTTCTCGCCGATGGCGAGGTTGGAGCTGCCCTTGGCGAGCACCACGGCGCGGCCGCACAGGTCCGCCAGGTCCTTCACGCCGGCCGGGTTGCCCTTCGCCACCATGATCGCACCACCGGCCTGGAAGTAGTCGACGAAGTCGACGGCCTTCCGGCGTTCCTCGGTGTCGCTCATCGAGGACATCGCCAGGTCCCAACGGTCGGCCTGCAGGCCGGGGATCAGGCCCGGGAAGCTTGCGTTGGTCATCTCCAGCTTCAGGCCGAGCCGCCCGGCGATCGCCGCCGCCAGCTCGGGGTCCACGCCGATCAGGTCCTGGGTCCCCTCCTTGTACATCTCCATCGGCGGGTAGCCCTCGGCGGTGGCGACCCGCAGGACGCCCTTCTCCTTGAGGGCGGCCGGAACCAGGTCGGCTGCCTTGGCGTCGGCGGCGGCCGAGGCGGAGCCACCGGCCTGCGGCGTCTGACCGCTGGTCGAGCGTCCACAGCCGGCTACGGCGAGCGAGAGTGCGGCGAGACCGACGACAATGCGAAGCGCACGCTTCCTGACCACCGGAAACCTCCTGCCAGAGACGATGGCGGGGACCCTATCCGGGATCGGTCAGCGTGAACAGCCCGAATGCTTTGCAGGGTGAGCATCGAGATCTTCGATGCTCACCCTGCACGCCATGGCGTCGCGACGCGGGCGCGCGCTACTGCCGCGACCGTGCGTGCTACGAGCCGGGGCGCCGCCCGCCGCCGGCACCCACCGGTTCGATCGCCTGCCGGAACTCCTTCGGAAGCTGGGCCACCGCGTTCTCGAACTCGTCGCGGGTGACAGCCTCACGCAGCGTGGTGAGCACCGGGCCGACCCCGGCCTCGGCGAGCGCACGGTCGACGTCCGGGCGGTCCGCCACCCGCTGCACGAAATCTGCGAACCCCAGCGACGCCTTGACCTGGTCCTGTCGGAGCGGTTTGCGCAGGCAGTCGTCAAGCCCGTCGGGCAGCTGGTAGGCAAGTTCCTCAGCCTGGCCGGCGCTGATCCGATCTGCCAACGCCTGCAACGTCGCGCGGCTGACTGTCGCCGCCTGATCGGTGGGCACCTTTGCCCGGGTGGCCACCGCATTGATGAAGTCCTGGTATTCCACCTGATTCCTCCCCGTCGAATCACCACTTACCAGCCGCTTCGGTACGCCTTCCCCACACCCTCCCGCGGCGGTGGGTGACCCTGCCTCATCCCGATCGGGCGACCCCGGGAGGCGTGGCCGCGGAACGGTCGGTGCCGGGGCAGGTGCGTACTACGGGCCGGGTCGCTGCCCGCCACCGGCGCCAACCGACGCGGCGATGACGAGCACGAGTGGCGCGATCAACAGCACCGGCGACCATGCGGGCAGGTACCTGGCCATCAGGGCACCGACAACGGCACCGGTGATCAGCGCCAACAGGACCTGGGCCTTGGGCCGCAGGCTCTGCCACGGGCTTCGGGCAGCGACCCCCGCGATCAGACTCGTGAGCGTGCCGGTCAGGTACGTGGAGGAGAGGCCCGGTACGCCGAACCGCTGAATGGCACTGCTCTGGATGCCGAGCGCCGCTGCCGACAGCATCAGGAGCCCAAGATCGACCTGCTCCGAACGACTGGGCAGGTTGACCACCCACACGACGAGAAAGACGACGAACACCAGGAGTTCCAGGACAAGCGTGTGGGTGACCCGGCGTGGCCAGACGGGGTCGTCCGGCTGCGCCGAGCCGGCGAGGCGGGCGCCCGCGAGGACACCGGTGATGAAGCTGACGATGGCGCAGCCGGAGGTCAGGGCAAGGTCGGCGTCGCCGCTGCCCGCCGAGAGCCCGAGCAGGACCATGTTGCCGGTCATGACGCTCGAGAAGGCCCCGCCGAGGGCCAGGAAGCCGATGGCGTCGGCGCTGCCGGTCAGGAAGGTGAGCACGACGACGAGGGCCTGCCGCCGCCGGGCGAGGTTCCGGTTCCCCTTCACCGCGGCGCGAAAGCGCATGACGGGTGGCGATGTTTTCAGCACGGTCGGCTATCCTCCCCAAATTGTTCTTCGTATACGCTCTGCCTGGACGATTCACGGAGAGGCGGTCAGGTTGGCTGATGACCTGCGAGGCAAGCTCGGCGCTCAACACCTGCCGCTACGCGACCAGGTCCTCGCCGCACTGCGGGCCGCCATCATCAACGGCGACTACCTTCCCGGAGAGCGGCTGACCGAGGATCGGCTTGCCGAGGACTTCGCCGTCTCTCGCAACCCCGTCCGGGAGGCACTGCGCGTCGCGGAGGCGGAGGGATTCGTGTTGATCCTGCCCCGCCGCGGGGCGGTGGTCGCCTCCCCGAGCAGCGCGACCATCGCGGACATGTTCGCCGTCCGCCAGCGCCTGGAGTCGCTGGCCGCCCGGCTGGCGGCCGAGCGGGCGACGGCGGCGGACGTGGCCGCCCTGCGGCGCCTGCTGGACCAGGGCCGCGAGGCGACACAACTGCAGGACCTGGCCCGGGTCGCCGAGCTGAACAGCGCCCTGCACCTGCGGATCCTCGAGATCAGCGGCAACCCCTGGCTGTTGTCGATCGCCAAGGCGCTCTACCTCCATGTGCAGTGGGTCTTCCGGCTGGGCGCCGCGGAACGGGCACCACACTCTTGGGCCGAGCACATCCAACTGGTCGACGCCATCGAGTCGGGTGACGGTGACCGGGCCGAGCGGGCCGCACTGGCCCATCTCGACGCCGCTTCCGCAGCCGCGTACGAGAACGCAGAGGCCGGATACGGAGCCCGCTGAGGCCTCAGCGGCCGCAGGCGTAGCCCTGCATCCCGCGCGGGTTCGCTCCGGCCGCCAGCACGCCGGTGTCCGGATCGCGGGTCACCGCACAGAGGCGACCGAGGCTCCACCCGCCGGACAGCCGCACCTCGTGCCCGTACGCGCGCAGCGCCACCAGGACATCCTCGTCCAGCCGGTCCTCCACGACGAGAACGCCGGGCTCGATGTCGCGCGGGTAGAACGACGCCGGCAGGCTGATGGTGTGCCACATCGGCGCGTCGATGGCTTCCTGCAGAGACCGACCTCCGCCGAGATGGCGCAACAGGAACAGCAGCTGCCACTGGTCCTGCTGGTCGCCGCCGGGAGTGCCGAACGCCAGGACGGGTTTCCCGTCGCGGTGCACCATGGTCGGGCTCAGCGTGGTGCGCGGCCGGCGTCCCGGCGCCAGCGACGAGGCGAGACCTTCCTCCAGCCAGAACATCTGGAGCCGGCTGCCGAGGGGGAAGCCGAGGTCCGGAATGGTGGGAGAGCTCTGCAGCCAGCCACCGCTCGGCGTGGCGGAGATCATGTTGCCCCAGCGGTCGACCACGTCGACGTGACAGGTGTCGCCGCGGGTCACCCCGTCCGACTGCACCGTCGGCTCGCCCGTCGTGGGGTCCGCCAGGTCGACCCGGCGTCCGGCACTGCGTCGCACGTGAGCCGGGAGACGCGGCTCGGCGCCGTCGGGGCGGCCCGGTCGCAGCTCCGCTGACGCGCGTTCCCCGATGAGGCCGGCCCGCTCCCGCGCGTACTCGCGGGAGAGGAGCGCCTTCGCGGGCACGTGACCGTCGCCGTACCAGGCCTCACGGTCGGCGAAGGCGAGTTTGAGGGCTTCGGCCTGGGCGTGGATGCCGGCCGCGGTCGACGGGTCGTACACCCCGGGGTCCTCCAGCGCGTCGAGGACCGCCAGGGTCTGCAACAGCACAGGGCCCTGGCCCCAGAAACCGGTCTTGGCCACCGAGTAGCCGTGCCAGTCGAGGGTGACAGGTTCCTCCCAGGTGGCCGAGTAGGCGGCCATGTCTGCGCCGGTGACCAGGCCGGCATGCGCGCTTCCGCTGGAGTCCTGGAAGGGTTCCCGGCTGAACCGGTCGACCGCCTCGGCAACGAAGCCTTCACCCCAGGCGCGACGTGCGGCCTCGATCTGCGCCTCCCGGTCCGAGCCCGCTGCCCGGCCGGCGTCGACCAGTCGTTGCAGGGTCTGCGCGTACGCCCGGTTGGTGAACAGCTCCCCCGCCACCGGCGGCCTGCCGTCGCGCAGCCAGAGCTGGGCGGAGGTGGGCCAGTGCTCCTCGAACAGCGACTGCACGGCGGCCACGGTGTCGCCCACCCGAGCGACCAGCGGGTGGCCCGCGCCGGCGTAGCCGATCGCCGGCTCCAGCACCTCCTCGAGGGAGAGCGTGCCGTGGTCGCGCAGCAGCAGGAGCCAGGCGTCCACGGCGCCGGGGACGGCCGCGGCGAGCGGGCCGGACCCGGGGATGAGGTCCATTCCGAGAGAGCGGAAGTGCGCGATTGTGGCGCCGGCCGGCGCCGGCCCCTGCCCGCAGAGCACCCTCGGGGTCGGGTCCTGCGCGGTGGCCACGATGGCGGGCACCTCACCGCCGGGCCCGTTCAGGTGTGGTTCGACGACGTGCAGGACGAACCCGGCGGTGACCGCGGCGTCGAAGGCGTTCCCACCTCGCTCGAGGATCCCCATGGCGGACTGGCTCGCGAGCCAGTGCGTCGAGGACACCATCCCGAAGGTTCCCTGCAGGGTCGGCCTGGTGGTGAACGTCATGACAACACCTCACTCGGGTCGGCGGCCCGGACGTCGGGCCGGGTGCCGTCGGGCTGGACCAGGTGGCAGGCGGCCATGCCGCCGGCGAACTCCACCTGTGCGGGTACCTCCGTGGCGCACCGGTCGAACGCGAGCGGGCACCGGGTGCGGAAGCGGCAGCCGGACGGCGGGTCCAGCGCGGACGGCAGGTCGTCGCCGAGCAGCACCGGTTGACGCTGCCGTTGGCGGACCGGGTCGGCCACCGGCGCGGCCGCCAGCAGCGCCTGGGTGTAGGGGTGGGCCGGGCGCGTGAAGACCCGCTCGCGCGGGCCCTTCTCCACGAGTTGACCGAGGTACATGACGGCGATGTCGTCGGCCAGGTACTCGACCGCGGACAGGTCGTGGGTGATGAAGAGGCAGGCGAACCCGATGTCCCGTTGCAGGTCGGCGAGGAGGTTGAGCACCGACGCCTGCACCGACACGTCGAGTGCGCTGGTGGGTTCGTCGGCGATGAGCAGCTTCGGCTCGGAGATCAGAGCCCGGGCGATGCTCACCCGCTGACGTTGGCCGCCGGAGAGCTCGTGCGGATACCGGCGCGCGACTTCCGCCCGCAGGCCCACCCTGCCGAGTTCCTCGGCGACGCGGGCCTCCCGGTCGCGGCGGGTGATCCGCTTACCGGACAGCCGCAACGGCTCGGCCACGATCTCGCCGACCAGCATGCGCGGGTCCAGCGAGCCGGCGGGGTCCTGGAAGACGATCGACACGTCACTGCGGTGCCGGCGTAGCTGTCGCCGGGTCAGCTGGGTGACATCGATCCCGGCGATTCGCACCACGCCCGCGGTGGGCTTCTCGAGCCGCACCACGCACCGGCCCACGGTCGACTTCCCCGAGCCGCTCTCCCCCACCAGCGCCGTGACCCGGCCCTTGGGAATCGTGAGGGACACCCCGTCCACAGCCCGCACCGGCCCGAAGTGCATCACCAGGTCCTCGAGTTCGAGGGCGTTCGGTTGCGGCGTCATGCGGTTGTCTCCTGGGGCTGCGTCCGCGGCGACGGGCAGGGATGCCAACAGGCCGCGAGGTGGCCCGTCACCGGGACCGCGGACCCGGTCCTGACCAGCTGCAGGGCCGGGGCGGAGTCGAGGCACTGTTCATCGGCGGCCGGGCAGCGGTCGGCGAAGGTGCAGGCGTCGGGCTGGGTGGACAGGACCGGCACGAGACCGGGAATCTCCTGCAGCCGCTCGGTACCGGCGTGCTTGCCCGGCGTCGGCGAAGCCGCCAGGAGCCCGGCCGTGTACCGGTGGTACGGATGCGCGAACAGGTCGGTGACCGGTGCCCGCTCCACCACCCGTCCGGCGTACATGACGACGACGCGGTCCGCGATGTCGGCGATCACGCCGAGATCATGCGTAATGATGAGGATGGTCGTGCCGAGCCGGTCCCGCAGGTCCCGGAGCACCTGCAGGATGCCGGCCTGCACCGTGACGTCCAGGGCGGTGGTGGGTTCGTCGGCCACCAGCACCTTCGGGCCGCAGGCCACTGCCATCGCGATCATCACGCGCTGGCGCATGCCCCCGGAAAGCTGGTGCGGGTAGTTGTCGACGCGCTTCCCGGCGGACGGGATTCCGACGAGCGAGAGCAGCTCGACGGCGCGGGCCCGGGCGGCCCGCTTGGACATCCGCTCGTGTACCTGCAGAACCTCCCCGATCTGCCGCCCCACGGTGAGCACCGGGTTCAAGGAGGTCATCGGCTCCTGGAAGATATAGGCGATCTCCTTGCCACGCACGCGGCGCAGCACCGACTCCCGGGCGCCGACCAGCTCGGTGCCCTCCAGCCGCACGGAGCCGGAGACCCGGGCGCTGTCGGGCAGCAGGCCGGCGATGCTCATCGCGGTGACGCTCTTACCGCAGCCCGACTCGCCCACCATCCCGACGATCTCCCCGGACGCGAGATCCAGACTCACCCGGTCCACCGCCGAGACGGTTCCGCCCTCGGTGGTGAACGAGACCGAGAGATCGTGTACTTCCAGGACGGGTGTGCCGACTGCGGCGGAGGCGGTGCCCGCCCGTTCAACCGTGGTCATCACCGGTCTCCCTTCGGGTCGAGGGCGTCCCGAAGGGCGTCGCCGAAGACGTTGAACGCCAACGCCAGACCCATGATCACGACGCCGGGCAGGACCGCGGCCCAGGGCGCGCGGGCGGCGAACTGCTGGGCGGTGGCCAGCATGGTGCCCAGGCTGGGGGACGGGGGCTGGATGCCGAGGCCCAGGAACGAGAGCACCGCCTCGGCCAGGATCGCGGTCGGGATCGCTACGGTGGCCTGCACCAGGATCACCGACGTCGCGTTCGGCAGGATGTGCCGGGCGAGCACCCACGGGTCGCTCGCGCCGTCGACGACCGCCGCGGCGACGAAGTCCAGCGACTTGAGCCGCAGGGTGTCCGAGCGCACCACGCGGATCACCCCCGGGATCTGCGCGATCCCGATGGCCACGGCGGCGTTGGTGAGACTGGCGCCCCGGATGGCCGCCAACCCCACTGCCATGATCAGGAACGGGAACGCGAGCAGCAGGTCGGTGAAGCGCGAGATCACCGCGTCCCAGGCCCGGAAGTAGCCCGCGGCCAGCCCGAGCGGCACCCCGATGATCAAGGAGGTGGCCACCGCCAGCAGTGCCACCTGCAGGGAGGCCCGCGCCCCCAGCATAATGCGGGACAGGACGTCCCGGCCCAGGTCGTCTGTCCCCAGCAGGTGACCAGGGGTGCCCGGCGGCGAGAACGTGTGGGCGAAATCGGTCTGCTGGACCTCGTGCGGAGCGATCCAGGGCGAGAGCAGGGCGACGACGGCCGCGAGCGCGAGGACGACGAAGCTCACGACGGCGAGCGGGTTCCTGCGCAGTCGCCTGAGGACCCGGGTGCGCCGGCTAGTGCCGGCGGGGCCGGCCTCCGCCATCGGTACGGTGAGGACGGTCATGTCGGGTCCCCCGTCACCCGGATACGCGGGTCGATGACCGAGTAGAGCAGGTCCACCAGGAAATTGATCACGATGTACGCCGTCGCGGTGAGCAGGACGACCGCCTGGATCACCGGATAGTCCCGCTGGAACACCGCGTCGATGGTCATCTTGCCGAAGCCCGGCAGCCCGAAGATCTGCTCGGTGACGACCGCTCCGGAGATCAGGCCGCCGAGCTGCAGGCCCACGATCGTCACCACCACGATGAGGCTGTTCCGGAGGGCATGCCGAGTGATGACGGCCCGTGGCCGGAGACCCTTCGCCTTCGCCGTACGGACATGGTCCGAGGAGAGCGCCTCCAGCATCGCCGAACGCGTCTGCCGCATGATGATGGCGGCGAGGCCGGCGCCGAGAATCACGGTCGGCAGGATGATGTGGTGCAGGTTGCCCACCGGGTCCTCCAGCAGTGGCACGAATCCGGAGGCCGGGAAGAGCCCCGCTGCCACGGAGAGGTAGAGGATCGCCAGCAGTCCGAGCCAGAAGTGCGGCACCGACAGTCCCACCAGGGCCAGTCCGTTGGCCAGCCACTCGGCGGGACGCCCGCGGCGCACCGCCGCGAGCACCCCGGCCCCGACACCCAGCGCGGCGGCGAGGAGGATCGCCAGGAGGGACAGCTCGACCGTGACGGGCACGGCGGTCGTGAGCATCGACGAGACCGGTATCCCGGTTCGGATCGAGACCCCGAAGTCGCCCTGCACGAGGCGCTCCACGTACTGCGCGAACTGGATCGGCAGCGGCTGGTCGAGCCCGTAGTGGTGCCGGATGGCCTCCAGTGCCTCCGGGGACCGGTCCTCGCCCGCGAGGGCGAGGGCCGGGTCCCCGGGCAGTGCCCGCACCCCGAGGAACACCACGATCGTCGACAACAGCAGCGTCAACGCTGAGTGCCAGGCGCGTGTGATCAGATACCGAGCCACGGGGCGACCTACTTGGTGAATCCGGCGAAGGCCGCGCGGATCACGCCGTCGGGGAAGACCTGCAGGCCCTGGATCTTCTTGGAGACGGCGGTCAGGTTCCGCTGCCGGTAGAGATAGATCAGCGCGTCGTCCTGCTGGAGGATCGTCACCGCCTGCCCGTAGAGCTTCTTACGCTCTTCGAGGTCGTTCGACTGCCGAGCCTGGGTCAGTGCGGCGTCGAGCTGCGGGTTGCTGTAGCCGGAGACGTTCTGGCTGCCGCCGGTGCCGACGAAGTTGGTGATGTTGGCGTCCGGGTCGATCCGCCCGCTCCAGCCCAGCTGCAGCAGCTCGAAGTTGCCGCGGTCCTGCTCGTCGAGGAGTGAGGAGTACTCCACCGGGTTGATCTTGAGGTCGAATCCGCCGTCCTTGACCATGGCCTGCAGCGCCTGCGCGAGGCGCAGCGAGTCGGGCGAGTTCGAGATGAGCATCGCCACCGGGTACGGCGTCTGAACGCCGGCCTCGGACAGCAACTGCTTGGCCTTGGCGGGATCGTGCTGGGGGCACGCCTGCGCTTCCTCCGACGAGAACGGGCTCGCGGGCGAGATCGGCGAGCAGGCGGGGGCGTTGAGTCCGTTGAAGACGGCCTGGACCAGTGCCTTCCGGTCGAGGGCGTACTCGAAGGCCTGCCGGACCTTGGCGTTCTGGGCGATCGGGCGGTTGATCGGCTTCGGCGTGGTGCCGACGCCGTCGACGTTGCCGATGTTGAAGGTGAGCCCCTGGTACCCGAGCGACTGGGACTGCAGGACGCTGAGCGAGGAGTCTCCGCGCAACGCGCCGTAGTCCTGCGTGGAGATGCTGTCGGCAACCTGAGCGTCGCCGGAACGCAGGTTGGCGGCCCGAATGCTCGCGTCGCTGAGGATGTGCCACGAGATGGCGTCGAGGTTGACCTTGGTGGCGTCGTAGAAGTTCGGGTCTCGCACCACGTCGATGGAGTTCTGCGGTACCCGCTTGGCGAACTTGAACGGCCCGACGCAGACCGGCGCGGTGGCGAAGTTGTCGCCCAGGCTCTGCAGCGCCTTCGGGCTCATGATCATGCCGGCCCGGTCGGCCAACGCCCCGACCAGGGGTGCGAACGGCTGCTTCAGGTGGATCACGACGGTGTTGGCGTCGGGCGTGTCGACGGTGTCGATCGGACCGAGCTCGCTCTTTCGCGCGGACCGGGCGTTGGTGAGGTGCCGTTGCAGGGTCGCCTTGACCGCGGCGGAGTCGAACTGCGTGCCGTCCGCGAAGCGCGCGCCCTGGCGCAACGGAATGGTGACCGTCTTGCCGTCGCTGCTGGTGGTCGGGAGTGCGGTTGCCAGCTGCGGCACGACCTGCGCCTGCTCGTTCACGTCGTAGAGCTTCTGGCAGATCGCCTGAAAGACGTAGCGCGAGTAGAGGCTGCGCGACAGCGTCGGGTCCAGCGCGTCGGGCTCCGCGGAGAGGGCGATGACCAGCTTGCCGCCCTTCTTCACCGCAGCCGGGTCCGCCGGCGTACCGAAGTTGTCCTGGCCTGTCGCCTGGTCCTCGCCGGACTTGGCGCCGCCCTCGTCGTTCGACACCGGCGAGCACGCTACGACGGTGCAGGCGACGGCGACCGCCGCCACAGCTGCCCGGAACGGATGGAGCCTTCGCAGGCCCGTTTCACTGAGGTTCGTCATTGGGGGCTCCTCGAGTGGGCGATTCGGGGAGCGTATGTTGTATACGAATGGCTCCGCAAGACCTCCGTCAATGACCATCGCGATCGCACCCTGCGAACCTGCTGCCAGGCCGAAACGAGGTGCGCGTACTCCACGTACAGCTCGTTACGGAGGCGGCGCGCCTCTGCCGTCGCTGGATCAATCGGCCACCGGTGGTCGTAAGCGCTCCGGTCCTCCAGCGCGGCGGCGATCTCCTCCACATCGAAGTCTGGTCGGTCCCCTCCCTGCCGGATGTACCCGGGATCGGCGCCGGGGCAAGCCCCACGGCGACCAGCCATGACACCCGACCGGCCGAACTCTCGCTCGGCTAGTGCCGTGACCACAAACGTTCGCCGGGTCGGTTGCCGGAGAGTTTTGTCGTACTGGTGGTGTTGGGTGTGGTTGTGCCTCGTCGTCGGGATCCTGGTATGCCGCCGGCCGTTCACCGCACGGCTCGTATCGCGTTGCGGGTGACGTCAGGGCAGCGGCGGCGGTGTTTCGGGCTGCTGCGTTCGGCTGGTGACGTGTGGGCGTGTGTGTTGGAGGTCAACGGGTGGCGGCGTCGTCGCCGGGATGTGCCGCTGGTGGGCTATCAGGAGTTGTGTCGGGTGTT